>NZ_JBLWAH010000003.1:0-124867 GCF_048284715.1 Mycoplasma milvi | reverse complement strand
AATCATTCGTAGTTGCTTTATGGGAATTTGATCTTTTATTTTAGCAGTCGTTTTAATTTTTATTTGAATTAAATTACTCATAATTCACAATTAATTTTAATATCAAATAATAAATTAAAAAGTGGTAATACAACTGTTCAATCTGAAAGTGGTAATTTAACTGTTCATTTTACAGAACTCTTTTGACTAGCAATTTATATTGATTAGTTATTCAAATATAATATAATAATTATGGAGCATGTAAAAGTGCTCCAAAATATAATTCATCATTTTTTTATATTTAAAAAATGTAACTCATCATTGCTTATAAAAAGACTGCTTTATTTTAATAAAGCATAGTGAATTTGCTACTTATATCAAGTATAAACATACCATTTCATTTGTAAAAATTTTTTTATTCCAGTAGGCATATTTCACATACAAATTCATTTATATTATATTTCCAATTTGTTTATATTTAAATTCTATAAATATCCATAAGAAAACCTTTCTCTTTGTTTTCGAAAATTGGTTGTATAAGAATAATTTAGGCACATTTTTAGGAATGTGCTTTCTCTTGCCCTTTTGATACTAAATCTAAAGTTACTTATTATAAAAATTGCAACATATTTTTGACTCTTCCTTTGCTTTATTACTGTATTATTGCATTAAAAAACCTAGTTAAGACTAGGATTTTTTTACATTTATATCTATGAAATAATTGTTTTATGAACTATTTGTTCATTAATTCATCTTGTTTTTCTTTAGTAATTGCATCAATTTTAGCAATTTCTTTATCTACTTCTTTTTGAATTGCATCTAAGAAATTCTTTTGAACATCTTCTGATAATTCTTCATCAGCTTTAATTGCTTTGTTGATATCTTGACGTGCATTACGTACACCAACTTTAGCATTTTCGGTTAATTTAGCAAGGGATTTTGTCATTTCCTTACGTCTTTCAGTTGTTAATGTTGGGAATGTAAGTCTAATTTGACTTCCTTCATCAACTGGTAAAATTCCTAAATTAGCTTTTTCTAAAGCTTTATTAATTTCTCTTACAGAAGTAATATCGTAAGGTTTAATTAATAATTGTTGTGGTTCAGGAACGCTAATGTTAGCTAATTCTTCAAGTGGTGTTAAAGTATCATAATAGTTAACTCTAACTCCTTTAATAATTTGAGGGTTTGCTCTCCCTGTTGAAATTTTAGATAATTCGAAACGATAGTGAGAAATAGCTTTATCACATTTTTCTTCTAGTTCCATTAAGTACATTTCTAATTCCATTATTTTGTTACCTCCGTATGAGTGATTGTGCCTTCTAATGCTCTTACTATTGAGTTTTCTTCAAGTAAGTTGAAGACAATTAAATTGATATTATTATCTCTTGCCATGCTTGTTGCAGTTAAATCCATAACTTGTAATTTCTTTTCAAGAATTTCATCATAAGTTACTGTATCATAACGCTTTGCGCTTGGGTTCTTTTTAGGATCTGAGTCATAAACTCCATCAGTTCCATTTTTCCCCATTAAAATAACCTCAGCTCCGATTTCAGAAGCATATAGTGTAGCAGCTGTATCAGTTGTGAAAAATGGTCTACCTGTACCACCAACAAAAATTACAACTTCACCTTGTTCTAGGTATTTTAAAGTCTTTTCATTTACATAGTTCTCAGCAACTCTTTGGTCAATATTAAGTGAACTTTGAACTCTTGCTTTTAAGCCAACTTGTTCAAATCCACTACATAATGCAAGTCCATTCATGATAGTTGCAAGCATCCCAATATAGTCAGCTCTATTTCTGTTGATTCCATTTTTTTCAGCAGAAGCACCTCTTCAGAAGTTACCTCCACCAATAACGATTGATACCTCAACCCCTTGAGATACAACCTCTTTTAATTGATGAGCAATCTTTGATACTAAATCATAATCAATTGCTAAATGTTTTTCTTTATTTGCAAAACCTTCACCAGAAAGTTTTATTAAGATTCTTTTATATTTGATCATTTTTCACCTCTAATTTTTATTGCTTATATTTTATATTAAAATAAGCCAGAATTAAAGCGCAAATTACTTTTTTTACTCTATATATATAGTATTAAACATCATTTTTTACTTCTAAGGTACCTTTTGGCAAACATAAAATAATGACTTTATCAATATTAAGCAAAAGTTTAGCGAGAAAAATTAGTTTTTTTAGTCTTAAAAAATATGCAAAAATAAGCTAAAAAAGCAAATGTGGAACAAAATGTGGAAATTATTTATGATTTTTCTATTTTTTAAAAAAATGGTTATAATTGTATAACAATTAGCGAGAAAATGGTTTCACACCATTTTTATTCAAGTTATACAAATAATTTAATTATGAAAGGAATTATTAATATGGAACAAAAAGAAAGATACTTATTTGCTATCGACTTAGATGGTACCACACTTCAATCAAGCGCTACAGGTGCAATTCACGATAGAACAGTTTCAGCTATTAAAAGAGCTACAGAAGAAGGACATGTTGTATGTATCCTTACAGGAAGACCTTGAAGAAGTACTAAATTTATTTATGATACTTTAGGTTTAAACACAATTGTTTCTAACTTCAATGGAGCTCACATTCACCACCCTTATAATCAAGAATTTATCCCTTACATTAAATACTTAAACTTAAACGAAGCTTTATACATTATTGGTGACCCAATGGTCCAAAAAGAAATTACTAACTTAGCAATCGAAGGACCAGACTGGGTACAACTTGATCACCGTGATGAAGAACTTGAAAAAGTTTTTGGATTCAAAACAAGTTCAAAATTACAAATTGGTCTTGACTACCACAAACTTCCTTTAATGCCTACAGGTGTTATCTTTGACGTTAAAGCTACAACAGATGTTGAATTCTTAAGAAGATACTTAAAAGCACGTTACGGTGACTTAGCAGAGTTCTCATACTGATCAAAAGGTGAGGGTCTTACACCAGTATTTGATATTACAAATACTCAGGCTAACAAAGGAAAAGCTTTAAGCTTATTAATTCGTTACTACGACATTAAAATTGAAAACACTATTGCTTTAGGTGATGGATTTAATGATGTTCCTATGTTTAAGATTGCTAACGTTTCAGTAGCAATGGCAAACGCATCTAAAGATGTTAAAAAATATGCTTCAATTAAAATGACAAAAACAAATAAAGAAGGGGGAGTTGGAGAATACATTCACAAATTCTTAGACAACCCTAAAGCTGAAATTGAAAAATCAAACGCTAGAAAAAGAAAAGTTCAAGCAGTTGAGGAAGAATAATCATGAAATTTATTGATGATGTTAAGTTATTTGAATTAGAAACTTACGAAGTAATTGGAGTTGATGAAACTGGAGTGGGTGATTACTTTACCCCTCTAGTTGCTTGTGCTGTATATTTACCTAATCGGTTAAAAAAATTTGTTTTAGATTTAGGAGTTAAAGACTCCAAAAAGCTAACTGACGTGCGCATCAAAGCTTTAGCGCCTAAATTAATGGAGTTTTTACCTTATTCAGCCTACATCTTATCTCAAGCTGGATTCAATAAATTGAGCAAAAACTTAAATAATAATGAACTTAAGTTTTTTACTCATGCAGCAGCATTATCTAATTTACATCAATATCATGTAGCTTCAACTAAAGCTAATGCTATCATTATTGATAAATATTCAACTACTAATTCAATTCTTAAATATCACAATAAAATATTTGCAAATAACTGAGCAAATCTCTATGAATACGACTTGCCCACACTATTAATTGAAAAAGCAGAGGATGTCCATTTAGCTGTTGCTTGTGCTTCAATTATTGCTCGTTATAAATTATTAGAATATATGCAAGAACAAGAAAAAAATTGAAATTTTCACTTCTTGCTTGGAGCAAGTAAAGAAGTCAAACAACAAGTTCAAGACTTTGCTTTAACTTATGGTGATGATTCTCTTGCACAAGTTTGCAAGCTAAATTTTAAAATTAAATAATCGCAGATAATGCGATTTTATTATGCCTTTAATGTACGATTTGATACAATTAAAATAATAAACAATACTAAGGAAGGATATAAAAAATGAGTAAAAAAATAGGTATTAAAATCAAGGATTTTGACAAGCTTGAAATTGAATTATTACAGCAAGCTTCTGCAGGGGACTTTATCTCACTTTTAGATTTAGATAGCGATAAAATTTCAACTTTATTTGAAAAATATAAGGAACAAAGTACAACTTTTGTTGCCAAAATTAAGGAACAAGTTATTCAAGACTATGAAAAAGACTTACCAAATCAACTTCAAGTTAGAAAGCTACTAGATAAGGCACAAACTGAATTTAATGAAAAATTACAACAACAAATTGAGCAAGCTCAAAAGATAAAAGATCAATTAGCTGCAAAAAGTCAAGAATTTGAAATTGCTAAAGCTAAATTAGATCAATACAATGAAACCATGCGCGTTGAAATTGAAAATGCTCAAAATAAAGCTAAAGAACAATTAGCTCAAGATATGGAAGTTTTAAAGGAAAAAATTAATGACTTAAATAATCAAATTTCCAAAGCTAATTATGAAAAAGAGAAAGAGCTTAATGAATATAAATCTCAAATTGATAGTCTTAATAAAAATCATGATCTTATAATTCAAAATAAAGTTTTAGAGCAAAAAGAAAATATCAAAAAAGACTTTGAGCAAATGCTTGAAGCTAAAAAGAATGAATTATTATTAGCTGGAAAACAAGAACAAAAAGCTATTGATGAAGCTATCTTAAATGAAAAAGTTAGCTATTTAACACAGCAAATTTCTAATTTACAATCTGAAATTGCTCACACTAAGGAAGAAAATAATAAGCTAACTTCAGCAAAATACATGCGTTCAACTAAGGAATTAGGTGAAGATTTTGAAAAATCTATTTTTGATTCATTAAATGAAAACTTTGGCTTTGATAATAGCATTAGATTTTCTAAAACAACTATCTCTAAGACTAAAGAAGGAAAAAACACTACTGTTAAAGATGAAGGAACTAAACCTGATTTCTTAATCGAATTCTTAAATCAAGACCCTGGTAGAGATAATGAAGTCATTGGTAAAATTATTATTGAAGCTAAAGATCAAGCTAGTGAAGAAGGAAAACAAAAAAATGCTAACTTCTACAAGAAGCTAGAAAATGATCGTAATAATTATAAAGCTGATATTGCCTTTCTTGTAACTACCCTTGAGCCAAATGAAAGCTATTTAGTGAAAAATGTAAATGGTTATAAGAATATTGTTCAAATGCGCTTTGAAGCCTTACCGCAAATGATTCGGATCTGACAGCGTTTAGCCTTAGAAAAAAGTAAATTAAATCGTTTAGATATTAATCTCGAATCTAAAGCTAAATTACTACAAAAATTTGATGAGTTTAGACATGAATTAATGACTTATAATGTACGCTTAGTTGATGAAACAATTGCTAAAATGATTAAGCAAACCGATGACTTAATTAGTATTGCAAATAATTTACGTAATTCAATTGATAATGAACTTAAAGGAAGATTTGAACGTTTAATGAGTAAATTTAATAAATTCAGTCTTCAAAAAGAATACGAAAAACTGGATATTCAAGACTCTGAAGAGGATACACTTCAAATCCCACATACAATGAAAGAAATTCCAAATATTCAGGATGCGGACATTGTAGAAGAAGAATAATACAAGCAGCAAGCTCCCAAAGTAATTTTTGGGAGCTTTTATATTAAAAAAACTAGCAGTTACCTACTAGTCTTCCTTCTTATATTTATTAACCTTAACACGTTTAATTTTCGGAATATTAAGCACCATTGTAAATTCACCTTTAATACTATCTAAAGCAGCAAATTCTTGGTATAGTTGTGCTCCTGAACCAAAGAATCATTGTTCATACATTTTAGTTAATTCTTTAGCTAAGCATACTCTTTCTTTACCTTGAAATACTGTATCTATATCTTGCAATGTTGCAAGCAATTTATGAGGAGAGACATAGAAAATATAAGTCCCAATTTCAAGTGTTGAAAGTTGATTGATTCGTTGTTGACTTTTATCCTTAATAAAGCCTAAGAAAGTAAATTCATTCGAGAAATTAGACCCAACAAAGGCAGTTATAGCTGCATTAACTCCGGGTATAATTTCAACTGCAATTCCAGCTTCTTTGGCTTGCGCGATTACTTCAAAACCCGGATCAGAAACCACAGGCATTCCAGCATCCGATACTAGGGCAATGTCATTTCCATTTCTAATTAGTTCTAATAATCCTTTTGAAGAACTCTTTTCAGTGAAGTTATTATAAGTTAATAACTTCTTATTTTTAATTTCATATTTTTCAAGCAACTTATGAGTTACTCTTGTATCCTCACAAGCAATGTATTCTACTTCATTTAAAATCCGTAACGCTCTTAGTGTAATATCTTCTAGGTTACCGATAGGTGTTCCTACTATGTATAATTTAGCCATAATACTCCATTAGTTTGTTTAGCATAATTTGCTTTTGCAATTCAAAAATTGCTTGTCTTTTGATTTTATTAATAAACTCATCTATATCTAGAACAAAGTTTAATATGTTATTGCAATGATTATATCAAGTATTGCGTAAAGCACTTAATTCTTGAGTTAATTGGTTTTCCATAGGTAAAAAGCGCATTTTACCAAGCAACATCGCTTTTAGTGTAAGCAGTATAAATTTACTCATTAATAAGTTATCTTTATTGAGAATGTTATCTAGATAAATAAAGAGTTGTTCTGGTTGTTGAAATGACTGTTCAATAGCATTTATCAGCATTCTGATTTCAATTTCAGTTGCTTCAAAGAACTCTTCATTTTCACCTAAACTAAAATCCTTAAATAAGTAAGCCAGCAATAATGCTACAGGCTTTTGAGCTAATTTGCTAGGTCAACTAGCTAGTATTTCTTGATAACTAGGGCTTTCTACTCTAAGCACTTGAGCTCGAGAAATAATTGTATCTAGTAGCATATTAATATTATTTGTAGTTAACACAATTATTAAGTCTTCACTAGGCTCCTCAATTGATTTTAAAATTGAGTTTAGCCCATTAATTGAAGTGTTTTCAATATTTTTAATCACTAGAATTGAATATTTATATAAACGCTTAGTTGTACTACTAAATGAAAGTGCGTAAAAAGCACTATCAAATTCATCCTTTTTAATACTTTCTTCACTACCATCTAGTAATAAAACATTTGGAGTTAGGTATTCTAATGTATTCACTTCATTTGTATTATTGATTGCATTAATAAACTTAACTAAATCAGTATCAAACTGATAGTTTTCTTCACCCTGTAATAAAAATAAATGACTTAACTTCCCATTTAAAGCTAAATCATTTATATTTTCAAGTATTTTATTTTGCAGCATGCTTTTCCAAATAAGCAATAAATTTAGGGTGTTGGTGAAGTTGATTAATTATATCTTGAAGAACTTCTTCTTCTGTTTGAGTTGCATCAATTACCATGAAACGTTGAGGATCTTCATGAATTAATGCTTGATATCCTTTGTAGACTAAATTATGAAACTCTAATTTTTCTTGTTCCATTCTATCTTCAACTAATCTAGTACTTTCTCTTCTTTGTTTAGATTCCTCTGGTGTAAGGTCTAAAAATACTGTAATATCTGGCATTGTGTGATTAATAACAATGTTAGTAATAGCTTTAACAAACTCAATTCCAAGCTCTCTAGCATATCCTTGGTAAGCATAAAAACTATCTACATATCTATCACAAACAACTATTTGGCCTTGTTCTAATGCTGGTCAAATAACTTTTTCTAAGTGAATTCTACGACTCGTTGTATACAGTAGTGCTTCAGCTACAGGTGAAAGTTCAGAAGACTTATCTAGAATAATTTCTCTGATTTTTTCAGCTTCTCTAATTCCTCTACCACCTGGTTCTCTGGTTCAGATAACGCTGATTTCAGGGTGTAGTTCTGCTAATTTAACTACTAATTTTTGTGTGATGGTTGTTTTTCCTGAACCATCAAGGCCTTCAAAAGATATAAACATATCAACTCCTCTATTTTTGTCTATTATTTAAGGCAAATTTAATTGTGATTTCATCCATATAATCCAATGAAGCACCTAGTGGTAATCCAATGGCTAATTTAGATACATTTAATTTGTCTTTACCTAATTCAATCTTAAGTATTTGATTAGTTATTTCACCCTTAAGTGTAGGTGAAATTGCTAAGATGATTTCATCAAAAGAGCTTGCATATTTAACAAACTCCTTAATTTCATTTTGATACTTTATAACATCTTTTTCCTTTTCGATCAAAAAAGGTAAGATATAGTATTTTCCATGATAAAATCCTGCATCTTCAATTTTCTGCATGGCCTGCAAATTCTCAATTACTAACAAGGAATTATCCCGGCTAGTATCATGGCAAATTGTACAGTTATCTTGCTGCATTAAACTACTGCAAATTGGGCAGAATTTAGTTCCTATCTTGATATCCTCAATTAATTTACTTAATTCAAAAACATCATTTTGTTCTGATTCTAGAATCCAGTACACAATTTTTTCAGCTTGTTTTTTACTGATGCCTGGAATTTTTTTAGCCTTAGCGATAAAGGTATTTATATCATCAGTGTAAAACATAACTACCTAGAAAGGCATTCCTGGCATTGCTGGAGCTAGTTTTTCAGTTTCTTCTTTTATTAAGTCAATTCCTTCGTTGAAAGCTACAACAAGTAAGTCTTGTAATAATTCTTTGTCTTCAGGATCAACTAATAATTCATCTAATTCAAGAGAAACTATTGAATAATCCCCTTTCATTACTAGTTTGATTCCTTGTTTTTCAATTACAAATTCTTTTTCTTCAAGCTCTTTTTGTTTTGCTTCAAGCTCTTTTTGCATTGTTTTAATTCTTCTTAAAAAGTCTGGTGACATGTTCATAAGGTACTCCTAATTTTTATCTAAATAAGTTGGCACGATTGATAAATCAATCATCATTGTTTTCTGACACTGTTTCTTCTAGAAACTCTGGTTCAACAATTGGAGGTAAGTCATTTTTATTATGACTACTAATATATTCCTTAATTTCTTGCACACGTGCATGAGAAATTGGATAAATATATTTATAAGGTTCCCCAAAAAGGTATGTTACAAAGTTTTGTAGCCATTGACTATCACCTTTTTGAGCAATTTTATCTAATACTGCTTGGTCATTTGAAGTAACCACAATAAAGCGATCTGATCCAAACATAATTTTAAGTTGCTTAAATAGTGCAGCTTGCTGTTTAAATTCTGGCTTTGTAAGCAATATTGAATCTACATTTGCAAGTGCGTTTCTAAAAACAGCTGTAAAGTTATATTCAGCATTTTGTTGAATTCATCTTGCGTCATTAACATATTCTTCAATACTACGTCTTTGTAAGAATTCCGCATATGGAATTTTCTTAGCGATTGGTGTTTCTTTATTATATTCTAAACTGGTGAAATCTTGAATTTTGTTTATGTCTATCTCTCTTGTAGAAATAAGATTTTCTTTTTCTCCAGTATTAGCTGGATCATTGATTAACTCAGAATCGACATCTTTAATGTCTCCTTCATGCTCGTTATTATTGAGCAAGAATTCTTGCGTTTGATCCAACATTTCACTAACCATGGCTTGAGTTTTATTATTTTCCTCAACCACATTTGAAAATGATAAGTCCATTTGATTATAGTTATCATCATCTTCTTTAATTAATTTATTGGCTAAGAAAGAATCTTGCATAGATGCATTTAAAAAGTCATGTACTTTCTGGTCAACTACTGTTTGAATTTGATTACTTTCATTACTTTGGATTAAATTATCATCTAAATTAGTAGCTACTAAATCAATATCAATACTTGGAGCAATATCAAATTTAAAGTTCTCTGAGACTAAATTTAACACACTTTCAGTTGTATGATGTTGAATATTTAGATCATGCTGTGGAGTTTTTACTTCAGGAGATGGTTCGTTTTCCTCAGGTGTTAAATTAATAAAGACCTCTGGTTCAGACTGAACTGCTTTATGTTGCACTTCTGAACTAGGTGTAGGATTAATTGAAGTTACTTCAGGAACTAGTTTATCTTCTGAAACTGGAATTTGAATATTATTTACTTCAGGAGTTACTGTTTCAAATTCTTGCAGTGCTTTCAGTAAACCAAGTTCAATAATTTCAAATGGGAAAGGACTTCTTTGTACTTTGATAAACATATCATAGAAAGTATCAGCTAGTATAAAGCAATTATGAATTGATGTTGAAACTTGATTTAATTCAGCTGCTGTATAAATAGTTAGTAAATCACTTGCTTGAGTTTTTAAGTACAGTAGTTTTTCTTTATTCAAGTTTAAGAGAGAAAGCACTAGTTGGCTTGGATCAATTCCTTTTTGTTCAAGTTCATTTAACTTACGAATTAATTCATAAGCACTAGCATTTAAAATTAGATTCATTAAGCCAATAGTTTCACTAGTAGACAAAATACCAAAGTTAGCATATAGGCTGCTAGCTGTGATATTTCCTCCATTAAAGGAAGCAGCTTGGTCAGCAATAGAAAGTGCATCCCGCATTCCTCCGCTAGACAAGCGAGCGATAATACGAAGTGCTTCAGCTTCATATTTAATATTTTCTAAATCTAATACATGAGCTAAATGTTGCATAATGTCTTTATCACTCATCCGGTTAAAGTTAAAAGCTTGCACTCTTGAACGAATAGTTAAAGGAACTTTTTGCACATCAGTTGTTGCGAGAATAAAAATTGAATGCACTGGTGGTTCTTCAAGAGTTTTTAAAAGTGCATTAAAGGCACTTTTAGTAAGCATATGAACTTCATCAATAATGTAAATTTTATATTTGCTATTAATTGGTGCTTGTTCAATCTTTTCTTTAAGATCTCTAATTTCATCTACTCCATTATTTGAAGCAGCATCCATTTCAATGATATCTAAACTGTCATTGAAATGTGCAAGGCAATTTTGGCAAGAAATTGCACTGTTATTATTATGTGAACAGTTTAAGACATTGGCAAAAATTTTAGCTACAGATGTTTTTCCAGTTCCTTTTGGACCACAGAATAAATAAGCATGTCCAACTTTACCTGAAAGAATAATATTTTGCAGTGTTTTAACAATGTGTTCTTGACCCACAACTTGTTCAAAAGTATTAGGTCTATATTTTCTATATAACGTCTTGTAACTCATTTTGCTCCTTACTATGTTTTAATATTATAAACAATTAAAGAGATTGCTAATATAAATAAATGAAATTTATTCTAAAATTTCCTTTTATTCCTAAAAAATAGGCATAAAAGTTAATTTCCACATTTTGTGAAACGCAAATAAAAAAAGTCCAATGGACTTATTATTTAGCTTCAGCTTCAGCAGCTTTTCTAGCAGCTTTCTTTTCTTCTTTAGCTAATTTTTTTGCACGAGCTTCAGCACGTAATTTGTTTTTTAATCTAACTACTTTACGCATGTTAATCCTTTTCATTTAATTATTAATAATTATGAATTTATTTTACTATAAAAGTTGAATTTTTAAAAACATTTTTAGCACTTATTAATCAACTAAAATAGTAATAAAAATAACATTTTTATCAAATTGCAACAAATAATTTATATTTTACTAATTTGACCTAGGTCCTAACTAACAAAACATCTTTTCTAATAAAGCTTGCTTGATGTTGTTTAACTTTTCTAGTTTTTGCTCTTGAGAATGGATAAGTAGATCAATATTATTTAGGAGCAAACCAATTTTTCTTTGTTCGAGAAATGTTGATATTTTAATATAAATTGTATCAAGTGCTCCTGCAGTGAGCTTTGCTCTATCACCACCAGTTAGTAATGGTTTAAAATCAATCTTTTTGAATAAATAATTTAAAAACTTGTTGTCAATAGTATCAATAGTTCCTTGAAGAACATGAACGTGGTTATTTGCTCAAAATCTACCATTAACATAATTAGAAGGATAATTATCTAAATCATTAGCTCCATCTTCAGCAATCAAAACAAACTCACCATTATGTGTAAATCCAGAAACATAATCTTGAATCCCGTTAGCACCATAATATGGATATGTTCCTTTTGTTCTTAGAGATTCAGCTACCGGAACTCTTAAATTATCAAATTTCAGAACAACCTCAGATAATTTAGTTTGTTCTCAATCCTCATCAAACCCCTTGAACCTTATTTCTGGAATTTTTTGATCAACTGAAACAAGAATTTTGTTCAATAATGATTGTTTTATTGTTTGAAGTTTTTTAAGTTTTTGCTCTTGAAATTGGATAAAAGAGTCTAGACTTGAGAAGAATTGTCCTATTTTTTGTTGTTCATTATAAACAGGGAAAATTAAAGATAATTCGAGGAATTTATTTTTTGATATATTAAATCTAGAAATTCCTTGGGCTAGGAGTATTATTTGCTTTCTAACTGATAAACTTCTAAAAAGGTATCCTGAAAAATCTATGTTTATTTTCTTGGCGCCCTTGGGTCTGAGCCCAAAGCAAAAACTATTAAGATAAACATTTTGAAGATTATAATTTCAAATAGATGTCATCCCAACTTCTTCAGGTGTCTCAGAAGAACCCGTTACTAATATATCGCCCTTTATTAAATTATTTTGTTTAGAATGAATATTGACTTTTTCAAGAGACTCAAGTTTTGCAATCGGATTTGAAAATACATTCAAATATGTAACATAATAATCTTTTCCACAAGAGAAATCTTCTTTTGTCACATTAGTAAGCCCGGAAAATGGTACAACAAGATTTTTTAATTCTTCTTGCTCTCATTCCTTAATAAACCCTTTAAACCTTATTTCTGGCACCATATTTTTATCCAACATATTTCCTCTTTCATTGATAACCTAATTTTATCATAGCTAAATAATTAGTTACCTAAATGTACAAATTTTGTACCTACATAAATAAAAGTTTATTTTAAATGGGCTTTATTTCATTTAAACAAATGTAGGCTTATTTTCTTTATTAAAAAAGGATATTTATGAATATTTAAAAGAAAAGGCAAAAATATTTATCACACATTTTACTATTACGCCACTACTAGGAGAAAATGCTTTTTATCTATATAACATAAATTAAAACTTTAATTTTTTGCAACTTTTTTTCTGAGAATTTGCTGGTTTAGGCTATTTTTTGCCAATTTTTGGGCAAAAACAATTGTTTTTCAGGCACTTCGCAACAAAAGCACCAAAAAAACTTGCAAAAATTGTTTGAAGTTAAAATTTGATAGTAATTAAGAAACATTATGCTACTGCTGGAAAAGGTGGTCTTATCATTATTTTTATTCTTATATTTTAAAAATAATTAGCTTTTGATGTTTAATGATTCTAAAGAACAAATATCACGAGAATATAGAACTATTCATATTTTGAACTTCTAAATTACTTGTACAAAATTATTGTGCTCACTCCATATTTAAGAATTAGAAGCCTAAAAAGTAACAGTAATTCTTTGAGATCAACAAGTTATTATCTACAGTAAGTGTTCTGTTCTGTTTGATTTTAGTTTATTTGTTATTACATAACATAAATTAAAACTTTAATTTTTTGTAACTTTTTTTCTGAAAATTTTCTGGTTTAAGCGATTTTTTGTTAATTTTCGGATAAAAACAGTCCTTTTGAAGGTTATTTACACTAAAAGTGGCAAAAAAACTTACAAAAATTGTAAGAATTCAAAAATTGATATTAATTATGAAACATTATGCTGCTTTCTGTGGAAGATTTTTTTATCTATATAACATAAATTAAAACTTTAATTTTTTGCAACTTTTTTTCTTTGAATTTGCTGGTTTAGGTTATTTTTTTCCAATTTTTGAGCAAAAACAAGCATTTTGTAGGTGATTTTCGTCAAAGATGCCAAAAAAACATGCAAAAAATGTATTGATTTAAATTTGATAGTAATTAAGAACCATTATGTTACTACCGGGAAAGGTATGTAATCTGTGCTGCATAATAAACTAATGCAAGATATAGTTAGATTCCATTATCATATTGCATATTAATATGGCTTTTAAATAAAGTTAGTCTTATTATTTTAAACATTGAAAACAATATTCTATTTAAGGCACATAAAAAGTTGTAAATTACATATTATTAGAAATAAAAACAATCTCTGAGGCCTTTTTATAACTATGTTAATAAAATAAATTATAATTAAATGGAAATTATTGAATAGAGGAAGAATATGAAAAAAGAAAAAGAAGTACTTGTAACAGAAAAAATCATTAATGAGACACTAGATCGTATCATGGCAGATCGTTTCGGAAGATATTCAAAATATGTTATTCAACAAAGAGCCTTGCCAGATGTTAGAGATGGACTAAAACCTGTACAACGTCGTATTTTATATGCTATGTATGGACTTGGTTTATTTAGTGATAAACAATATAAAAAATCTGCCAGAGTTGTCGGAGATGTTATTGGTAAGTACCACCCACATGGCGATTCTTCAGTTTATGAAGCTATGGTTAATATGTCACAATGATGAAAAATGAATCTACCACTTCTAGATATGCATGGAAATGTTGGATCAATTGATAATGACCCAGCTGCTGCTATGCGTTATACTGAAGTTAGATTATCTAAAATTTCAGAATTCATTATTGGAGATATTAAAAAAGACACAGTAAAATTTGCGCCTAACTTTGATGACTCTGAAGTTGAACCAACTGTACTTCCTTCAATTTTCCCTAACTTACTTGTTAATGGATCAATGGGGATTGCTATCGGGATGGCAACTGATATGCCACCACACAACCTTGGTGAAATCATTGATGCAACTATTTATCGTATTTTAAATCCTCATGCTACTTTTTATGATGTAGTTAAATTTATTAAAGGACCTGATTTCCCTACTGGAGGAATTATTCGCGGAACAAAAGGGATTTTAGAAGCCTTTGATACCGGAAGAAACCAAAAGGATAAAATTAGACTTTTTGCTAAATATACAACTTATTCAAAAGATAAATACAAGTACATCGAAATTACCGAAATTCCCTATGGTGTAGTTAAATCTAAATTAGTTTATGATATTGATAATATAATTAACAATAAAGATATTGATGGTATTTTGGAAATTAAAGACCAATCAGATCGTGAAGGAATTAATATATTAATTACTTTAGATGCTAACGCTAGTGAAAATAGTATTCTTACTTACTTATTCCAAAAAACAGACTTACAAGTTACTTATTCATACAATAATACTTGCATTGTACAAAATTCTCCTCGCACTTTAGGAATTGTGCAACTTATTGATAACTACATCCTACATGTTAAAGATATTAAAACCAAAACTTTAATTTATGATTTGGAAAAATATAAATTACGTTTAGAACTTGTAGAAGGGTTTATTAAGGTATCTGAAATTACAGATAAAGTAATTGAAGTTATCCGTAAAACTGAAGGTTCAAAAGCCGGTGTAATTGAGAACTTAATTAATGCTTTTGGTTTTACCAAAAATCAAGCAACAGCAATTGCTGAGTTAAGACTTTATAGATTAAGCAAAACTGATAAAGAAGCTTATTTAAATGAAAAAGCTGAATTAGTTGCTGAAATCAAACGTATTAACCTACTACTTAGTGATGAAAGTAAATTTAATGATTTTATTATTGATCAATTAAGTCAACTTAAATTACTTTTTGCCAAACCTAGAAAGACTGAAATTGTCGAAGCAGAATTCGACTTTAGCTACAATGAAACAGACCTTATTAAAGAAGAAATGATTAATATTGGTCTTTCACGTGGCGGATATATTAAACGTCTTTCACAAAGGGTGGTTGACTCAAACAACTTTGAAACTTACAACTTAAAAGATGATGATAATTTAATTTTCTTTGGAAAAGTAAATTCAATTAACAACTTATTAATATTTACAGCACTTGGAAATTACATGATTATTCCTGCATATAAAATCCAAGAATCAAAATGAAAAGATTTAGGATTCCACCTATCTAATTTTGCTGACTTCTTGCTAGCTGATGAAGTTGTTTCAATCTTTGAAATAAATAATTGAGACTCTTTAATTTATATTGCACTCGGAACTAAAAATGGATATTTCAAAAAGACCTTACTCCAAGACTTTTCAGTATCTAGAATCAATCGTTCTTATACAGCTATTGCCATGGAAAAAGGCGATAAATTAGTTAATGCAACTATTTGCAATGGCTCACGTGATATTGTAATTTTCACTGAAAATGGTTGTGTATCAAGATATAGCGAAACTGATTTAGCTCAATATGGAACTAAAGCTAAAGGAAATAAAGGAGTTTATTTATCTCTCAATGATAAAGTGCAAGCCTTTAGTACTACAACAGCTGATGGTTTACTAGCACTAGCTTCTAACAATGGTCAAATTGTTAAAATTAAAGCTGATAAATTTCCTTATGTACCTAAAAACATTAAAGGAAAACCTATTTTTAAAGATGCTAAAAAATTCTCAGTTGATTCAATAGCTGAAATTACTAGTGATGAAGCAACTTTAATTGCTAGAGATGTACTTGAACGTAGTTTTATTGATCAAGTGAAATCATATGCAATTTCAACAGATAGCCCTAGAATTTACCACATTGATGTAGCTAACCCAGAAAAAGTGGCTTTCAACATTAAATATTTTGATCAAGACTATAAAGCAGGAGAAATGATCTTTTCAAAAGAAAGAGTGCAGACTGAAGCTAAAACATTAGAACAAGTTCGTATTCTAGAAGAATCAGCTACTGCTGCAATTAATGCCTTAATGGAAAAGATTAATAAGAATTTAGAAGAAGATAAAAAGAAGAATAAATAAGATTAGGCAGCAAGAATTCTTGCTGTTTTTTCTAGTTAATGTCTAGAATTCTTTTACTTGTTTAAATAATGCTGCTATAATAAGAACGATATGAAAAATCAAGCAATTAATATCTTATTTTTAGGAGATATTTTTGGAGAACCAGGTGTGAAAACTGTAGAAAAATTTCTACCTACCCTAATCAAAGATTTTTCAGTTGATTTCACTATTGCACAAGGTGAAAATGTAACTGGTAGAAAAGGATTAGATAAAAACGATTACGATAGACTTTCACGCGCTGGAGTTAATGCTTTCACCATGGGAAACCATGTTTGAGCTAACAGTGATATTGAAAACTTTATTGATAACAGTAATGTTATTAGACCTTATAACATTGATTTTGATTATCCTGGGCAAGGAAGTAAAGTATTTGAAGTCAAAGGAAACACTTTAAGAGTAACCTCTATTATGGGAATTACTTTTAATGAATTAATGTCACCTTGAAAACAATCACAAGCTAATAACTTCTTTGATGCTATGGATCAATTACTTGAAGTTGGCCAAAAAACTGATTTTCACTTTGTTGATTTCCATGCTGAAACCACAAGTGAGAAAAATGTTTTTGCCTTATACCTAGATGGGAAAATTGATGCAATCTGTGGAACACATACCCATGTGCAAACTAATGATGCTCGTATTTTACCTAAAGGTACAGCTTATATTACCGATGCTGGAATGACAGGTCCAATGAATTGTGCGATTGGTGCAAATTTTGATGAAGTTTACCACAAGATGCGCTACAATGCACATGAACGTTTTAAGGTTAGTGATAATAACACCCAAATTAATGGAGTTATTATTAAACTAGATAAAGTAAATGGTAATTCAATTCAATTACTAAATATTTCAGATATTGCACTTTAATTTAAATCAGCCTAGTCTGATTTTTTATCGCTTATTTACAAGTAAAAGTTGCTATAATATCTAAATTCTAGGAGGCGATATGAATAAAATAAAAAATTTAGAGCAGCTCAAAATTGTTACAATTATTCACCTGATTTTAGTAATAATAACAACTTCTTTTACAATTCCTATATATGTGACGGACACTGGATTTGGAGTACTAAGAACACTAGCCACAGTCTTTTCTGGTGCAATTTATTTAGCTACTTTTGTAGTATTTATTATTATGCTAGTGACCACTGCTACTTTAACATCATATGTTTCGCAAGATAATAAAACCATGCTTTGAGTTTCATTTATTTTCTCTTTCTTTTTCCCAGTTGTCAGTTGAATTTTGAATTTTATTGTAATCTCACGCGAAACTTCTTTCTATAGAAATCAATTTGAATAGCAAAAAAATCTAGACCTCGTTGCCTAGATTTTTTAGTCTAATTTTTAGTATTATTCCATTGCATTTTGCTTGTTTTTGAAGTTCATTTTAATTGGGCAACCTCTAAAATCAAAAGTTGCTCTAAGTTGATTTTCTAAATAACGTTGGTATGAAAAGTGTAAAAACTTCTTATTATTAACAAAGAATGTAAATGTTGGAATTTTAGCTCTTTCTTGACGAGCAAAGTAAATATTTAATCTACCACCATTAAATGGTACAGCAGGTTGAATAATTTGTGTTTCCATAATTAAGTTAGAAAGCATTGATGGTTTAATATCTCTTTCAAGGTTAGTTCTAACCATATTGATTGTTTCATATAATTTATTTAAACGTTGATTGTATTTAGCTGAAATGAAAACAAAAGGAACTCATGGTACAAAGTGAAATTTGTTTCTAAGTTTCTTTTCATATTGAGCCATTGTATTGGTTTCTTTTTCAACTAAGTCCCACTTGTTTATAACAACAATAATAGGCTTTTCATTTTCTAAAGCATATCCAATGATACGTGAATCAAAGTGTGAAACTTCTTCTTGAGTGGCATCTATAACAATTAAAGATAAGTCAGCTTCAGCAAGTGAATTCATAGCTCTCATTAATGCATAGTGATCAACTGATTCTACTAATTTAGATTTCTTAGTAATTCCAGCTGTATCAATCACATTATAAACTTGTCCATCAATTTCAACTAATGATTTGACTGAATCTCTAGTTGTGCCGGCAATTGGAGAAACAATTGAACGTTCTTCTTTAGCTAAATTATTTAGCAATGAACTTTTACCAGCATTAGGTTTACCAATAATAGCAAGATTAAATGTTTCGACGCTTTCTTCTTCACTAAAGTCTAAGTCTTCTATACATCTATTAAGCACATCCCCAATTCCTTCACCATGGAGTGCTGAAACTGGGAAAATGTGATCCACTCCTAATTTATATCAACTATAATCAAATTGTTGGTTGTCTTCTAGTTTATTAGCCACTGCAATGATTGGTTTATGACTTTTGCGTAAAATGTTCATGATAAATAAATCGTCATTAGTGATTTCACTAGTTCCATCAAATAAGAAAATAATTACATCAGCTTCTTCAATAGCAATTTTAGCTTGGATTTGAATTTGTTCTTGGAATGGTCTATTTTCAATTTCAATTCCACCGGTGTCAATAATTTTTAATTCTTTTCCAGCCCAATGAATCTTTTCATAAAGACGATCACGAGTAACTCCTGGTTCATCGTGCACGATTGATACTTTTCTTCCAATGAGTTTGTTGAAAAATGTACTTTTTCCGACGTTAGGTTTCCCTATAATCGCTACTGTATTACGCATTATTGCCCCCTTGTAGTGTTTTAATTTTATTATTAATAATTTGTAGGATGTGATCTAAAACTTCTTCTAAAGTCATTTCTGTACAATCGACATAAATAGCATCTGCTGTTTTATGAAGCGGATCAATTGCTCGGTTCATATCTTGCGCATCTCTTAATTTAACTTCATAAAGTACTTCTTGGAAGTCAGTGTTATAACCTAATGCTTGGTTTTGCTCAAGTCTACGTCTTGCGCGTTCTTCTTCGCTAGCTCATAAGAAAATTTTAACTTCAGCATGAGGCATAATTTTAAAAGTAGTGTCTCTACCATCAATAATATAGCCTTTACTTTTAAGAGTCATGTGTTGGATAAAGTCAACAACAAATTCTCTTACTTCAGGAATTTTAGCTACAGTTGGTGTAATTTTTGAAATATAATCAGCTCTAATATCATGGGAAATATCTACACCTTTTAGCAAAGTAACGTCATTAGGTTTTAGTTCAATCATTCCAGGTTCAAGGGATTGAATAATTTTTTCTGTATCATGTGATTCAATTCCTAATTTATTAGCATTGTAAGCTACTGCACGGTATGCACTTCCACTGTTGATAAATGTGTATCCTAAACGTTTGGCTAACTCTTTGGAAATAGTTGATTTTCCGGCACCACTTGGTCCATCAATTGCTATATTAACTTTCATATTTTCTCCTACAATAAATAAATAAAAATGCACAAAATTAGATTTCGAGCTTATTAACCTTAACTCGAGTAGTATTTGTGCTTTGTAAATTTTGGTTGGCTACTTGAGTACTATTAGGTTGAGAATTTATTAATTCATAGAAAACTTTGTTTCTTTCATTGGTTTGATAAAATGGAAACTTGTCTATGAAACAATCTGTTAATTTCAAGTATTCAACTTCAATTTTGTTTAATTCTTCTTCTACATGTTTAATTGGCTTTTTATCGGTTATAAAAGATTGCTCATCACATCATTCTTGACAAGCTTGGATGTTAAAATGTTTAATTTCTACTAAGTCTGAACCAAAAAAATTACTAATTCACTTCGCTTCATTTTCAAGCTCACTATTGTCTTGCAAGGCTAAATATTTTAACCTTTGAAATGAGGGAATTTCTTGGGCAGATTGCTTTGATTTATAACCTATTTTACCCATAGCTTTATTTTACTATATTAATTCATAAAAAAGTGATAAATATAAAGAAAAAAAGGCTATTTAAAAGCCTTAATTACAGCATTCTTAAATGAAATTTCATCAAGAGGGTAAAATGTGTTAACTTTTTGATATGCAGTCTTAATTACATACGTGATATATTGCTTATTATCACTAAATAATTCAGCAATTGGTCTTTCTGAAACCAATAATTTATCAAATTCGCTTTCTTCTGTTGTTTCTTCATTTTGATCAACTTGTTTTTTAAATGCATTTTCATATACTGGTGATGAATATATAAACATTAAAGCATAGTAAATTACTTTTGAAGCAAATATTTTTGGATGCTTCTTGAACATCATTGAATTAGTTATATAGTCTTTAAACATGGTATAACTATTTCTATTTTTGATATAAGTTTTATCAATGTTTAAGTTAAATGATTCAATATCTAATTCACAAACATCCTCTCAAGTAATAATGATTCTTTCTTTTTTGTTTAATAAAACAAATAAAGAAAACACAACTATTACTATGTAAAAAACTAATGCGAAATAGCTAATTAAAGCAAATGCTCCAATTGGACTAAAGTTATGAGGCACATAAGCTTTTTGATCTCAAATAGTTACTTTTAGAATGCCACCCGCATATAGTGCAAATAAAATAATAATAATCACAAAGTATGCACTAGCAAGTCCTAATTTTCAAAATGTTTGTGTTCTTACTCAAGCAATATTAAATCCTGCTTTAATAAAGTTGAAGTAACCATACATTTTAAAGGCTGCATAAAATAATAACGCAGCTAGTAAAATCACAATTATATATAATCAATTTATCGTCATAATTTTATTTTACTAGATTATATTTTTTAAAAAAATACTTATTTGTTTGGATTTAAAAGAAAAATAAATCACATATTTCCACATTTTTAGAAAGAAGAGCATTACACTATAGGCAAATACATAAAAATATGGAAATTGTTTGTTAGGTGATTTTTTATTTATATCTTTGATAGAATAATTATGAGGCAATTAAATGTTGCCTCAACGACATTACTTATCTATAAGCACAAATACTCATCCCTTGTCTTATATTCAATTTTAAATATTTTATAAAGTTTTATTTATTGGTATTGTCGATTAAATGCATTTTTTAATATTTTGTTTACTACCTTATTTATATATTTAATTTTTATACACTTACCTCATATTTTCCTTAATTTGACTTGTTGTAAGGAAAGTTTCAGGTATTTTATTCAAAAGTATCCACTTTATTTATATATATACTCTTTAATATTGCCTGTTTTTTTAAAAAAACAGGCATTTTTCTTACCTGTTTTTTGAGTTTAAATATCCAAACACTACTATTCCAGTCGCTACTGAAACATTCAATGATTGTACTGTACCATATTGACTAATATGAATACATTGGTCAGTAACAGCAAGTACACTTTTACTTACTCCACTGCCTTCATTGCCCATAACTAATACAGTATAGTCGGGATAATCAATCGTGTTGTAGTCAACTGACCCTTCTTGCAATGTAGTGCTATATACTCAATATGAATTATTTTTTAATTTTGTAAGTACTGCGCTTAGTGAATTAACTTTATAAAAGTTCATGCCCACAAATCCACCAGAAGAAACTTTTAATGCTGTTGAATTGACATCTGCAGCATTATCTTTAGGAAGTAAAATATCTTTTATACCAGCTGCATTAGCTGTACGTATAATTGCACCTAAATTTTGTGGATCAACAATATGATCTAAAGCTAGCACAATATTTGGTTTTCTTTTTATTAGTTGTTCAACATCAGAATAATTAATACTTTTAACAGCAACAATATATCCTTGGTGATTTGCATTATTAGACATTTCATCTAAAGCAGCTTTTGGGACAAATTCTACTGTAATTGAAGGCTTCTCGATTTTGAAACTAGTAAAGTTTTCATTAACATAAATTTTTGAAATATTTAAGTTGCTATTTAAAGCATCCATTACTGAGTTTTTTCCTCAAATTAAGGTTTCACTAGCAACTTTCACTGGCTTATCCATGATCTTTTTGTCAAAGTGATCCTTGATAAAAGGCTTATTTTTTTTATTAAATTCTTTTCTCATTTTCTTCCTTAGATTAAATTATTATTCACCAATACTTCACGCAATTGGTCAGCTTCCTGATAGTTCTTTTGAGCAAGTAATTCTTTTCATTGATAGTAAATATTAGCATACTTAGCAAAATCAATTTGATTAAACTCATAGCCTAAAGCATTAAAGATTTGCATAACAGTAGCAAAGTATTTAGCTTCTTTAGTTTTATTTGCTTGCTTAATAATTTCATTAATCAACTTATTGAAATCAGAAAATCTTAAGTTAGCAATAGCTTGCATTGCTTCAGTAAATAACTCTACGTCATAGTCCTTAACGTTAATTTTATCTAAGTAAGCAACAAAATATAAACGCTTAATTTTATTAATTAAAGCATTGACTGATTCAAGCGTATTGCTATCAATATTTATTTCACTGGTAAAGCCATTTTGTAAGAAAATGGTTTTTAATACATCAGGACTATAGTTTTGTAAGAAGTCTTTAGGGAGAATAACATTTTGCAATGATTTAGACATCTTCATACCATTGAGATTAATTTGCCCTGTTCTAAGCCAGTTTTGAGCAATTGGTTGATTAGTTAAAGCATAAAATTGAATGTTTTCATTTTCATGGTGAGGAAAAGTTAAATCCATACCTCCACTATGAATATCAACCCCTTCTTGCCCAAAATGTTTATATATTAGCACAGCACATTCAGTGTGTCATCCAGGTCTTCCCTTACTAAAAGGTGAATCATACATAACCCCAACTTTAGTCTTTTTTCATAAAGCGAAATCAATTGGTGATTTTTTCAGATTGCTATATTCATTTTCTTCTGAAAGCATATTTTCAATTTTTTGGTTTGAGACTACGCCATAGTGTTTTTGGTATTTAATTACATCAAATCAAACATTTCCCTCAATATCTTGATATGCAGCCCCAAGATCTAAAAGTTTTTGAATAAAAGCAACAATTAAATCCATATTAGCTGTAACATATTCTAAATGAGTAATTGTATCAACATTAAATTTTTGTAGTAACTCTAAATACTTATCGGCATAAAATGTTGCTACTTCTTGTTCACTTTGATTAGTTGCAATAGCTTTATTGATAATTTTGTCATCAATATCAGTGATATTGTGCACAAAATTAAATTGGTTGCCTAATGCACGATGCGCTTTTAGAATTAAATCCATAGTTAAAATAGGTCTTAAATTTCCAATATGAACATCATTATAAACAGTTGGACCACAGGTATAAACTTTAATCATCTATTCTCCTTATTAATTTATGTAATTATATTATATTTACACCTTAAAAGCTTGAAAAAAGCTATATATAAGATATAAAAATTTTAATGTTTCAAACTATACAAAATTAATAATTTTATATAATATAAAAAATTATTAATTTACCTATATTTAAGGAGTATGATGTCATTAAAACAAAAAGTAAAGCTTGCTATTAATCAGACTTTAAAACAATTACAAGGCCAAAATTTTTTCAATCAAGAACTTGAAATTGAAAATTTAAATTTTAATGTTGTCCAACCAAATGTACCTGAAAATCTAAACACAGATCAAATTCAATATGATTTCTCAACTAATGTAGCTTTTATTGTTAAACAATATGCTATAGAAAAAAATCCAACTATTGTAGCTGAAAAAATCGCTCAAATTCTTGCTCAACATAGTTTATTTAGTCAAATTGATGTAGCACGTCCTGGGTTTTTAAACATAGTGCTAGCTAATAGTGCTTTTGTCCAAACTATCCAACAAGTAATTACAGCTAAAGACAACTTTGGAGGAAACTATATTGAAGGAGATAAATTAAATGTTGAATTTGTCTCAGCTAATCCAACTGGTTTTTTACACGTCGGACATGCTAGAGGAGCTGCTTTTGGTGATTCATTAGTTAGAGTATTAAAACATGCAGGATATGATGTAGAAGCAGAATATTATGTTAATGATGCTGGAAATCAAATTAGTGTGTTAACTAACTCTATTTGAGTTAGATACTGTGAATTATTTAATATTTCACACCCAATGCCTGAAGAATGCTACAGAGGAAGCGATATCATTTGAGGTGCACAACAAATTAAAGAACAATATGGAGATTTCTTCATTGAACTAAATGATCAAAAACGTGAGCAATTAGCAACAATTGCTACAAAAATCATGTTAGATAAGATTAAAGATGATTTAGCACACTTCAATGTCAGCTTTAATACTTTCTCAAGCGAAAAAGCAATTAAGAACTCAGGTGCTATTGAACAAACGTTAGCAGATTTAAAAGAAAAAAATGCTACATATCAACAAGATGGTGCACTATTTTTAAAAACCGAAGCCTTAGGTGATGATAAAGATCGTGTTCTTGTTAAGTCAAATGGTGACTATACATATTTCTTACCAGATATTGCTTATCACCAAATTAAGTTTAATAAATGTAACAACTTAATTAATATCTTTGGTGCCGACCACTCAGGTTACATTCAAAGAATGAAAATAGCAATGCAATATTTAGGATTTAATCCTGAAAACTTAAACATTCTAACAATTCAACTAGTTAGATTAATTAAAGATGGCCAAGAATTTAAAATGTCTAAGCGTGCCGGAACTAGTGTTACATTAGCTGACCTAATGGATGTTTCTTCTACTGATGCAATTAGATTCATGATGTTAACTAGAGAAATCAATAATAAGTTTGACTTTGATATCGATTTCGCTAACTCACAAGATTCTAAAAATCCAGTTTTTATCGTTCAATACGCACATTCTAGAGCGATTTCATTACTAGAAAGATTAAACCAAGAAGGTATTAATGAAAACATCCAATTCACTGACAAAGCTAAAAAAGTAATTGTTGAGTTAGACAACTTTGATGAATTAATCAAAACAATTATATCAACTACAAAAGTTAACTTAATGACTCAATACTTAATTAACTTAGCTAAACTATTCAATAGTTTTTATGCAGAAACTAAGCTAATTAACCATCAAGATCAAAGTACCTATGCTTACTTAGTTCAAGCTGTACAAATTGTTTTAGAATTAGGGCTTAAACTTATTGGGGTTTCAGCTCCTAAATCAATGTAATATTAAAATAATCAAGTATAATAGAAATACTTTAAGGGGAAAATATGTCAAAAAGAACAATGCTAGAAATTGCAATCAATAAAGTGAATTCAAACCCTACAGCAGAATTTACATTTTATGAAATCTTTGATGCTGTAGAAAACGAATTAAAATCAGACTGAGAAGAACGTTTTGTTACTGAAGAAAAACCTTACGAAAAAGTAAGAGAAACAAAAATGGGTGAATTACATCGTTTATTAACTGTTGATAAAAGATTCCAAAGAACAGTTAATGATAAATGACAAGGTAAAAACACTGGATTTTAGTAGGTAGTTATGGCTTTAGTAAATGCAAAAGATATGCTTAAAAAAGCAAGAAAAGGTAAGTATGCTATTCCTCACTTTAACATTAATAATTTAGAGTGAACTAAAGCAATTTTATTAACTTGTGAAGAAATGAAATCACCTGTCATTTTAGGTGTTTCTGAAGGTGCTTTAAAATACATGGGTGGTTTTGAAACTGTCTCAGGTATGGTACTTGGAATGATTAAAGATTTTAAAATCTCAATTCCAGTTGCTCTTCACTTAGATCATGGTTCATTTGATGCTTGTGTAGAAGCAATTAAATCGGAAGCCTTTACATCAATTATGTTTGATGGATCACATTTACCATTTGAAGAAAACAAAGAACTCACTCAAGAACTTGTTTTCCTTGCTGCAAGTCGTAATATGTCAGTTGAAGCTGAAGTTGGCTCAATTGGTGGTGAAGAAGATGGAGTAATTGGAGCTGGAGAAATTGCTGATATAAATCAAGCTGTTTCATTGAGCAGACAAGGAATTACTGTATTGGCTGCTGGAATTGGAAACATTCATGGAATCTATCCAAAAGATTGAGCTGGGCTTAATTTTGATGTACTAGCTGAACTAGCTACTGAAACAGGAATGGGAATTGTGCTTCACGGCGGAAGTGGAATTCCGAAAGATCAAATTCAAAAAGCTATCTCTCTTGGTGTAACTAAAATCAATGTCAATACTGAACTTCAACTTGCAAATCATCAAGCAATCAGAGAATTTATCATTTCAAATAAAGATCTAGAAGGTAAAAATTATGATCCTAGAAAACTTTACAAGCCTGGATATGAAGCTATGTGTAAAGTGATTAAAGAAAAAATTCTTGAATTTGGGTCACAAGATAAGGCTTAGGCCTTTTTCTTTTGCTTATTTAGAAAAATAATAGAATTAAAATATGAAAAAATATAAAAAACTACTTTTGCCAACAGTTATATTAAGCTCACTTATTCCAACTGTTGCCACCCAATGTAATCACACTAATGCAAATGAAAATCAACAACCTGATAGCGAACTTAAAGAATTAAGTTCCAAAGCAATTAAATATGCAAGGGAAAACTTATTAAATCAAAAGGAAGTTGTTAAATATCAACCACTACTTAACTATCTCAATACTCAAGTAAATAAAATAGATGCTTTAGGACAACAAAGTGTTGCAAACAAGCAGGAAGCTAGAGCATTTATAGCACAACAAGAAAATAACTTTAAGGCTATGAGTAAGGTGTTTTCAAGTGAAAACATACTAGATCATAACCTAGTAGAAGCTTGAATGCATTTTAATCGTTCTTTAGATAAAATGATTGAAAAATCAAATTTTATTTTTCAAAACGACTTAAGACTAGCTGATAGCAAAGCCAAATATAAAGCTTTTATGCAAGAGTTAAATAATGATTTTGCTAATAGCAGGTTTGACTTTGTTGCTAATAATGATGCTAGAAGTTTTAATAATCTTTACAATCAAGCATTGCTAAGATACAAATGATTTATGAGAGATCATTTACCTCAAAATTATGTAGTCTTAATGGATAATCATGTTGCGGATGGAGATACTATTTATAATATCTTTTTAGGACAGCCAGATAGTGGTAAAGATACTAGTAAAGCTGAGCAACCACTTCATGTAAAAGAAGCAAATCATAAAGAAAATATCGGTAGAATTTTAGGCCTACGTTTTAGAGGAATTGATACTCCTGAAACATTTAAAGGTAAACCTGAAAAAGATGCTAAGTTAGCTAAACTTGAAGATAAATATGCCCAAGCTGCTAAACAAAATCTTATGAACATTTTAGATGAAGAAAACTGAGTCTTTTATATCCATAAGACTGGCGCTGATGTTTATGGTAGATGAGTTACATTCTTATTTTCAAATTCAAAAGAAGACTTTGCAACTGAATTTGGTGTAAGACAAGTTGCCGATGGTATGGCACGTGTTTGATATATTGACAACGCTAATAAGAAAAGCATTTTCTATACTAAGACACCATTAGAAAAAGAATATTACAATTATATAATCGAAGTTCAAAAACAAGCACAAGCTGAGAAAAAAGGATTTTGAAAAGAAGATATTAATAATGTTTTTCATGTTGATTAAAAGATAGCAATTTTGCTATTTTTTTATCTACCCCATAGGCTTATTTGTTTTTGTTGTCAAACTGGTGCAATTTGGAAAAAGCAAAAAATTAGGTATAATTCTAATAAATATAAATATTTATTAGAATTGGAGCTGAAATGGCCGAACAAAATAAAGAACAAAATAACTATAATGCAAGTAATATTCAATTTCTAGAAGGACTTGAACACGTTAGAAAAAGACCAGGTATGTATATTGGATCTACTTCTAAATCTGGACTACACCACTTAGTTTGGGAAATCGTTGATAACTCTGTGGATGAATGTATGGCTGGATTTGCAAGCAGAATTGATATTACCATTAATTCTGATAACTCAATTATTGTTGAAGATAATGGACGTGGAATCCCAGTGGACACACATGAAAGATTTAAGATTTCAGCACTAGAAGTTGTTTTAACTAAGCTAAATGCAGGTGGAAAATTTGAATCTAATGCTTATAAAGTATCAGGTGGATTACACGGGGTTGGAGCTTCTGTAGTTAATGCCTTAAGTGATTCATTTAAAGCTTGAGTTAAGAGAAATGGAAACATCTATTTTGCAGAGTTTGCTAATGGTGGAAAAACTATTCAATCAACTCATGTAATTGGTACATGTAATCCTGGCGAAACAGGAACAAAAATTCAATTCCACCCTGATTACTTAGTTATGGAACAACTTCCTTTTGATAAGGAGCTAATCATTGACCATGCTAAACAAATTGCTCACTTAAATAAAGGGCTTTATGTTTCAGTTACTGACTTACGTGACAATACTCAAGTTGAATACCAATATGACAATGGTATTATTGACTATGTAAACGAGTTAAATGAAGGATATAAACCTGTTACACCAGTAATTTATGCTGAAGGTGAATACACAGCTAAAAACAATAAAGATGAAGATGTTGTTATCGGTGTGGAAGTTGCTATGCAATATCTAGCAGACTTATACCGTGGGAATGTTATTTCATATACTAACAACATTTCAACTCATGAAGGTGGAAGTCACGTATCAGGATTCTATGATTCATTAATGAGACTAATTAATAACTATGCAATCGAACATGGAATTATTAAGACTGATGCTGAAAAATTCACTCGTGATGACTTACTTGAAGGTGTAACTGCAGTTATCTCAATTAAGCACCCAGATCCTGAATTTGAAGGACAAACTAAAGGTAAACTAGGATCTAAGGATGCAAGACAAGCTGTAAACAAGGTATTTAGTCCTATTTTAGAACGTTTCTTAAATGAAAACCCTGAACTAGCTAAGAAGATTATCGAAATCGCTACAACAGCTAGAAAAGGGCGTTTAGCATCAAATGCAGCAAGAGAAAACGCTAGACGTAAAAATGTCTTTGAAAGTGGTGGCCTTCCAGGTAAACTTTCAGATTGTAGTTCTAAAAATGCTGAAATTTCTGAACTATACATAGTCGAAGGGAACTCAGCTGGTGGTAGTGCTAAAATGGGTAGAGATAGAAAAACTCAAGCTATCTTACCTTTAAGAGGGAAAATTATTAATGTGGAAAAATCTCGTCAAGAAAAAGTGCTTGCTAATGAAGAAATTCTTTCTTTAATTACAGCACTTGGAACAGGACTTGGAGATAACTTTAACATTAATAAACTTAGATATCACAAGATTGTTATTATGACGGACGCTGACGTTGATGGTGCTCACATTAGAACTCTACTTTTAACATTCTTTTATAGATACTTTAAACCATTAATTGAACATGGTTTCATCTATATTGCTCAACCACCTCTATATAAAATTCAACAAAACAAGTTTGTTGCATATGCTTTCAATGATGCACAAAAAGATGCGATTTTAGCTGATTTAAATCCAAACACTAAGATTACTATTCAACGTTACAAAGGGCTTGGGGAAATGGATCCTGAACAATTGTGAGAAACAACTATGGATCCTGAAAACAGAAAGATGCTTCAAGTACAAATTGAAGATGCTTATAAAGCTGATCAAGTATTTGAAACCTTAATGGGTGAGCGTGTTGAACCAAGACGTGAATTCATTCAAACCAATGCTAAATACGTTAAAAATATCGATTTATAATATTTAAAAATTCAGAGTAACCCTCTGAGTTTTTTCATTTTGCTACTAAAATTTAATGCAAGAAGATTTAATTTCACAATGTATGGAAATATTCTATATAATAAGAATATAAGGAGAATTATGAAAGAACAAAACACTAACTTAAATGCTAAGGCTAGTGAACTCATAACATCATTTAAAAATACTAAAAACAAGACTTGAACTATCACCTTTATTGTGCTAAATTCATTTTTATTAGCAGCATTTCTTGTTGCATTCTTATGGGCATGCTTTGGACAAACATTTTCAAGCCTTTCACAGCGTATTGCAGCTGCCTTAATATGACTGGCCCTAATCCTAATAGATGTGTATTTTTTAGCTAGATTAATTAGCTTGCTTATTATTTTATATGCAAGCGAGGATAGTTCAATTAATAGCTTAAATCGGAATTTAAAAATTTATTTAATTTTATCGTGTCGTTACCAAGCTTTAAAAGAAATTAAGCTAACTAATTAGCATTATAAATCCCTTTATCCCTAGTCAATAGGGATTTTTTATTTGCAAAATAAAAAAGTGCAATTGCACTTTCTATCTAATAATATCAACTAAGTTTTTCATCAATGAAACAACTGTCATTGGTCCAACTCCACCGGGAACCGGAGTAATTGCTGCCACTTTATCTTTAACGTCTTCAAAGTCAACATCACCACAAAGATCGCTAGTTAATTTATCATCTAAGTTTGTACCGACATCAATTACAATAGCACCTTCTTTTAAGTTTTTAGCCTTAATGTATTTAGCTACTCCGATTGCTACAATAACAATATCACCAGATTCAATTCCTTTAATTCCAGTTTCTTCGTTATATGTAGCCACAGTAGCTCCCATACGTTTAATAATATGTGCTAGAGGTTTCCCCACAACATGTGAACGCCCTACAACGCAAACTTTTTTATCTTCCACATCGATTTTGTAGTATTCCATTAATTCAAGTACACCACGGGCTGTGGCTGGCACAAAGTGTTTTTCAGGTTGATCATTATATAATCTGAATTCATTCTTGCTTGTTAATCCATCAATATCTTTATCATATGGAACAGCATCTAAAATAACTTGTGTAGGTAGGTGTTTTGGTAATGGTAATTGCACAATGATTCCATCGTGTTTTTCATTAATACGATCCATTTTCTTTAATAGACGATCTTGACTAATGTCTTCAGGGAATTTGTATAAAGTTGCTTCAATTCCTAAGTCTTCAGCAACCTTTAATTTATGTTTAATGTATTTATTTGAAGCTTCATTATCACCAACTTGAATAATTGCCATTGTTAAGGCTCTTGGTAATTCTAAGTCGATTAATTCTTGTTTTAATTTTGCTAATTCGCTTTTGGCTAATTCTTTTCCGCTTAATATTTGCATCTTAGCTCCTCTTCATATTTTTCTAGTTCTTCACTATATTTCTTTAGTTTGTTTTCTTCAGCTTCAACTTTATCTCTAGGTGCTTTAGCAACGAATTTTTCATTGCTTAAAATGCCTTTAGCACGGGCAATTTCGCTTTTAACAAAAGCAATCTTTTCTAATAGCATTTCTTTATTTCTTGCTTTAGTTTCGTCAGATTGTTTAATGTATAAAGTGTTGTTTTCAAGTGCAATCATATAATCATGGTTAGCTTGCACTTGTGCATAGGCCATCTTGTTAATCATAGCGATTGCATTTGAATTTAATTCAGTAACTAGGTTATATAAAATAATTTCTTTTTTAGATATGTTGTTGTCTTCACGATATTTTCTAATTTCAGTAACTACTGCAATAACATCGTTGATATAAGAAGCTTGAGCTTCAATTTCAAAGCTAGGTCAGCTTTGTTCTAGTAATTCAGCCTTAAAGATTTCGCTGTATAGTCTATCTGTAATAAATGGTAAAAATGGATGAAGCACAATTAAGGTCTTTCTAAGGACTTCCATTGCACTTTGTTTTGAGTATGCTGTCTTTAAAAATTCAACATATCAACCTGATAAGTCATTAAATAAATAACGATAGATTTCAGTTCCAAGCACAGCAAAATCATAACTTTTAATGTGAGTATTGATTTTAGCTTCTAAATAAGCTAATTTTTCCATTATTCACTTATCTGCATCAGTTTGATGGCAGTCATTTTCTGGTAAATCAGAGATATATTTAGCAATATTTCAAAGTTTATTATTAACTCTTCAAGCTGCTTCCACTTTTTCATCACTAAACTTGATATCTAGTCCAGGAGTTGTGTTGGTAATTAAGAATCATCTTAATGCATCTGATCCATATTTATCAACCATATTCATTGGGTCAACACCATTGTTCAATGATTTTGACATCTTTCTACCTTGAGCATCGCGAATTAATCCGTGGAGTAATAATTCATCAAATGGTTTTTGTCCCATAAATTCAAGCCCAAAGAAGTACATTCTAGCAACTCAGAAAAAGATAATGTCATATCCAGTAACTAATAAAGAAGTTGGATAGTATCTTTTAGCCAATTTATCATCTTGAGGTCATCCTAAAAAGACAAATGGTGCTAATCCAGAAGAAAATCATGTATCAAGTACGTCAGGATCTTGTACTCAACCTTCTCCAGGGCAAGCTACTTGCACTTTCATGTTACCAGCTGCATCATATCAAGCCGGAATTCTGTGTCCTCATCATAATTGTCTTGAAATAGTTCAGTCATAAACATTTTCCATTCATTGTCTCATGGTGTTTTCAAAACGTTTAGGGAAGAATTCAACTCCCTTACCTGAATCTAAATCATTTAAGATTAAATCTCTAAAGTGATCCATTTTAACGAATCATTGAGGTAATACTAAGATTTCTACAGGTGTCTTAGATCTATCTGAAATTCCCACATTTGAAATAGTAGTTTCAACCTTTTCAAGTAAGTTGTTTTTGGCTAAATATTGACCAATAGCTTCACGAGCTGCAAAACGTTCCATTCCATGGAAGAGTGCATTTTCAGGGTAATTAATTTTTCCAGCTTTATCAATGGTTTCTAAAATTTCAAAACCAAGTTTTTGCATAATTTCAATATCAGCTTCAGCATGAGCACTAAGTTTCATCAATCCTGATCCAAAGCCAATTTCTACATAGTTATCTGCAATAATTGGTAGGCGTTTTCCAGTAACTGGGTGAATTACGTATTTACCTGCTAAATGTTGGTAACGAGTATCTTCTGGATTGTAAACTACAGCCACATCACTAAGTAAAGTTTCGGTTCTAACTGTAGCAATAACTAAATATTCATTCGAGTTTTCAATTGGATATTTAATGTAATACATTTTTTGCTCAGTAGGTTCATTATTTACTTCAATATTAGAAAGAGCTGTTTGCAATTTAACGTCTCAGTTAATTGCTTTTACTCCCTTGTAAATAAAACCTTTATTGTATAAGTCAACAAATACTTTTGAGACTGCCTCATTGGCTTTTTCATCTAAAGTGAAACGTTCATTAGAATAATCTAAAGCTAGTCCAATTGTTGATCATTGTTTTCTGAATAAATTTGCATATTCGTGTTTTCATTCTCAAACACGTCTAATAAATTCTTCACGTCCTAAATCATGACGATTTAGTCCTTCTTTTTTATAAATTTCATCTTCTACTTTTGATTGAGTTGCAATTCCAGCATGGTCCATACCTGGAAGTCAAAGTACATCAAAACCATTTAGTTTCTTATATCGAATAATGGTGTCAGGAATATATACATCTAAAGCATGACCTAAGTGTAATTTACCTGTAACATTAGGAGGTGGTAATAAGATTGTAAAAGGTCTTTTAGCCTCATCATGAGTTTGGAAATATTTTTTAGCTTGCCATTTATTATCGGTGCCAGCTTCAACAAGTTTATGATTGTATGATTTGTCCATTTTTCTCCTAATTTTCTTCAAAATTTATATACTAAATATATTTAATATAATTATATAGTATTTTGCAAAAAAGGGCAGTATTATACATTTTTAAATAAAAAAGGAAATAATTTTTTATTGGAAATTTTTAAGCCCATAAATATGCATTAAAAAATAATTTTTCAATAGTACTCTGTGAAATAGTATTTTAGTTTGCAATCGGATAGATAAATATATAATTGAAAAAGGTAATAATTATGAAAGCAGATAAAAGTAATATTTTAGATATATTAGCAGCTCAAGCTAAATATATCATTCCAATTTATCAAAGACCTTATAGCTGAGAATACAATCAGATTTCTAAGCTATGATTTGATATTGTAAAAACATATAAATTAAACAAAGAGGACTATTTCATAGGTGCAATGGTTGCTGTAGCTGAAACTCCATCGCCAAATGAAATCAATAAATTTGTGATTATCGATGGGCAGCAAAGAATAACAACATTAATTCTTTTACTTATTGCTCTACGTGACTGTTATAATGAAAACAACCAAAGTGATCGTGCTGAAGAAATTCAACGAACATATTTAACTACTGTCTTCCTAGGAAATACTTATAACCGGATTGAATCAAAGAAAAAAGATCAAGAAGATTTAATTTCTTTAATCACAAATACAGCTAACATGAATAAAAAATCCTTAGTTATAGATGCTTATAAATTTTTCAAAGAGCAAATTCCACTGTCAAATATACCTTATGATGAATTACGCAAAACCATAAACAAATTATGAGCTGTTCAAATTGTCCTTGATAAAGATCATGGTGATGCACAAGCAATTTTTGAATCACTTAATTCTACAGGTAAGAGTCTAACAGCATCAGATTTAATTAGAAACTTCTTGCTTATGAACATTGATTATAAATATCAAGATAATATTTATAATCAATACTGAATGAAATTAGAAAAATTGTTCACAATAGATAATGTCTTTAACAATACTATTGCTGATAATTTTATTCGCGACTATTTAATCATGCAAAACAATAATATGCCAAGCAAAAACAGACTGTATGATGAATTTAAAACTTATTTTTACAATTTAAATGTTAGTGACAAAAATATTGAAGTATGTAAGGATCTTTATGATAAAGCAGTAGTCTATCATCAAATTATTAATGCAAACTATAAAAATGATAAAGAAATCGAAAATCTTTTAATTAACATTAAAAACTTACAAAATAATGTTATTTATCCATTTGTTATGAAGTTAATAATTTTATATGAAGAAGGTCAAATCAATCACGAAGATGTATCTTTAGCATTGCAATTATCTATTAGTTATATTTTGAGAAGACAAGTGTGTGCCTTACAAAGTAGTAGCTTAAACAAAATTTTTGCTCAGTTGTTTGGTCGCATTGACTTAAATGATTTTTCTAAGTCAATTAATGAGTTTTTCTTCTCTCTTAAAAATAAAGACAGATTCCCAAATGATGAAGAATTTATGCAATGTTTTGCGACATTTAATGCTTATAGATCTAAACAGATTAAGTATATAATGAAATCACTTGAAGAATTTAATAACAAAAACCTCATCAACATTGATTCTGCAACAATTGAACATATTATGCCTCAAGGAACTTTAAATGATGAGTGGCAACAAATGCTAGGACCAGATTTTGACATTGTTCAAGAAATGAATGTACACAAAATAGGTAACTTAACATTAACTAACTACAACTCAGAAATGAGCAATAATGATTTCTTGACCAAGCTAATGCAAGATGGAGGAATTAAACTTACTCCTTATAAACTAAATCAATATTTTATTAAAAATGATCTTATGGAATGAAATGAAGCTGAAATTAACAAGCGTTCCATATTTTTAGCTAATGAAGCTACAAAAATTTGAATCTTTCCACAAGTGGATAAAGATTTTATAGGAAGAAGAAAAGGGTATTATTCTAATATCGACCATTTCATTACAAGTTCTTGAACTCGGGAAATTTATCAAACCATTCATGACTATGTGATGAGTTTAGATCCAGGAGTAACTTTTAACATAACTAAGAAATATATTGCATATAGACTTCATAATAAAACATTTTTATCAATTGTTTTGAAAAAATCTCTTATTACTATTGGACTACATATGAAAATTAATGAAATCAATGACCCAGAACATATCTGTAGAGATGTGACAAACATTGGACATAATCATTCTGGAAAAAGTGAACTTCATTATACTAAGAAGACTAACCCAACTTATGCCTTTGATTTAATTACTCAATCATTTAATAAGAATAAATAATTCAAGCAGCTATATAAATAGCTGTTTTTATTTGACTTTAGTACCAATATTAAGGTAAAATAGGTATATGAAAATAGTAGCAAATAATAAAAAAGCTTTTCATGATTATGAAATCATTGAAAAATTTGAAGCTGGAATTGAGTTAATGGGCTGAGAGGTTAAATCAGCACGTGCTTCCAGTGTTGATATAACTAATGCCTTTTGTTCAATCTATAAAGGTGAAATATACCTTAAAGAGGCTTATTTTAAGCAATATATGCAAGTTAAATGTGATGAAACCAGAGATCGTAAATTGCTTTTACATAAAAACGAAATACGTAAAATTGGTTTTAAAGAAGACACATTACGTTTAACTATCATTCCACTTAAAATTTATTTCAATGAAAAGTCACGTCTTAAAGTAGAAATAGCCCTTGCACGTGGGCTTAAGAAATATGATAAGCGTGCTAAAATTATTAAAGAAGAAGTCAATAAAAAAATTGCTAAAACTTTATTATTTTAATACAATTTTCTTTATGGGGATATAATGGTTTCGACATGTTATGGAGCCTTATTATTGCAGTAGTTTGGTAGACTATAATACTTCTAGACTTTTTTAAACGGAAACGCTAAAAAAGAATCAAGCATCAACCCAATGGTTTTTGCTTACAACAACACAAACCTAGCTTTCGCTTAATATTCGCGAGCTAGTGGCTTATAAGAAGTTCCTTGGTTTTATAAGTCGGTTAGAGGATAGTGCAAGGGCTGACAAGCTTGCATGAAATTTGTCACACATCATAAAACCTTTTAGTTTGCTTTAGGCTTATGGTGTTATTAAAAGCAAACTAAACTGTAGACGTAGTAAGTCCTTTATAATGTGGACAGGGGTTCGATTCCCCTTATCTCCACCATGCCCTTTTAGTTCTAGTGGTAAAACAGTTGACTCGTAACCAACCATCATGAGTTCGATTCTCATAAGGGGCACCATATATCATGCCATGCATGATTTTTTTATGCATTAAATTTGGATATAATTAAATCATGAAAGAACAAAAAGATATTAATTGAGATTTTATTTTCTTTAGCTCATCAAATTATAAAATTATTACTAATGCTAATATTGCTTCACAAAAATGATTCTTTGATAAAAATCAGAAATTACGCTTATTAGGTGTTGAACATTTTCTGCATAATAAAGATAATGAATTAAATTGATACCATAATATTTATTGTATAACTGATCACCGTGGTAATCAAAAAGGAAATCAAAATGCTAATTTCCGCAGTGATTTTGATAGTTGATTATTCTTGATTTTTTGTCAAATACTTCATTCTGATAGCGATAAAACTCAAGCACAAACTAATATTTTCTTTAAGTTAAATTACATAATAAAAGAATATTTAAAAGCTGTAAAAAAGACATATGTATTAGATACTGCTTCATTACAATTAGTTAAGAAATTGCAAAATAATGCTGATTATTTAACTTATCTATTCAATTTAGCAAATGGAAGTAATAAATTTCAAGAATTGCAAGAAAATGATTTTGATATTATCAAACAAGAGGATTTAAATTTCAGGCTAAAATTTATCAATAAGTTTTATACAACTATTTTTAGTAGTGTTAAATTAAATGGACGATTAGAGTTCTATATACCTGAGACTACTTTATTTGAAATTTTTATCTATAGTCTTATTGAAAATCACTTAGCTAATAGTAGAGACAATGTTCATTATCAACCTGTGGTCAATAATATCTTAACTAAAGTTTCAAGCACTAGTTATCTAACTAATACTTTTGATTTTAAGCCAGATTTATTAATTTCACATAAAAACAAGCCAACCTGTGCAATTGAAATTAAGCATATCATTCCCAAAGCATATAATAATGGACAATATAAAATTCATAATGCGAATCTTTATCAGTTATTAGCATACTGTCAAGCTTTAAAATTAAAGAAAGGGGTCTTAATTTATCCTTCTTTTGATAATCAAGTACATGAAGAAAAAATTGTTTACAAAGAAAAGAAAACTACTTGGTTTTGCCTAAGTAAAGAAATCGAAATCTCAATTCTACTCATCCCATTTCATCTTGGGCATCTAGATGAAAATTCTCTCAATCAAATATATACATTACTAGAAAATAAAATTAAATAAAAAGAGCTGCCATTAGGTAGCTCTATTATTATAATTTTAGAATTTATCTTCAGGTAAGTAGATATTTCCATCAATGCTCTTGATTTCTGAAACTGAAATAAAGGCATTTTCGTCACATTTACGTACGTCTTTAATAATACGAAGCACGTGTCTAAATAGTGCAATAGATGTAATAACTTGAAGGTCTTCACCTTTATATCCACCTTTTGCTGGGAATATAGTCATACCTGTAACAATTTTATTATCATTGTTAATAATATCTCTGATCAAGTCAGCATTCTTTGTAAAGATTTGAACACGAACAAGTTTAAATTTAGGATATAGCTTATCAAGCATCATAATGTAAACTACATTAACTAAAATTGTAGCAACAAAGTTTGGTGATAAGTATAATTCAAATGATCAAGCTTTGTTAAATAATTCATTTGCAGCTGCAAAATCCTTACTTAAAGATAAGTAATTTACAAGGTCAGCTTTATTATTGAATGCAGCTTTTCAATCTATATTCTTAAATTCATTAAAGTTTGTTAAGTTAATTCCATTAATGTTTTTTGCAGCTTCAGATACAGATGTTTTAAGTCCTTCTGCAGTTGTTATTTCTGCATTAGATTGAATAGTTGCTAAACTTGTAGCTCACACTTTTTGAGCTTCAGTCATATTTGTTTTAGCATCTTGTAATAATAATGAACCTGGTAATCATGAACCAATAGCAACAGCTATAAAGACAATAATAATGTTCATGTATCCTGAGATAGCACCGAATGATTTTTGTTTTGCATTAGCATATCATTCTCCAATAACACCAGTAACTCCAGCAGTACCACCAATAATTTGGATAATTGCAAAAATGTAAGCAAGCATGTATCCATATACGATTGAGTAAAGCATTAAGGCAATTGTGTTACCTGCATCAGCTCCTGTTCATTGCATAGGAATAATGCTACTTAATGATTTCTTATAGTCTGATAAGAAGTTTTTAACGTTAACATTTGAATAATCCCCAATGATATAAACAGCATTAGCTCCTGGAATCAATCCTATTGAGAATGATACTAATGATGATACTGCTAGGAATAAAATTGTAATGTTTGTAAATAACTTACCAACTTTTTTATATCCAAATACAAATATAGGAATACTTAAGATAATGTAAGCAACCCAGAAAATAAATTGGTCAATAAGGTTTCTAACTGTCTCAGTAACTTGAGTTTCTTTTAAGTTAACAACGATAATTTTAGCAGCAGATTGTCCAAAAGCAGCTAAACCAAAGTTATAAATACCTACGTTCTTAACAAAGAAAACACTGATAATTCCAAAGAAAATAGCTGTTACTATAGTAATTGTAACTATTTTTCACATTGGCATTTGTGAGTAAAAGCGATTTAATTTAAGTCCAAAGTTAGACATTCTAGTTCTTTTATATAAAGTGTTACGTTTTTGAATATGTGCTGCGCCACTTTGATCATATCCTTCAACTAGATTGCGCATTTCTTGGTTAAATTCGCTATCATTTGATTTTTCTTTTTTCTTAGAAAAGATATTTTTCATTTTTTCCTCCCTTCCTTAAAAAATAAATAAAAAAGATTATTAGCAACAGCTAATATCCTTTTTATTCTACTACTTTTTAGCACCTATAGCACTAAAATTTTAATTAAAAAGCCTAGTTAAGCATAACTAGGCCAGAATTAGTCATCAAAGATGAAATGGTACATCGTACAGGGTTCGAACCTGCGACCCGCTGGTTAAGAGCCAGCTGCTCTACCGACTGAGCTAACGATGCAGTATTATTATAGAACTTTTTTTATATGTGATAATTAAAAAATGTTCTTTTTTCTATTAATAAGCAAGTATGCGCTTGTGCTTAGTGCACAGCCTTCATAATTAGATAATTTTAGAATAATGTTTAAGGTCTATTTTATTGCTTTGAAAATTCAATAACTGATAAAGCGTTAAGTAAAAATTTTATTTATATAAGTTAAATATGCTTTTATTATATTTTGTTTAATTAAGCATAAGTTATTAAGATCAAAAACAAAAGTCACATCTTTAGATTTTAAAAATGTGGCTATGTTTTATTTAAATTGAAATTTTATAATTTCATAATTTATATCTTGCTTATGCAGCTACATTATTGTTTCTTTTAGCTAAAGCTATTTTTTGATAACCATCAAACATTAGAATACAGATGAATAAGAAAATAGTAAGAGCCATAAATATACTTGCAACCAGTGCCATAATAGTTAAAGAATTTACTGGATATCCTGGCATAAAGATAAATACAAATTGCAAAACAGTTCCTGTGATTAATATAATTGCCATAAAACCATACACAAATAGAAATGAAATAAATTTCATTTTATAAGTAAATGAATATTCTATGTTGATAGTTTCAGCAAAAAATGGAAGAAGGCATGTAAATCAACTATTTTTATTTAAACGTAGATAGATAATATTATTTGGCAGTATAAATAAAGCAAGTATGTATCAAAAGCCATAATCTTTAAAGATATATAGAACACTTGAAGTTCCATAGGATTTATGTATCCCTTTTGGCAGACCACCATATTCTGCCGGAGCTAAATCCATAAAATACACAGGTAACGCAACTATAATAGAAAATAAGATAACTAAATAGACACATAAAGTTGAGAATTTTAATCAGTTTTTACGTCACATTGTAATCTCCATATTGTAAGTTTTATTTATTGTTAAATTAGTTATTTTCCCTAGCTAGTGGCATGCTGCAAAATGTAATATTTAATACTAATTCAGTATTTAGAACCTCCAAACTGTTTTCTCATAAAAGAGTTGATATATTTCTCTACTATTAAACTGTCAACAGTAAGGTATAAATAAATTACTGCATCCATTGTAAATGTAGCTGTATCAGATAAAAAAGTTGTTTTCTTATTACTAAATGGTTGCTTATATAGTATCAATAATAATATAGTAAATATAGTGTCAATTATGCATTGAAATATATATAAACCTGTATATGCATATGAATTATGTTTTAAAGCAACTTCACCTAAAACTAAAAGCAATATATACAATGTAAAGAAAAAAGTATATAAAGCAATTGAAAGATTTCTTGTTTTAGATACAGCATATACAGTTTGATAAATTTCTAGATCACTTGGCTTTCTTAATTTATATTGAATATTTTCCATATTATTTCTCTTCTTCAAAGCTTATGTCTAAGCACTCAATAATTTTTCTACGATATGTAATTAGATACATACATCTGAGAAGATTTTTGTACATAATTGTTGCTTTTGAAGCTTTAGTTTTAAAAATTATATTTACTAATTTTCTAGTATCAATATTTCTTCTTGAAATTGCTCCAATAATAAAATAAGCAGCAATTAAAGAACAATATGCAGCCACTACCGCTCCAATAGTTCCAAACATTACATATAATGCTTTAGAGTCGCTATCAAATGTACCTGTGATTTCCATAATTACTCATATAAGAATAAAGCAAAGAAATGCAGCGCTAATTCCTATGCTTGCTCAAAACATACTTCTAAGCATAAGAGAATATTTAAAAATATAAGTTTCTTGTTTTTTAGTATCGCTCATATCACTCCTATAGTTTAAATATAATTACAAATTTATTATATTTTTTTCCATAAACTTTTTTAAAAAATAGCTCACAAATGTGGAAAATTAATGTTTTTTCCACATTACAAAATTATTTTTAGAAAAAATTATAAAGTGATTGCTGTTATATGAATGATATGAAATAAAAATTTGAATTTTAATAAGTTATTTAAAAATATAATCTTTTTTTGCTATTATTCTGAGCCAACATTCTATGTCTACTTTTGTTAATTATCTTTTGCATAATAAGCACTTTACTTATTACTAAAAACCAGCAAATAAACCCTTAAGAAATTTAATAACACATATCTAAATTAATTTATAATTTAACTACTTTAAAGGAGAATATATGACTAAAAAAGTTAGAACGCGTTATGCACCTAGTCCTACTGGATATTTACACATTGGGGGAGCTAGAACAGCCCTTTTCTGTTATTTATTTGCTAAACACTACAATGGTGACTTTGTTTTTAGATTAGAAGATACAGATGTTAAGAGAAATGTAGAAGGTGGTGAAGAATCTCAACTTCATAACCTTGCTTGGTTAGGAATTGTACCTGATGAAAGTCCACTTAATCCAAATCTTAAATATGGAAAATATCGTCAAAGTGAAAAGTTAGACAGATATAACCAAGTACTAGAAGAATTATTAGCTAAAGGTTTAGCTTATAAAGCTTATGATACTACTGAAGAATTAGAAGCTCAAAAAGCTGAATCAGATGCCAAAGGAATCCCAAGTTTTAGATATAACAAAAACTGACTAAAAATTTCTGATGCTGAAAAAGCTAAAAGAGATGCTGCTGGTGAATTCTCATATCGTCTAGTTATGCCTAAAAATATTGAATTAGCTTGAGATGATATGGTTAGAGATAGAATTAGCTTTAATTCCGATGAAATTGCTGATTGAGTTATCTTTAAATCAGATGGATATCCTACCTACAACTTTGCTGTAGTAGTTGATGATCATGATATGGAAATTACTCACATCTTACGTGGTGAAGAACATATTGGAAATACACCTAAACAACTTGCTTTATATCAAGCTTTAGGTTGAGATACACCAGCTTTTGGTCACATGACAATTATTACTAACATGGAAGGTAAAAAACTTTCAAAACGTGATTTAGAAACTAAACAATTTATTGAAGACTACCGTAATGAAGGTTACATTCCTGAAGCTATTTTCAACTTCTTAGCTTTACTTGGATGAACTGCAGCTGATGCTAGTGAAGTGATGTCTCAAGCTGAAATTATTAAAAAATTTGACCCAGCTAGACTATCAAAAAGCCCTTCTAAATTTGACATTACTAAGATGGATTGATTCTCAAAACAATACCTTAAAAATGAACCTAATGATAAGTTAATTAAACTTATGAATCTAGATGCTAGTGCTTTTGATACTGACTGATTAGATACTTTTGTTGAAACATTTAAATCTAGTGCAGTTACTACAAGTGAACTAAAATCTCACTTAGACTTATACATGCAACCTTCATTTGAAAAACAAGAATTTAACGAAGCTGATTTAAAAACAGTTGCTACATTTACCAAATATTTAAAAACTAACTTAGCTAATAATATTTTTACTATTTCAAGCATTCAAGAAGCAATTAACCAAACTCAACAAGAACTTGGGATTAAAGGTAAAAATCTATTCATGCCAATTAGACTTGCTGCTACTTGTGTTTCACATGGGCCTGAATTAGCTAAAGCTATTTGACTATTTGGTGCTGATGTAATTAAAGAAAGATTAGCTCACTATGAAAATTAATTTTAAGTCTATAATTAAGCCTGTCTTTACAGAAAATGGTGAAGAAAAGATTAATGAAGAAGCAATTCAAATTATTGAATTTGATGCACCTGTTAACCGTAACTGAAATGAAGAAGAACAAGCTGTAGAATTGATTTTTAAAGAGCCAAAATATAACGAAACCAATCGGATTGATATTTATGATTCTGAAGCTTGGGTTTACACAAATCAAACCACAGTTCAAATCAAACACAATTCCTTTGGCGAAGTTAATGTTACTTTCTTAGATCCTAAAACTAAACAACTACACGAGTTAAATATGCGTACATATTGTTCTGAATTCCTTAAGGAAGATAATAAATATGAATTTAAGTACTTTATTTGCGCACCAGATAATGCTGCTCCTGCTAGTTATTTTGATTTAACATTAACTTTATCTGAATAATAATAAGCTAGTAATACTAGCTTTTTTTATGTCTTTTTTGTGCAAAGGATGTGGAAATTCTCACAAATGTGAAAAAAACAAATATATTTCCACATTTATTATCTATTTATTTTTACCTTTATCCGGTTATTATAAAATCAAAGTAGTATTCAATTAAATACGCAAAATTATGGAGAACATATATGAAAAATAGAACTAAATGATTTTTAAAATTGATGCCTCTTGGCACAGCTGCAATTACCTTACCATTAGCAGTTGTATCATGTAATGATCCTGAAAAAGATCAAATTAAAGCTCAATTAGATAAATTAAAAGGTGAAAAAAGTAGCTTAGATAGCAGAATTGCTGAATTAGAAGCTCAACTTAACGATAGCAAAGGAAGTGCTGAACAGCTTAAAGATGTTCAAGCACAATTAGAAAAATTAAAAGCTGAAAAAACAGCTACAGCAAATGCTATTTTAGCTGTTGCTAAAGATCAATATAGCGAATCTTCCAAAGCATATGATGCTAAACTAAAAGAACTAGCTCTAAAACTTAAAGAAGTTAAAGGTCTAAAAGATGAAACTGAAAAAACCAAAGGAATTAACGAACTTAAAACTAGAGTTACAAACGAATTACAACCATTAAGTGTTAAACATGACCAAGCATTTAATCTTTTAAGAAAAGCTGAAAAAGATGCTAACTCAAGAATTAAAACAATTAAAATTTTCCACTCTAATGATGAACATGGAAGAATTAAGATGGATGATGGAAAATACTCACTTTACTCAGGTATGATGCGTACTGGACAATACCTAAATGGTAAAGCACGTGATTTACTCCTTTCAGCTGGAGATATGATTCAAGGATTACCTCTTTCAGATACTGATAAAGGAAAAACAATTACTCACATTGCTAAAAACATTGGTTATGAAGCTATAGCTGTAGGTAACCACGAATTTGACTATGGACTAAAACACATTTTAGACCTTAACGCAGAACTTAACCAAGAAAAAGAAGTTATGCCATTTTTATCAGCTAATATTTACTATAAAGAATTATCAGCTGAAGAACAAAAATCAGTTGAAGGATATGACGCAAGTAAAGTTGGTCAACGTGCTTTCAAACCTTATATTGTTAAGGAACTAGAAAGTGGAATTAAAGTTGGTATCTTTGGACTTACAACTCCTGATACAAGTGTTACATCTCACCCAAGAAATTCAAGACTAGTTAAATTTACAGAACCAGTAGAAGAATCTAAAAAAGTTGTAGCAGAAATTAGACAAGAACACCCAGATATTAACTTTATTATTTGTATTGCACACTTAGGAAAAGGAAGATCTAATGCTGCTTGAACTTCTGAATATTTAGCTGCACACACTGACAATGAACTAGACTTAATTTTAGATGGACACTCACACACATTAATCCACATCAATAATGATAATAATAAAGATGTTTATGTAACACAAACTGAAGCTTATACTAAATACTTAGGTGATATTGAACTCGAATTCGATACCCAAACAGGCAAAATTGTTAGCCAAAAACAAGTGCTTAGAGATATGTATGAAATCGCTGTTGCTACAATTAATGATGTAGTTAATCCTAATAGTCCAAATGAAAAACTTCTTAAAGCTCTAGAAGACATTTACAAGGCTGAAAATGATAAAGTAGTTTTCACTTCTACACAAGACTTTGTACACACAGATAGCATTAATATTGATGGAGTGCCATACTGAAGAGGTAGAGTTGAACCTACAACTTTAGGTATGTTATTTACTAATGCTGCTGCATGAAACTACATGAATACCAAAGCCTGAGAAGGACAAGAAGGAGCTGAAGCTGCTTCACTAGATAATACATTCGGGCTTATGAATGGTGGTGGATTACGTGAAAACATCACTAAAGGTGAAGTTACATATGGAAAAATGAGAGGAATTTCACCATTTGGAAATAGACCTAATGTAATCCAAGTTAAAGGTGATAGAGCTTTACAAGCTATTAAATATGGACTTTCTAAAGCTAGATCAGGTGGATTCTCACAATTATCTTCAAACGTTACATATGAAGTTGAAATTAATAAGGAATTAAACCCTAAAACACAAAAACAAGAATACATGTGAAAAGCAAAAGAAGGTACAATTAAGATTAATGGAAAAGCTATTGATCCTAACAAATACTACTACATCTGTACAAATGACTATTTAGCTGCAGGTGGAGATGGCTACACAATGCTTAACTATGTAAAAGATAAAGATGAAGTTAAATTAATGTATGAAGGACTAAGTTTAATTGAAGAAACAATTAAATTTGTAAAGCACATTTTAACACATGAAGTGCAACTGGATGCAAATAAATTTGAAAAAACATTTGATGAATTTGCAAATAAAGATGCACTAAAAGGGCAAGTAGTTAACATACCTGCTGAAGCTGGAGAAAAACCAGTTCCAACAGCTGACTAAAATAATAATTCATAATTAAAAACTGCATAATCCTACTGTAATAAGTGGAAATGCAGTTTTTTAATTTGTATTCATTTCAATTAGCTAGGCAAAATAGTTCCTTATTAATATAATTAGCTTCCGGCTACTATCGTATTATTCTATGCCTGTGGCAAAGGCTTTTTTATTGCAAAAGAAAAAGTACCACTAGGGTACTTAGGATTAATCTTAATTAAAGAAATTTTCTCTAGCTCTAGCTTTCATTTCACTTGAAGTTGTGAAAGGTATTCTAGTTGTATATCCAGCTTTAGCAGCGACAATCATTTTTGTAGGTCATTTAAAGATTTCACTGTTTCATAATAATACTGAATCGTTGTAAATTTCTCTTGCTGCTGTAATTTCTTTTTGTAGGTAGTTGTTTTGTTGTAGCACTTGCATTAAGGTATCTTGTGCTTTTAATTCAGGATATTGTTCAACTTGAACACGAATATCTCTAAACATTCTATCTACGTTTTGGTTTATTGCGCTTCTTTCTGCTTCGCTATGTTCTTCAGCTCCTGAACGTAGTTCAGCAACTTTTGTCATTACATCTTTATCTAGATTAATTGATTTATTTACAATACCTACAGCATTTTCAAGAATAATTACTCTTTGTTCAATAAAGTTATCAACTTGAGATGCATTGTGTTGGATCTTTTGTTGGATTCTCTTTAAATAGTTAGCAGCACTTATTTTCATAAATAAGAACACTAGCCCCGGGATAATTAATGGGAATCATAGAAAAACTTGAAATATTGTAGATCCCACTCCTACCTTAACAGGTAGTTGTTTATTAATAACATTAACATCACGTCCTTCTTCATTTACTGGACCTGTTAATTCATCTAATTCGTTAGCCATTTTATTCTCCTTTATTTAAGAAATTATTAATTTCTGTATCTTCTTTTATTAATTCGCTTTCATCTGTTGTTTTTTCAACTTCGATATATTCAATTCATTCAACAGGAACTTGATATTTTTGACCATTTCCTGCTTTTACAGTAACATACTCAACTCTTGGTATTTCTTGGTGTCCATATGCAGTAATAGAGTAGTTAACTTGATTTCCATTTTGAGTTTTATTTGAAACACAATAAATTTGTTCGCCAGTTGAATCTTCATGTCTTAAGGCATCTCTATAAAAATCTGACTTAATAGAGTTAATATCAGCTTCTAATTGCTCTACAGCAATATTTTCTGTATAGTTATTAACTAATTCATGATTATTTTGACGATCTAAATATAATGGAATAGCCATAAAAGGAACTAGTGCTTTATAAAGACTTTCCATACCTTGTCTATAAGCTTGAATGAATCCTTCTTTCAATTCATTATATCCAAGACCTCAATTATCAAAAGATTCAATGTATTGATCAAATGGAACTTTTGCTTCTACATGTGACAATTGAGGTTTAATTAATTTATGGAAGTTTCCTTGTTTATTTAAAATGAAGTTATCCCCATCTGAAAACTCACGAGTTAATAATAATTTTTCATATTGCTTTTGAGCTAGTGGAGTAAATAATAAACGATATGCAGCTTCATTATCTCTATCTAAACAGTTAAATAAAGACTCAAATTTTAGGTTTCCTAAAATTGGTTGGAAGCTTGTGTTTTTGTTAATCGCTTTTTTATATTCATTTTCAAATAATTTGCTTTGCTTTTTAATGAATTTATTAAGTTGGCTCTTATTAAATTCATCTGCATGATTAGGTGTTCTTGTAAAGCTTAATGATGGAGCAGCATCATTGTAGTAGTATAAGGCATCTTCAACATAATATTTAGGTGCTGGAGCTGTATGATATGCTACTAATGTTTCAGTGTACTTATATGATTCAACTGTAGAACTTCCATTTCTAGTCACTTTACGTGTTTTCAGATATGTAACTTGCATTGTTCCTCTATAAGTTACATTTTCATATTTCATATTCTTTGTAGATAAATATAAGAATGGGAAACCATTTAAAACACCTGATTTTACGTATCTTACAGATTTATTTCTTTTATTTGGAATTAAAGATGCAGCCACTTCTCATAGACTAGCAACTTCCATTGCGCTTTGACTTGTCTTTACATTTAAGTTAATAAATGGGAAAATTTTATCAGCAATCTCTTTTTCAATTCCATCTAATGTACTTAGATTTTTAAGTGGTTTTAAATTATTTTTCAATAATTCATTTGTAGCAAATAATCTTGCTCCTATTTCATCCACTTGAGCTTGAATTGTTTTAGAAACTTTTGAAAAGTATATTCACATTGCAATATCAGCAACCATGAAAATTAATCATAATGTTAAAAATACAATTATAAGAATTTTTGCAGTTTTTAACTCCCCATAACCAACACTTAAACTTAACCCTATACTTAAAAAAGTTGTAAATGCTAAAATCGAGTTAATTGTTAAGTTTATACAAGTTATAATACTAATTTCTTTTTTGAATAATCTAGGCTTTCCTTGTTTTTCCCGCATCTTGTCACCTAACTTAAAGCTTCAAACAAGTGAACCAACCAATAAAAATACAAATCCTACAAAAAGGCATATTGTACCAAAGTTGGATAATAACTCTTTATCTTCATTAAAACCAGTTCCGCCGGCTTTAGCCATCATAAACACAATTAATAAAAATCCTGATATTAATAAGCTATATACCAATTGAATAATAGCTGTCTTTTTTCATCCATTACTTATTCTTTGTTTTTTTGATGCAACATTAAACTCCTGGCTTTCTTTTTTAAATTTATCTGATATTTCCTTACTTTCGTCAAGATTTATTTCAGATTTCTCAGTTAAGTAGTCAAAATATTTTTCTACTTCATCATTAATTTTGGGCTGATAAGTTGTTTTATAATCGTCTATAACGTTTTCAATCTCCATTTTAAAATTCTCCATTCTTTTTGTTAAATTTTTCGTAATCCTTTAACAATTCATTAATCATTTTTTCACCACGATCAGTGATAAGCTGAGGTGTTCACACAAGTTTTTCTTCGACACTACCATTTGGCAGAGTTGCTCTTTCACTGTTTTGCTTTATGTATGAAATAAATTGTTTAGTTATTAGGAAATCTTTAAATTCCTTTTCTATAAAGCTAATTTTTTCTTCAATATTATTATTTGATAGTTTAGAGTTGTCTTTAAGATCTAAAATTGTTAAGTTTCCAATTTTGTGAAGGTATTCTTCATGCTCTACAGATGAAAAATATTCCTTTCATTCTCCTTCCATTTTTTGAGGGAGAATGTGTTCGATTGTAACCTTATCACCAGATTCGGTTATTGACTTATTACCACAGAGAATTTTTTCATATCTAAACAAAATATATGAACGATACTTTAGTTTATAGATATTCCCTTGTAGGGATTCTTTTAATTCCTTCGAGCTGTACTCTTTATATCAAAGTTCACTTTCTAAAACTTCTCTAGCTGAATTAGCTCTTTCTATTAATTTCAATATTTTAGCCAATTGAGTAAATGCTTGTGTCCGAGTTTGTAACGTGATTCAAAAGAAGGTATAGTAGTTTTCTAAGCGTTTAATAAATTCTGTTTTTAAATCTTCTTTAGATTCATTTATTTCGCCTTCAAATTTATCAACAAACATTAGAACAGCAGATTTCCAAATATTGTCATTAATATATTTATTCATTATTTTTATTGTATTTTGGTATTCAACATCTTTTCCTTCAGATTGGTTATTTTGCAAGTCGATATATGTCTTGTAAATGTTAAAGAATTTAACCATTTTATCAATAAATTCTTTTCCAGCATTAACTAAAGGTTTACTTTTATCTCTGTTCTTGATTTTAAAAATATCTTCTTCATATCAAGCATATAGTGATTTTTGACCTGACTCTTTAACATAAATGGTTTTAATCAATTCTAAGAATAAATCTAAATTTAGCTTAGTTGCTTTACATTCTGGTCTTGAGAAATATTTTTCTATTTCTTCCCATTTTTTTGCATACAATTTAACTTTTTCATCATCTCCATCAGAAGAAATTGCTTGCAAGTTAATTGTTTTAATAATATCTGAGTTAGATAATTTAACTCCACGATTATTAATTACTGTAAATAGTTTATATGCATCATTTAAAGAATTAGCATCTATCTCTGCAAAAGAAATTTTTTCTCATAATAATGTAAACATAAATTCATATAACTTAACAGGATCATTATATATACTGTTATCTTTATAATTTTCTTTGTTTTGCTTAATATATGCTTGTATATATTTGACTCCGTGATATATCGACTTCACAGTTGGCTCTATTTTAGCAAGGTTCTTAATATCACTGTCACTTAAAAATTCTTCAATTTGGCCTTTTTGTGCATAATGAATTAATTTTAAAAGCACATCATTAACTTCTATTCTAGTTTCAAATGTAATACGACAACGTTTTCTTGTATTAGATTTCATAGCTCCCATTTTTTCATTAATGTAAGCTAACTTATTTTCATCTAATGCCTCATCGAAATTGTATTGATCATCTTTATCTAGCCCTGTCTTAACAATTAAGTCAATAAGACATAATCAAATAATTAATATTGTAGTAAGTCTTTGCTGTCCATCTAATATGTAATATTTAGACGATTTGCTTTCAATAGAGCACAAGAGGATTGATCCAATAAAATAATAATCATTAATTGATTGATCAGGCCCTTTATATGATTGAATAAAAAAGTCTTCTAAATCATCTAGTAATTCAGTGATTTCATCCTTTCCTCAAACATAGGCTCTTTGGTATGAAGGAACTATATATGATTTATTGTCATTAAAAATTTTCTTTACATACGTTTGTTTAATAAGAAATTCACTATTTTCCATAGATTTTTTATTGTCTAATAGTATTGTTGTTTTTTAAAAGTAATTTTTTATTATACATAAAAAATTTTTATTTTTTAGACACTCCTTTACTATTAGATTAACAAAAAAAAAAAAAACAGAAGTAAATTGCAGCAAAATGTGCAAATAGCGCTAGAAAATAGGCAAATATGAAAATTTGAAAAAATGAATAATGCATGACAGACTTATTGGATATATTTTCATTTGTTTTAATAATAGCTTTTAAAAAATGCAAAAAACACCAGCCTATGCCAGTGTTAATGAAATAAATTCTTACTTATTTTCAGCTTGGTAACGTTTGACTTCAGCAATACAGTCATCGATAACAGCTTCCACTAAGTCTAAAGAGTCAATAACAGCACCTGAAGCTCTTTCGTGACCTCCGCCACCTCATTTAACAGCTACATTACGAACAATTGGACCATTTGATCTAAATTCAACACGTACTTTACCATTTTCTTCTTCAGTGAATTGAACTCAGAATGGATATCCTTCAATATTAGCAATTGCATTAACTCTAACTGATTGTTGTGGAGTTTTACCCATTGCTAAAGTAGAAGCTAAATCATTTTGAATGTAAGCAACACCATCTCTAGTTTTAAGGCTTGACATTAATCAAGCATTAAATTTTAAGTCATCTAAAGTAACAGTAGCTAAGTTTCTGTGAATAAAGTCAGCTTCTAATCCTGCTTCATAAAGTTTAGCAGCTAGTTTTAAAGTTCTAGCTGAAGTTTTATCAAATAAGAATCTTCCTGAATCAGTATTGATTCCTAAATATAATAAGTTAGCTGCTCTTTGAGTAATTTTTCATTGGTTTGTTACAGCAATATCTGTAATCATTTCATCAGCAGCAATATAAGAAGAATCAACTCATCTAATAGTATCATCTCCTAAATCATCACTATTAGGGTGGTGATCAATTCTTATCACTTGTTTAAAGATGTTTTTATCTAAAACTTCTCTACATTCAAGTCTTTCTTTATCTCCACCATCAACTACAACTCCAAGTGAGTTAGCTAAAATGTCATCACTAGGAATTGGATCCATAACAAGATTCATAAATGGAAATGAACCTTTAGCATCTCCAATGGCATAAACTTTCTTGTTAGGGAAGTTGGTTTCAAGTAATTCTTTAAGTCCAAATTGTGATCCTAAACAGTCACCATCAGGTCTAATGTGGTGAAAAATAACAATAGAGTCATATTTGTATAGTTCTTTAGTTACTAATTCTAAACTACCAATAACCATTATTTAGCCTCTCATTCCACGATAGCTTGGTTTAATGCAGCTAATACTTCAGGTACTTGATTTCATGAATCAATTGTAATACCTGCAGCATTATCATGCCCTCCACCGCCAAATTGGTTTGCAACTTTATTTACAAGTGGTCCATTTGATCTTAAACGCCCACGTACTTTACCATCTTCAAGTTGGATAAATAATGCTCAACATGAGTTATCTTCAATATTAGCTAGTTCATTTACATATTGAGCAGCTTCAAAAGAATCCATATCATATTTCTTTAATGTGTCAGCATCAATTTCATAATATAAAACTCTACCTTCTTTTTTAAACTCAGAAAGAATCTTTCCAACAAATTTAATTGATTTAAAGGTACGTTTTGAAAGTTCTCTTAAGATATCTGCTGGATGGAATCCAGTATCCATTAAGAAAGCTACTAAACGATGTGTTCTAGCTGATGTATCTGGATATAAGAATCTTCCTGAATCAGTATTGATTCCTAAATAAATGTGTGATGCAGCTTTTTGAGTTACTGTGTAATTTCCATCGTAAGCAATTTGAGCAATCATTTCAGCTGCAGCTACATAGTGTTCATCAATCCAGTTATAGTCATAATCAATATCAGCTCCATTAGGGTGGTGATCAATTCTTAATTTAGCTGTAGTTCTGTTTTCATATAATAACTCAGCACATTCAATTCTATCTCCACTAGAAGCGTCTACTACAATAGCTAATGAGTTAGTAAAGTCAATATCTTCAATCTTATCAAAGTGATATCCCATGAAGTCAAATAAGTGTAAATTGTTTCCTGGTGTAAATACCTTTTTATTAGGGTAATTGGTTCTAATTAATTCTGCTAGACCAGCTTGTGACCCTAAACAGTCACCATCAGGTCTAATGTGGTGAAAAATAACAATGTTATCGTATTTTTCAATTGCGTCAATCGCAACTTTTGAATTTCCTATAATCATATTATTTCCTTTCTATTTTATGTTAATTCTTTGAAATATTATTAGTTAAATACTCTTTAATTTTATCATTTATTTCACTATATTCTTGAGATGTTATTACTTTAAATTCGTTCACTTTCTTAAGTGTATCACTATTAATTTGATTATTGTTAAGCGCTAAAGAGAGAGTTAGATATGTTTCATAACTTTTAACTAGTGTTGTAATTATTTTATTATAAGTTGTAGTAGGTAAAATTGCATCAAATTTATCAGTTTGATAAAAGGTAAATAAGATCTTTAAATAAATTTCTTTAAAAATTTGATTTAGATTACTTACTAATGTAGCTTGTAAATAAGCAATTCTAGCATTATTTACCATCTTAGCAATGTTACCTTTATAAAGGTTAACTTGATTTATTTCTTCTTGCGTAAGTGAGTTTATAAAATCTTGATTAGTGAATAAATTATTTAAACTTTCTAATGCTAAATGATAACTATCAGATACATTATTTAATAAATCACTAGCAAGATCAATTTTATCCCACTTAGTCTCACTCGCTTGTATTGGAGAGATAATTAGTTGTTTAAAAGTCTTAATTTGACTTTGCATTTCAGCATTTTCTTTTACATATGAGTAAGCAGAAATACTATCTCATATTTTATTTATAGTTTCAAGATTACTTTTATAAGTTTTACTTTCTTGAACTATATCACTAACTAATCCAGTAGATTTATCATTTTCTCCTCAGATATCAAATATCTTTTTCCCAAGTGAATCCACTGAACCGAGTGAGGAATCACTTGAATTATTAGTGTAAATTAGCTTATAAAGTGAAATAATATCTAAAGTTTGTGCATTGTACATCTTAGGATCTTTTTCTAAGGCTTGTGCCATTAATTCAACATACTTCTTTTTCGCTTCAATTTGCGCTACTAATTGAAAATATTGATTAGCTGAAAAGTGTCCTCCAGCTTGTAATGCTAGTTCATTTCCTTTATTATAAAATGAAGCTGCGTTTTTCATCGCTATTGATAAATAATAGTATTGTTTCTCCCCTTTTTGCACTTTTGCTACATACTGATCACTAAGCTTATTCCAACTATCAACAGCATCAATATATTGCTGCTGAGGGGTGCATGCTAATGAAACCATTGGTAATGAAATTGTAGTAATAATTGGTGTTATAAATAATAATTTTTTAAAGTGTTTAAACATATTTTAATTGTACTACATTTATCAGCCTCAAGAGCAAAGAAAATATTCCCCATAAATGAGGAATATACATGATTTATTATACAAGAAATATTTTAAAATACCTTTATTAGTGTTTTATAAGAACATTTAATTAAATTATTTTACTTGCCTGTAGCAGGTGCAGGTGTTGCAGCTTCAGCAACTGGTGTGTATTGTCATGAAGACAATAATTTAATTGCTTTATCATAATCAATTGAGTATCCACCATCCATTACGTGTCTTACTCATGTACCATAGCTTTCATTTCCAGATACTAATACATAACTTTCAGATTGAGGTTCAGCTTGTCATGTATTTGTTGTTGGGTTAAAGTATGTACCTTTTACTTTTGTGTCCATATTAGCAAACAATTTGCCATATGTTGTTGCTTCTGATTTAAGGCCATCAATAACTTGTTGTGCTGTAATAAATTTACCATCAATTTTTCTCTTTGTGAAGTTATCATTAAAATCAGAAATATCATCTCCAATTCTAACTACAGATTTAAATTGTACTTGATTTTCTCCTATAGAAAGTTTGTTTTGGTTTACATAATTCATTCTTTCTTCTTTTGAAACTTTAATATTTCTGTTTTCAAAATTGTATGTTTGACCTTCTTGGGCTTTATTTTCACCAGACATGAATCAAATTCAATCTGGCATGTATTTTTTATCTAGTCCAAGTATTTCAAGATTTTTTACAGTTCCTGCCATTTCTGAAACTTGTTTTCTGTTAGAGTTGAACATTACAACTCCACCTTTAGATCATACATATTTAATAAATTCAATTGCTCCAGCTACTTCTTTTGCTGTTGCTGTATTTACATATTTTGTTCAGTCAGATGAACTGAATTCTGTTTGATTTGTAACAACAGATCAGTTTTGATATAAGAAGTTATTTAATACTGTGTCATCTAAGTCCATTCATACTACTGGAACAAATTTCCCTTCATCAGTAGCACCCACAGTGATGGTTGTCCCTGTTGTATTTACTTTAGTTAAATCTGCATTTTCTTGTTTGCTCATTGCATCAAAAGCAATTTTAGCAAGTCTATATGTTTGGATACCCGTTACATATTTTTCTGATGAGAATGAGTTCCATAAGTCGGATGTAATTTCTTGTGTCATTCCACGTTTACTTAATAAGTCATCAGCTTGTTTTTTATTAGCTGCAGCATCTGCTTGAGCAGCTGTTAAGGCAGTGTCTTTTGCTTGAACATCTGCTTGCAATGCTTTAACTTGGTCTTCTAATTTTTTGATTTTATCTGTATCTTCAGTGTTGTTGCATGATGAAGCAACAATAGGCAATACAGCTGCTGAAACTCCAGCAAATGATAGTAATACTGATTTTATTTTATTCATTTTTAACCTTTCATTTGGGCCTTTACCCACCCTTATTCTAATACTTATAAATTTCAGTATCTTAAAAAATGAAGAAAATGTGGAAAAAAATAAAATTTCCACATTTTCGGCTAATAAATGTGGAAATTTCCAGATATTTATATTACAAGCATATGTCATTCATATATAAAAAATAATTATTACTGTTTAATTTATACAAAAAAATCATTTTCTTTATTTTCTATCATAAATTAATAAGTTGTTACTTTAAATTTAAAATCTATACTTGTTCACATAACTATCAGTTATTTTTATAAAAGATCTATATACTAATTTCTGTATAGATTATCAAGCAGATATAAATTTAAGCAAAATCAGCTTTATAAAATAAAATAATTTTCTCAAATAAATTTACTTTTAATAAAAAATGTTCAGGTAAAATACCTAAACATTTTTAATTCTAACGTTTTGATTTATCGTATGGTATTCCAGCTGCGGCAGGCCCAACATTTGATTTTGAAGTGAACACCATAATTACAAGTGTTACAATATATGGAATTGTCTTTAACAAGTCTCCATATCTTCCTGCATTTAGTAAGTTTACACCATAGTATGATAGTGACATTAACGCAGCAAATAATGTTGATACAATTAATGAAATTGAAATCTTTCATCTTGCAGTGATCATAATTGCAAGAGCTAAATAACCATAACCATTAACTTCTTTTGTGGCTGATAATGAGTCAGGGTTAACAACTCCATAAAATGAACCAGCAAGACCAGCGATAGCACCTGCTAATAGTACAGCTTCTCATTTAATTTTGTTAACATTAATTCCAGCTACATCAGCTGCTTGAGGATTTTCCCCAATAGCTCTAAATCTAAGTCCTCATTTCGTTTTTCTTAAAGCAAATCATGAAGCTATGATTGTAAACACTGAAACAAATGTTTTAAATGAAAGTATATTACCGTAGTTAGCAAATGAAGCATTTAAAGCTAATTCATTTCTTTTTAATTGAACGAAGTTACCTGATAATTGCAATCTTGTGAGCACAAGTATTAAGATTGAAGCGATACCTGTGGCAAAAACGTTAATAGCAAAACCTGAAATTGTTTGTTCTGCTTTTAATTTAATTGTAGCGAATCCAAATAATAGTGAGAATACCATTGTTGCCAATACCGATACTATTGTAAGAGGTATTTGTCAATAAGGCGAAGAGTAAATTTCTGGTGAATTAGGGAAAATTACATTTGTCACTAATACTGAAAATGCTAAATACATAACAGCACCAAAGACCATGAAACCATTAATTGCTATGTTAACAATTCCTGCTCTTTCAGAGAAAATCCCTGAAATTGTGCCAAGCATTAATAGTAAAAAGAAGAAAATAAAATAAGTGATAATTGGAGTTATATCAGCCATATTAAATTGCCTCCCCTTCTTCATTTAACATAGGCACATATTTCATGACAAAGTTATGATATGGTGTTTTAAAGTGTTTTTCATGAAAATCGTTAAAGATTCTGTTTTTAAGTGCTTTGTAAATTTGTTTTGCATTTCTTTTTTCAGCTTTTTGAATATTCTTAAGTTCAATAACTCTATTAAGGCCTAAACTATCTTTATTCTTATATAATTCAAATTTTAATTTTGAAATTTCATCATAAATTGCCATCTTTTCATCTGGTGTTTTATCTTTTAATGAAACAAGTAATTTAGATACCTTATTTTCATATTGTTTCAATAAATATTTGTATTCATTCTTACGAACACTAATTGATTTAGCTGCAATTTTAGTCTTTTTATGATATGTAATATTTTTAATTTTACTTAATAGGTCTAAATATTCAGTTTCATAATCTGATGTAATTTTATTAATTTCTAAATAGTAGGCATTAATTTTTTCAGCTAATTCAGGACTAACTTGTTTGTTTTTAGCTGCTTCTTTAATAATTGAAGAATTATTTGATTTTAAGTTTTTAACATCAGATGCATATTTAACATTTAAAGCTTTTAATTTACTTTTTGCTTGTACAACATTTTGTTCATATTCTTTAAAGAATTCTTTTGACATTTCTTTAATGAATTCGTTGTAATTTGCATATTCAACTTTTAGATTATTAACTAAAGTTTCATTGTTTTCTTTTCTTGCGTTCTTAACAAGTTTATTGTATAAATGTTTAACTACATGTACGGAATCTGTGTCATAAGCAGCAAGAGTATCATTGTTAATTAATGATTCTGCTTTTTTAGAATTTTGTTCCATTCATTGGTTTGTTAAGAAAATTAATTGTTTGTCTCATGCTTTTTGCTTATGTGTTTTATGCACAAGTCTATGATATATCTTGAAGTTTTCTCAATATTCCTTGTGGAACATTAGAACTGCTTGTTTTCTAATTCATTCTAAAGGTCTAAATGAATAGAACATTAATGATAAAGCAGCCATAAAAACAATAAGCCCAGTGATAATAGGACTGAAGTCACGAGAAATACTTCTTACTGCTTGGAATCCTGGCTGTGCAGCATTTAAGAATGCATATAAAATAGATGTAAATACTGTTCCGATTGGATTATTTAATGCAATAAGAGCAATAGCTATACAGTCAAATCCAATATTTAATGGAGCTGCTGCTAATGATACTTTCTTTTGTTGGATAACTATATAGTAGAACCCAGCAATACCTGATAAAGCACCAGATGCAAACATAATTAAAATGATCATTAATTTTTCATTAATTCCAACATATTTGGCATTAGTCTTATTTAATCCAACCATTTTAATCTTATATCCTAATGTTGTTTTTGAGTAAATAAATCAAATAACTAACATTAAAAGAACTACAAATGCTATACCAAAGTAAATAAAGTTATTAACTAATTCATTTGAAATTAAGATAACACTCGTTCCAAATGGTGGGTTAAGTCATTGTTTAATATAACTACTTGGAGCATCTGGACTGAATAGAACATTGTTTGTTGAAGTAAAAATTCAAATTGAAATAAATGTAATAATTCAGTTAATAAAGATTGTTGAAATAACTTCGTGAACATTGAAGAAGGCTTTTAAAACCCCTGATAATCCACCAGCAATTCCCCCCACAATAATTGAAAGGAAGAACATTCCAACAAGATATGAAGCTGAAATGTCATCTTTTGGTAGTCTTGAGCTGATTAAAACAGCAAAGAAGATGACACCTGGAAGTAGCATTTGACCAGGAACACCAATGTTAAATAATCCCGATTTAAATCCAATAGCTACAGCCAATCCAGAAAATGCGAAAACTATAAAGAATATAATAGTATTTCTAAATGTTGAGGGTCCTGTTGCGAAATTAAATACATCAATAAAGAAAGAAAAGAAGTTTAAACTACCATCTGATGTACCTGAACCTACTGCATAGTATAAAATATTTGCTAAAAACAGTCCAATAACAACTGCTCATAATGAAGAATAGAATTTTCTTCTGTTTGATTTTTTATCTTCAAACATAAAATATTTTCTAGTCTTTTCAAGAGAAGAAACAAGTGTTTTTGTAAAACTGTTTGGTTGTTTTAAACTATTTGTCATTTTCATCTCCTCCCTTGTGAGCCATATATAATCCTATTTCTGTACGTGTTAAATCTTTTGCATCTTTGCATGCAACAATTTCACCAGTATTTAAAACAGCTATCTTGTCAGCTAAAGCAAGAACTTCATCTAATTCATATGAAATAAGTAAGATAGCTTTACCAGCTTCTTTTTCTTTTAAAATTCTTTCGTGAATATTTTTAATAGCACCAACATCTAATCCACGTGTTGGTTGAAGAATTAAAATGAAATCGTGTGGTGAATTCATTTCACGACCAACGATGAATTTTTGTTGGTTACCACCTGAAAGTGAACGAGCTTGTGAATATCCCTTTCTAGCTCCACGTACGTCGAATTTTTCTATGATATCTTTTGTTTCATCAGCAATTGGTTTGTCTTTAAAAATACCAAAGCGATTGTATTTTTTATCCCACAATCTACGTAAAACAGTATTTTCTTTAATTGTATAATCTAATGCTAAACCATGCTTATGTCTATCACTAGGGATGAAACTTAATCCAAGTTCGGAAATTTCTTTTACATTTAATTGATTTAATTCAATAAATGTTTGATCTGATTTCTTGCTTCCTTTCATTTCCTTAACAAGTTCAATAATTAATATAATTGCTAAAATCAATCCAAAAGAAGCAAAAGTACCACCTAAAATGTAAAAAATTGTTTTTTGAGATATTTCATTTATTGGTGAGAAGAACATAACTAATGATATATAAAGCATCAATAGTGTGCTTAAAAATAGTGATATGTTTTTAAGCTTTTTCTTCTTGTAAACTTCTTTAGATTTTTGCTTAATTAAATCTGTTTGTCTTAATAAGATATTACCAGAAACAGGTTTAATCATACCACTTATTACATACTCTAGATCTCTTTGCCCATTACCTTCAACACCAGCAATAGCAACAATTTCACCTTTTTTAATGTCTAGAGATAAGTTGCGTAATGGTTTTTCTCCATTAGTTGTAACATTTCTTAGGCTTAAAATAACTTCATTGTTTGAAGTGTCGGAATATGTGTTTCTTGTAACTTCAACTTCTCCACCAACCATACGATTAGCCATTTCTTCAATTGAAACGTCAGCTACTTTAAAGTTACCTTTAACTTGGCCGTGTCTTAAAACAGTAGCATTGTCCGCTACTTCTTTAATTTCAGCAAGTTTATGCGAAATAAATAGAATGGTTTTACCTTGACCTCTAAACAATTTGAATGTGTTTAAAAGACCTTGGATTTCTTGATCTGTTAAAACAGCTGTAGGCTCATCAAAAATTAAAATTTCAGAATCACGATATAACATTTTCATGATTTCGACTTTTTGCTGAGTCGCAACTGTTTCTTTTCCTGTTAAGCGATTTAAATCAAAATGCAAATCAAACATGTCTTGAATTGTTTTAATTTTTTCGATAGCAGGTTTATAGTCGATTACTCTTGAATACTTTTTGTTATCTTCTGTTCCTAAAACAATGTTTTCAAGGTTTGTATATACATCAACAAGTTTAAAGTGTTGGTGCACCATACCAATACCAAGTTTGTTAGCATCGTTAGGTCCAGAGATTAATACTTCTTTGTCATTAACTTTGATAATTCCTTCATCGGGTTCATATAAACCAAATAAAATTGACATTAAAGTACTTTTTCCTGCACCATTTTCACCAATTAATGCATGGATAGTACCTTTTTTGACAGAAAAGGAAATATCTCTGTTGGCTTTAATTGAGCCAAAAGATTTAGAAATATTAATGAATTCAATAGCGTTAACAGTTGTTTTCATTTTCCTCTTTTCTAAAATTAAAAATAAGTTACCTTATTTAGTTAAATTATACATTAAAAAATGTTTTTTTATTTTAAAAAAGGTTGAGGAATAAGTGAAATGTATAAAAAAGAAAAGCCCTTGAGCTTTTCCTTTTTTAACAAAACTATTTAGCTAATTTTTCAATTTCTTTAACAACTGCATCAGCAACATTAACACCGTTAACATTATCTTGTGCTGCTTGTCCTGGCATTGTACTGTTTGTGTATACATAATCTTTTGTTTCTTGGTTTGCACTTAAGAATTTTGTTTTGTATTCTTCTAATTTTGTGTTAACAAAGTTTCTTTGTTCTTCATTTGTTAATGTACTTTGTGCATATCCAACTCAATTGTTTTGAAGTGTACCATTTAAAGTTTGCACTGTTGTAGCAGCTGTATCAAATGTATTAGCTGAATTGTTTAATCCGAAGATTGTATATAGAAGAGCATCATAAACTGATTGACCTAAGTTCTTAGTAATTGAAGTAATGAATAATCCTTTTGCTGATGGGAATGCTCTTGATTGGTCAGCATCAACACCAATAATTACAGTACCTTGTGCATTAGATTGTTCTAATTGTGTTTTCAAAATAGCTGTAGCTGTACCAGCAACCGGTAAAATAACTTTAGCATTTGTTGCAACAGCTTGTGTAATAGCTGATTGCATTTTAGGATCTGATTCAAATCCTGAGTTAATTTCAAGTTTATTGTCTGAGCCTGATGTTAATACTTTGACTTTAGCATTTGCATTAGCCTTGTCAAATGAGTAGATACCTTTTACATATCCATTCATAAATGCTGTAACACCATCATAGTCACCACCACCGAATGTTGTAGTTGTTTTATTTGTTATTGAGTATGTGTTTAAGTAATCAGCGATTGCTTGCCCAACAACATATGAAGGTCCTTGAACTTGGTATGTTACTGTGTATAAGTCTTTAAATGGAACTTTAATTTTATCTGGAGCGATTGCATAGTCTAATCCAATGATTTTAACTTTGTTTGCAATTAATCTTTCAGAGTTTTGGTTAATAAAGTCTGGTAAAAAGTCACCATGTGCATACCCTGATAAAATTCAGATTTGTGTTTTTGAATCTAATAATGCATTGTATTGGTCAACTAATGCAGCACCAACTGTAGGTTCAATTGGTTTAGCAACTAGGTTTTTACCAGCAGCTTTAAATTGGTCAATTAAGTCTAAAAGTCCTTCTCATCCTGATTGGTTAAATGATTGATCTAAAATTCCTCCTGATTCTGTAACGAATGCAATTGAAGGCAATGATTCTAAAGCTTGAATTTTATCTGTTAATTGTTCATTTAATTTAATAACACCTTTTGTAACACGTTCATTTGGTGCAATATATTTAGCTTGGTTTCCCTCTGCTTTGCTACCTGTTCCGCCACATGAACCTGCAACAATAGGTAATGTAGCAGCTGAAATTCCAGCAAATGCCATTAGTAATGATTTAAATTTTTTCATAATTCTCCGATATATAATTAATTAATTAATTTCTTCGAACAAATCATATTTTTTTATTAGTACTAATTTGTTCACTATTATTATATAGAATTAGAAGCCCCTGAAGACAGAATGTGGAAATAAGTTTATTTTTGTTCCACATTTTGAAAAATAAAGGAAAAATGAACTTTTTAGCCTATTTTTAAGGCATAAACAACATTTTTTAAGTTTTATTTGCAAAAATAAAAATGCTTAAAAAATTATTTTTTTAATAATAAAGTATCTAAATTAAAGAAAAAGCCCTAAATTTAGGGCTTACAGGTAATTAAAATTGATATTTTTCTGGATGTTTTTCTTGCATTAGCTTAATAAAGTCTTTTTTATCCATGTCTCCATATTTATTCATTAGTTCAACACATTCATCGTATTCAGCCATAGCTCATGTTACATCTTCAAATCCATCAACTGAAGTTATACCTTCACGTTTTCAGTTTTTATATGTTGAGAAGAATGTTTTAACTGTGTCTAAGAATGGTAAAGGAAGGTCTTTTAATGATTGAATGTGATCAAGTCTATAATCATCTGCATGAACAGCAATTAATTTAGTATCTGTTTCACCATCGTCAATCATTTTCATAGCTCCAATAATTCTTGCATTTAATGATACTCCTGGCATGAATGTTTCTTCTGAGTAAAGTAAAACATCAAGTTCATCTCCATCTCAGTCTAATGCATTAGGAACAAAACCATAATTACATGGGTAAACAAAATCTCCTCTTAGTATTCTGTCTACTTCAATTTGTTTAGTTTTTCTGTTGTATTCGTATTTAATTCTTGAATTCTTTTGAATTTCAATTTTTACTTGGATTTCTTTTTGCATATCTATATAGTAACATATTGAATAAAAAAAATTAAAAAAAATGTTTGAAAAAAAATTCTTATGTTATAATACTTAAGCAACAAGCAAAAACACGTTGCCCAGGTGGTGGAATGGTAGACACAAGGGACTTAAAATCCCTCGGTAGCAATACCGTGCTGGTTCAAGTCCAGTCCTGGGCACCAATATCTGCGCCCTTAGCTCAGCAGGTAGAGCAAATGGCTTTTAACCATTGGGTCAGAGGTTCGAATCCTCTAGGGCGTACCATTTCAAGAAATTGACCGGAGCTTCTGAAAAGAAGCTTTTTTTATACCTTTTTTATAAAAAGCTTAAATGGAAGATGTATTTAGGTTGAATCTAATTCATATTTATATAAAGTTATAGACAAAAAAATAAACAATATTTAATTATTTTATACCCTTATATGAGAAACTTATTTATTTAAAAATGACATGCTTACAATTTATTTTCTTTAATATTTCACTTTATATAGTGATAACTATTAATAGTACAAAAAATAATATATGTTTTATTTTCAAAAACCGATAGAATTTTAAAGTGTATATTACACCTTTGAATTAAACATTAATTGTTTTCAAAACTTAACTATTAAACAAAAAGGAGGTCTAATGTGAATAATTGCACCCATAATATTATCTATATTAGCTATTATTGGTCTTTGTACGTGAATAATTGTGAAAAAAGACAAATCACCTGCTAGTGATGAAAATAATTCTAAAGAAAAAATAGATAACATAGCTAATGATGCTGAGGAAGCTATTGAACCAGTCATTAAATTACCAATCAATAAAGAAAGCGAACTTCTCAGAGTCATTTGTAAGCTTCTGAAAAGTTTACTTACTCTATGGTTTGCTATGATAATATTTGGCTTAATTATATTAATAGTTTGACTCGTTACTAAAGATGATCCATATAGTGCTTCTACATTCTTAATAGTTGTTATTCCTTTAGGAATAATAGATCTAATATTATTTATTGTTGCTTTATTTATTAATATTAAACTATTAAGCTATTTATCATTAATGACTTTGAAACATTATGAATCAGAACATGCAACAGACAATTTAACTTATACTTATAAATGAAATTATGTAAAATGATCATGAATTATTTTTAGCTGTAGTGGTCTAAATCTTATCTTAACCATAATAATATTATTTACAGCTAATAATGAATTACATGATGAATTAAAAATACAAGAAGTTTTAGATGTTGAAGAATAAAAATTTTAAACACATTCCAAGTAAGTAAAGGAATGTGTTTTTTATTTTAATAAAAAGTAATTTATTATAGATATAAAACATAATCTCCTGTATTAAAGATACTGACTATGTTTTTAATTATTGCTAACTAAAAATTAAGCACATATAAAAAGCAACAAAAAACTTCTTACTACAAGAGTAAGAAGTGATTGGTCAATTTCTTGAAATGGTGCGAACGAATGGACTCGAACCATCGACCTCACGATTATCAGTCGTGTGCTCTAACCAGCTGAGCTACGCTCGCAAATATGTATGCATATTATACCATAAAATATTATTATGCATACAAAAATTATTAAGTTTATTAACGTTTTGAGAATTGTCTTGCGCGACGTGCAGCACGTAAACCTGGTTTTTTACGTTCTTTAGCACGAGCATCTCTTGTAAGCATTCCTGCAGCTTTAAGAGCAGCACGGTAATCTACGTTAGCTTCTAATAAAGCACGAGCGATTCCTAATCTAATTGCTCCAGCTTGTCCGCTAAGTCCCCCACCAGTTACGTTTACACTAACATCAAATGTTCCAAATGTTTCTGTTAAAACAAATGGTTGGTTGGCATCTTTTAAGTAGATATCAGATGTTAAGTAATCTCTAGCATCACGGTTGTTGATTGTGAATTTTCCTGTTCCTGGTGTAAGTCTTACACGAGCAACTGATGATTTTCTTCTTCCTAAACCACGGTACATTACATTGTTATTAGCCATAATTATTTAACCTCTAATCTTTCTGGATTTTGAGCTGCGTGTTTGTGATCTGGTCCAGCGTAAACGAATAAGTTTCTACGTTGTTTGTTTCCTAACTTTGTGTGTGGAAGCATACCGCTAACAGCTTTTTCAATAATAGCTGTAGGTCTTTTAACTCTTAATTTAGCAGCTGTGATAGATTTAAGTCCACCAGGGTATCCTGAGTGTGAGTAATAAATCTTATCTTCTTCTTTATTACCTGATAAAACAACTTTTTCAGCGTTGATAATAATTACGTTATCACCCATATCTGCATTAGGTGTAAATGTTGGTTTGTTTTTTCCTCTTAATACTGATGCTACTTGTGCAGCTAAACGACCAAGTACTTGTCCTTCAGCGTCAACAACATATCATTTTTTGTTAGCTTGTTGAGTATTTACTATTGTAGTTTGTCTCATGCTAATCCTCCTACGTTAACTATAAATTTATTTAGGTTTCGGTTAATTTTTTAAATTGCTTATTAATTATAACACACAAAAACTAATAAACTAATATTTTTTAATTATCTATTTTTGCTTAAAAATAAGGCTTTTTATATCTTTTTAATTTATTTATTGAATTTTTATTTGGCTTAATAAATAAATAGCAGCTGTTTCAGCTCTTAAAATACGACTTCCTAGTGAAACTGGGCTAACTTGGTATTGTTGAGCTAAAGCAATTTCCTCTTCACTAAAGCCACCTTCTGGCCCAACTAAAAAGAGTACATCTTGATCAATTGGTTGAGGCAATGCAACTGAAGTAGCAATTTTTTCATGTGCGATATATTTAGTAATTTCATTAGTTTTGATTACATCTTCAAATTTTGTTAAAGGTGCTAACTGCGGAATTTTATTACGAAAGCTTTGTTCAGCTGCATTTTGTAAAATTGTTTGAAAGCGATCGTATTTGCTTTCAAATTTATTATATTTAACTAAATCATGTTGAGTATATTGAGTTAGCATTGGGATAATTTTAGTAACTCCTAGTTCAGTGGCTTTTTGCAGCGCTCACTCAAAGCGATCTAGTTTTATCACACTAATAGCTAAAATTACTTCATATTTTAATTCATGGTCTTGTTCTAGCTTAAATTGAATTTTGGCTTGATTACCTTCTAGTAAGCATTGATAAAATTCATTTTGATAAACACATATAAAAGGTTTATCTTGTGCTCTAATTACCTTTATATGTTTAATGATTTCTGGATCTAAGTCAAATCCATTTTCACTTTGCTTAGTTACAAAGAATCGATTCATGCTTATTCCTCATTCATGATAGCTTCATAATCTTCCAGACTTCCTCTGAAAATAAAGCTTTTCTTAGGTGATTGAAGTTCTAGAATTACATCAGCACATTGGTTAACAAAGGCTCTATTATATGTAGTAAAGATTGCTCCACCTTTGAAATTTTTAACGCCTTCAATAACTGAGTCAATTGATTCAGCATCTAAGTGGTCTAAAGGTTGGTCTAATATTATAAAGTTTGATTCAAGTAACATCATGCGAGAAAACATTAATCTAGCTTTTTCACCCCCACTAGTTACCCTAACTTTTTTAAAGACAGAGTCATTATTAAATAACATACGTCCTAAAAATCCACGCATACGTGCATCGTCATTTTCTCGATTTTCTTTTTCTTTATTTTCTAAAGGCCATTTTGAAATTCATTCCAAAATATTTTCATCAGTATCAAAATATTTTGAATTTTCATTTGGAAAGTATGAAGGTGTAATTGTTTGTCCTCATTCTACAGTTCCACTTGTTGGTTTAGTAATACCAAGTAAACATTCTAAGAATTTTGTTTTAGCAATGTCATCTTCTCCAACGATAACCATTTTTTCACCTGGTTTTAATGAGAATGAGACTTTTTCAAAGACTGTTTCACCCTTATCATTTATGTAAGTTAAATCTTCTACATTTAAAATTTGTTTTCCATGATCACGATTCATTTCTCAACGTACATATGGATATTTACGGTTAGAAGGTTTAATTTCATCAAGTGAAATTTTTTCAAGTGCTTTCTTACGTGAAGTAGCTTGACGTGATTTAGAAGCGTTAGCACTAAAACGAGCAATAAAGTCTTTTAGTTTTTCAATTTGAGCTTCTTTTTTCAAGTTTGATTGTTTCATCATTTCACGTGCTAATTCTGATGATTCTTTTCAAAAGCTATAGTTACCTGTATAAATTTTAGCTTCATTATAATCAATATCCACAATGTGAGTACAGATAGCATCTAAGAAGTCACTATCGTGAGATACGACTATAACAACATTTGGATAGTCAATTAAAAAGTTTTCAAGTCATCTGATGCTTCTTAAATCAAGGTGGTTAGTTGGTTCATCCATGATTAAGATATCTGGATTACCAAATAAAGCTTTAGCTAAAAGTACCTTAATTTTTTGGTTAGCTGTTAATTCACGCATTGGCACTTCTCATTTTTCTTTAGGTATATGTAAGTTAGCTAGTAATTCTTGTGCATCATTTTCAGCAGTTCATCCACCTAACATTCCAAATTTTTCTTCTAAATCTGCTGCACGTTCATAATCTTTATCAGTTGCATCAGGGTTCATGTAAATGGCATCTTTTTCTTCTTTAATTTGGTATAAATCTGTATTTCCCATGATAACAACTTCAGTAACATTCATGTCATCATAAGCGTTGTGATCTTGAGAAAGAACTGAAATACGTTTATTCTTTTCAATTACAATATTTCCACCAGAAGCTTCCATTTGACCTGCAATTATCTTTAAAAATGTAGATTTTCCAGCACCATTGGCTCCAATTATTCCGTAAGTATTACCTTCAGTAAACTTTAAATTAACATTTTCAAATAACTTTTTATCACTAAAAATCTTACTTAAATTTTGAACTTCAATCATTTAGTCTCCTTATATTATTAATTGCTATATTATAGTTTAATTTTAAATTTATAAAAATATTAAAAAAACCTTCTAATGAAGGCGATTGGCATCAAAGTTACTACACTCGATGTCGGCTCGATAGTATTATACACTATAATACTATGTGCGATAATAAAATTCACCTATACTAGGCTAGGTGAACTTTAATTTTATAATCTATTTTTTAATTCCACAAAGTAGTCAACATATTCTAAAGCAACATTGTGTAATGTGTAGCAGTTGCATTCTTCATTTTGACCAGCAACATTGTCACATGCGCATTCTTCTTGTGCACATTCTTTAGCAATTTCATCATTTGCTCCTGCTCTTGCTGTTTCAATTTCGTTAATTCTTTTTGCAATGTTTTCAGAGTCTAGTTCTTGCATTCTTTCTTGGTAAGCTAAAATAGCTGAAGTTGATTTCTTTTCATCAACGTGACGTTTAACTCTGTTAGCATTTTCATTTGCTTTACAGTTTCCACCACAGCATGCTCCACCAACTGGTTGCATAACATTTTCTTCTCTAGTTTCCATTGTTTCGAAATTGCTATCATCTTCTTTAGCAACTTGTTCAACTACTTGTTCCATTGCTTCTGTTGCTTGGATATCTTGTGCAACTTCTTTAGCACATTTGCATTCTTCTTCTGAAGGGCATTGACATTTGTCATCACAATGACATTTTTTAGCAACAACTACTAATTCTTCAATAACTACAGGTTCTTTGTGTTTAATTTTTTCAATAATTATTTCTTCTGCTACTTCTTCCACAACTGGAACTTTGTTAAATTCTTCAAATTCTTCAGCAGTTAATTTTCATTGTCTTACGTGTTTACAGTTTCTAAAATTTCTAGAACATCTAAGGCATCTTTTCATGTTATTCTCCATTTCTTCTAAATCTACTTCTTCATATGTGGGTAATGAAACATATTGAATGATAAATTTTCTTGGTCTACTTGGGAATCTTCTCACAGGATATAACGTATGAGCACGAAGTACTCTGTGTTGGTTGTCCCTTGTTATTGAGTTTTCCATATATAAATTATATGGTTTTTCCCTGTTTTTCTCTGCAAAATTATTCTTTTTTGTATTTATGCTATTTGGCTCAATATTTGAATTATTATCATTATTTTGAGCTTGATTATTTTGGTAATTTTTTTCTAAAAAGCTTGGTGTATTTTCTTCAGGCACAAATGTTGCATTAGCTTCTTGTAAAGCTTGATCCATTTTAGCTAGTTGCATAGCTTTTTCTTGTTCGATTTCATCAAGTCTACGTTTAATTGAATTATAAATATCAATTAAAGTACGTTCTTGATCCTCAATTGAACGATATGGATCCATTGGCATAGTTGATAAAATTTGTTGGAAAACACTATCAGCACGCATTTCTTTAGTAATTAATGATTTCATTCCAATTCTATTTGAGAAGATTCTTAATAGCACACCATAAGCAATATCATCAATCATAGCATCAAAGGCCTTAGTTCCTTCTTCAGTATAAATTTGGTATGGGTTTTTTTGTGAATATTGAACTAAGTTAACATTTGAACGTAATTTATCCATTTTGTTAATATGAGCTTGTCATTTTTCATCAAGAGTTTGTAATATAGTTTCTTTCAGTAAACTTAAAATTTCATCTTGACTCGCATTTTCAAATGCATTTTCTTGTCATTGTTCATAAACTGTCAGCACAATATTAGCAATATATTCAGGTAAATCACTTTCATGAACTTTTGAAATTTCTCCTAAATCAAAGTGGAATTTAATTAAACTTGCAATATTTTCATTTAAGAAACTTACTAGTGCGGCGTAATTATAAGTATTATTGTGCAATCTGTATTCTCCTCTACGAACAATGCTACGAGCTGAAGAAGCAATCATTCTTTGCACAATAAAGACAATATCTCTACTATATAGGATTAAATCTCTTTGAGCATAGATTAAATCACGTTGTTGTCTAATAACATCATCGTAATTTAAAACAGATTTACGTGAGTCATAGTTAAATCCTTCGATTTTCTTTTGTGCATGATTGAAAGCAAAACGTAATTGTTTATTAGTTACTTCTTTACCTTTTGAATCAGCATAAGCTTCTTTAAAGCTTTCATAGTTGGCAAATCTTTGCATTAATTGATCATCAATTGAAACAAAGAATTTACTTGTACCAACATCTCCTTGACGCCCAGAACGTCCTCTTAATTGGTTATCAATTCTTCTTGATTCAGCTTTATCAGTTCCAAGCACATATAATCCACCACGTGCAAGTGCTTCTGCAGAAGGCTTAATGTCAGTACCACGTCCAGCCATGTTAGTTGCAATTGTTACTGAAGCAACTTCACCGGCATGAGAAATAATTTCAGCTTCTGAAGCATTTTGCTTAGCATTAAGTACTGTATGTGGAATACCACGATTAATTAACATTTTGTGAACGATTTCTGAATCTTCAATTTGAGCAGTACCAACTAAAACTGGTTGTCCTTTTTGATATAACTCAATAATTTTTTCTACTACAGCATTTCATTTGTCTTGTGCTGTGGCAAAAATTGCATCAGGTTCATCAATTCTAGCAATTGGTTTATTAGTTGGAACTACATTTACCCGCATGTTATAGATATCAATGAATTCTTGTTCTTCAGTTTTACCAGTTCCCGTCATTCCACAAAGCTTTTTAAACATTCTAAAGAAGTTTTGATATGTAATAGTTGCCAATGTTTTGGTTTCTGGTTCAATTTCAACCATTTCTTTAGCTTGAATAGCTTGTTGTAGTCCTTCTGAATAACTACGCCCATCCATAATACGACCAGTAAAAGCATCAACTAATTCAATTTTTCCTTCACGTACAATGTATTCAACATCAATTCTCATGATCTTGTGGGCTCTAAGAGCATTTTGCACAAGGTGCACAGTTTCTGAATTTTCAATGTTATAAAAATTTGGTGTGTGGTAAAACTTATTGGCTTTTTCAATACCAGCGTGTGTTAAGGTAACTGCCTTAGATTCTTCATCAATTAAATAGTCATTTTTATTTAATGTACGAACAAATTGGTCAGCTGCAAAGTATGAAGAAGTATCTTCAGCATCTCCACCAGAAATAATTAAAGGTGTTTTTGCTTCATCAATTAAAATTGAATCTACCTCGTCAATTAAACAGAATTGTAAACCTCTTTGAACTTTTTCGCTTCCATCCTTAACCATGTTATCTCTTAAATAGTCAAAACCTAGTTCGGAGTGTACTGAATAAGTAATATCAGCAGCATAAGCATTACGTTTATCAAATGGGTTCATTTGTGCTTTATTAATACCAACTGTTAGACCTAAAAAGTTAAATACTTGTCCCATTTCAATAGCATCACGTTCTGATAAGTATTCATTAACTGTTGAAACAATAGCCCCTTTGCCTAATAAAGCATTTAAATATACAGGAGCAATAGAAGTAATAGTTTTTCCTTCTCCCGTTTTCATTTCTGCAACTGATCCTAAATCTAAAAGTAATCCACCTAGAATTTGTACATCATAAGGACGTTTTCCTAGTACTCTTTTAGTTGCTTCACGAGCTACTGCAAAAGCATCATTTCTAATATCATCTAAGCTATAACCTTTAGCTAATAAATCCTTAAAGAATTGAGTTTTTTCTTTCAATTCTTGGTCAGTAAATTTCTCAACAATAGGTTCTAATTGATTGATCTTTTTAAGAGCTTTTTCAGCAATACGCATTTCTGTAGTCTTAAGATCGAAAAATTTATTTAAATTACTCATAATGTTTAAATTATACTGACTTTTTATTTAAATAAAGGGAATTATTAACTATTAAGAAATAAATATAAGTCTAAAGATTTTGACAACTTGTTTAATATCACTATTACCATAAACATTAAATAGAATTATTTAACACAAAATTTTAAAACCTATACAGAAAATCAAAAAGGATAAATAAAAACTTCAATCCATATAAAAGAATTGAAGCTTAACTTTTAATTATTTTTAATATATTATAAGTTTCTATTTAATAAAACTTTTATCAAATACACCAATGTAAGGTAAGTTACGTAATTTTTCATCGTAATCTAGGCCAAATCCAACTAAAAATTCATCAGGTGCAACAAAACCATAATGATCAGCTTGAAAATCAACCTTGCGATTATAAGGTTTGTCCATTAAAGTCAGCACTTTTAAGCTATGAGGATGTCTTTCTTTTAACATTGAGCATACTTTTTGTAGGGTAATTCCACTGTCAATAATATCTTCAACAATTAAGACATCTTTTCCTTCAATGTCATTAGCTAAATCCATGATGATTTTAACACTTCCACTGCTTGCATGTGAGCCTGCATAAGTACTTACAGTCATAAAGTCTAACTTATGATCTACTTCAACACTTTTAATTAGTTGAGCTAAAAAAGGAATAGAACCCTTAAGTAAACCAACAATAATTAGATCATTTGAATCTTTATAAGTTTGATTAACTCAGTTTGCACATTGCACAATATGCTTTTCAATAAAAGCTTGGTCAAAAAGTACTTTCTTAACCATTGGATGTTTTGTTTGTTTATTCTTATTAAATATTTGTAACATGATTTTCTTTATACTCCTCAATTAATTGAACTGCTTGAGCAAAGACTTGTTCCTCACTTAGAATGTTAGTATCAATAATGGCATATTTAATATTGTAAGTATTAGCAATCTTAATAAAAGCCTCTTTATAAACTTGATAAAGTTCCTTAAAATAAGCTTTATTTGCTTCATAGTTATCAATTTCGACTTTTCTTCCACGTGCAAAAAGTCTTTTTTCAAAATTTTCATATGAAACATCTAAAAAAATAGCAAATTCAGGTAACTCATTTTGACTAACTAAAACTTTAAACAGTGCGTCATAGGCTTGCATGGCTTTAGGTGATAACTTCTTTAAGTTAACTAAAGCAAAAACATAGTGTTCTGCACTGAAACGATCTAGGAATAATAAGTCTTTATTAGGATTCATTTTAAGTTGATTAAATTTAGCAATAGCTTTATCCACATTAGCTAAATGATTTTCAACCACATAAGCTTGAAAAGATAAATCTAAATTAGGTCTTTTTTCATAAAATCAATTTAACATAGTGGTAAAGACCTCATCATTTTCTGAATATTCCTCAAGTAAGATTGAATTTTTATAGTGTTGTAATAATTTTGAAGTCAATGTGCTTTTTCCGCTACTAATCATTCCTGAAATCCCAATAATCATATGCCCTCCTTGCAGTTATAGCAATTAATATTTGTTTTATTATAAAGTAAATTTAGGACCTAAGTTTAAAAAAATCAAAATACTTTTTTAGTATTTTGACTCCTTTCAAGATTCTTGAGCAGTTTTATTTTTTGCTCATTTTAAAAATGGATATAAAGCTAGTGAAATAACTTCCAATACACCTCATTCTACTAGCATATTTATTCAAATTAATCCAAATCAAACTTTAGCATTGCCAATATTTAGATCCTTAAATTGAATCGTGATTAATAAAGCACTTGATACTAGCATAGTATTTAGCATAAAGATGCAAAAAGCGTAAATAGCTACTGAAGCTAAATTAAAACTTCAGACCTTAAATAGCAGATAATAAAGGCCACAAAGAATCAGACCCAGTACTATTCTTGGTACTAGTGAAATATAAACTAAATTAAAGATTGGAAACTGTAAAATAATTGAACCAACAAAAGATCACAATCCAAAATTAAAGCAAGTTCATAAAATACCAATGTATCCTAGGTGAATTGAGGCAATTAATATAATTAGTGGAATAGTGGTTATTGATACTATTCCTACAGTAATATAGCCTGTATAAGGTGTAAACGTAAAAACAATTATTATTGCTAAATATAGAGCTAAGTAAACAATCGTTTTGATATCTCATATATTTGTAATACTCTTTTTCATAGGAAGTATTATATGATAAAAGTGTAATATTTCAAAATAAAGTTTTATTACTACTGCATAGGAATAAAAATCACTATAAAGTTAAAAAAGCTTATTTTTCATTTAATTTTATAACACATTTCTAATTTTTTATTTTTAGCCTTTTATTCCTATAGTGTAGGGATAGAAATAAAAAAAATTTAGCTATACGCTAAATTCTACATTTTCTATTCTAACGTTGTATTTTGTTGCTGTATCAACTTCAACAATATCACCAACTTTTTGACCTAACATAGCTACTGCAAGAGGACTTTTGTTTGAAATTTTTCCATCAAATGGATCAGCATCATGCACACCCATGATTGTAACTGATTTTCTTTCTCCTGTAGCAATTACTGTAAATTCTACTTTAGAACCAATTGTTACAACTTCTTGACTTTGGTGTTTTTCATTTCCTTCAATTAAAACAGCATTATCAAGGATTTGTTCTAATTCAGAAATACGTCCTTCAATTGCTCCTTGCTTGTCTCTAGCTGCATCATATTCAGCGTTTTCTGACAAGTCACCTTGTGCTCTAGCTTCTTTTAAGGCAGCTTGTACAGCTGGTCTTTCAACATTAATTAAATATTCATATTCTTTTTTGTATTTATCTAAGGTTTCTTGTGATAAATATATTTTTCCTTGTTGTTCTGTATTTGGCATAACAATCCTCTTTCTAATTTACTATATTTTACCTTATTATTTTTTAACTATAAATAGATATTTTGAACTTATATATGACACTTCATAAGGCATATCTGTCATTTTTAAATAGCTAATCATACGTTTCATTTCGCTTTTTGGATTAGCAAATGAAACTAAAATCATTCCCTTGTGTAATTTCTTACTTAATTTATCAAAGATATCATTAATATCACCTTTAGCATTCATAAGAATTAAACAATCAATTTCACTATCATCATATAATTTGATTTCATTTGGAAAATGATCAGGGAATTTTAATCTTAAATCTTCTAACTTATCATATTGAATTTCTTTAGAATAAACATAAGTTTGACCCTTAATTTTTTGAGCTATAGCAACAATTGGGAATAAATCTTGGTTATTAACTACTAGCACATTTTTATATTCATTACGATAAATAGTATTGATAATACCTTCAATGTCAATATCATTAGCTTTTGACTTTAGGTAATCTTTTAGCTCATATGGTAGCTCACCTAAATCATTTCTCAAGGCTTGAATTTGAATCATTGCTTCTTCTTGAGTTTTCTTTAGCATTTTGTTGCGCATTTTTTTAGCTAATACTTGCATTACAATGTAAATTGCAAAACCAATTATGACTAACACTAAGGCAGAAACACCTAATGCTACTCTAGCTTCATGTGTCATCTTATTTACCTCACTTGTTTTGATAATAATCTAAATAATCTTGCAAAATAATTAATGCTGCTAATTGATCTTTTTTAGCCTTGCGCTTTTGTTGAGTTAAGCCAGCTGCCATCATTGCTTCATTAGCTCTTTTAGTTGAATATTGTTCATTAACAAAGAGCACTGGCAAATTAAAACGAGCAATTAGTTTTTGTTTAAAATCTTCTACCATATAGGTACGCTCACTCTTATCACCACTTATTTTAAGTGGATAGCCTAATACAATACCATCGATTTTGTTTTTGTATTGGTTAAGATAGAACTCAACACGATCAAGCGCAGCTTCAAAATCATTTTCAGCAAACATAAAGTTTTCAAGACCACTAGCTATAATTTCATTTTCATCAGTTATAGCAAAGCCACAACTTTTAGTTCCTAAGTCTAATCCTAGTTTTCTCATACTAATTCTTCTTGCATGTAGTTTAATAATTCATTAGCACTTGCTACTTTACCCATTGATAAAATAGCATTTCCACCACCACGACCATTAAGTTTTTTAAATAGTTGTTGAGCAATAGCATTTGAATTATAAGTTTTTGAAGCCACCACTAACATAGGATTACTTTCATCTGAACTCAGTACTACTAAAATATCTTGGTACTTTTCTCTTAATGTAGAAGCTACTGTTTTAATATTAGCTTTATCAATTGCTTGATTTAAGTATACTTTGTGGCCTTTAATATCAAGTAATTCAATATTATCATAATCAAATTCAAAACTACTTGCTAATTCTTTTTGAATCTTCTTATTGTCTTCTTTTAAAGTTTCAAGTGTTCCTTGTAAATAATCAATTGCTGCTTCTTTATCTTCAGGAATGTTTAATTCATAAGTGTAGTCTTTATTTAATTTAATATTCTTTTCAAGCATCTTTTCAACTTCAACAAGTAACTTGTTAACTTCTTCTTCTAGGTATTCATTAACTAAAGCATTTGAAGAGATAGCTCTAATTCTATAAATTCCAGCTGCTTTTTTATCAACATTAGTAATTTTGAAGTTTTCAAGTTTAGCTGTATTTGAAAGGTGAGTTCCTCCACAAAGGTCAGCAGTAATTCCATCAAACTTAACAATACGGACATTTTGAGGGTTCATGTATTCTGACTCTTCAAGAGTCATAATTGCACCAAGTTCTTTAGCTTGCTCAGTGGTCATTTGCAAATAGTCACGTTTAGCATTTTGAGCAATATAACTACGTACTAGACGTTCTACTTCTTTAATTTGTGCATCTGTAGGCTTACTGTCAGCTGGAAGGTCAAATGTTAAACGTTCTTCATTGTTATCTGATCCAAGTTGTTTAATTTGATTTCCGAGCACATTTCTTAGAGCACAAAACATTAAGTGTGTTCCTGAGTGGTTTCTTTCAAGTCCTAAACGAATTGTTTCATCAACAAAACATTCAACAGGTAATTCTTTATTAATCTTGCCTTCTACTTTGTGAATGTGGTTACCAAATTTATCTTTAAATACATCTAAAATTAAGATTTTTTCATTACCTTGTTGCATGTAACCACGGTCATGTTTTTGACCACCACTAGTTGCATAAAATGGAGTTTCTTTTAGAACTACATAAGCAACTCCATTTGCACTAGTAACTTCTTTTTCAGTATCAAGTAAGTATAAAATGTCACTAACATTGTGAGTAGTTTCATATCCAACAAATTTATCAACTTTTGATTTTAAAATTGTAAGCGAGTTAATAACTTTGTCCATTCCAGATAATTTAGCATTTCTTGAAGCATCAGCATGTTCTTTCTTAGCTTTTTCATATCCTTCATAATCAATCTTGATATTCTTTTGCTCTAAAATTTCAGCTGTTAATTCAACTGGGAATCCATAAGTTTCAAACAATTTGAAAGCTACATCACCAGGAAAGATTACAATATCATCATTTAAGTAATTATTTAATAGGTTTTTACCATTTTCAATAGTGCGTGAGAAAGTTAATTCTTCATCCTTAATAATTTGTTTAATTGGTTCAACTTCATATTCAAAAGGTAAGCTTGCCTTAACAACGTCAACTAATTTGTATAAGAATGGTTCATATACTTTAAGTTGCATTGCTTTATAAACACTTCTACGAATTAGTCTTCTTAAAATATACCCTCTACCAACGTTTGAAGGTTTAGCACCATCAGCAATAGCATTTGTAACAGTACGCATGTGGTCAGCAATAACTTTAAAACATGAGTTAATAAACATTTGTTCAGGTTCTTTAGTGAAATAGTTATTAATGTCATATCTAAACTCAGTGAATTTTTCAATTTCATGAATAATAGGTAAGAATAAGTCAGTATCAAAGTTAGTTGGAGCATCTTGCATGATTGAAACAATTCTTTCAAGTCCAGCCCCAGTATCAATGTTCTTTTGTTTTAATTCAGTATATTGACCTTCACCATTTGAATTATAAGTTGAGAAAACAATGTTTCAGATTTCGATGTAACGATCATTTTCTAGGTCTTCTTTTAATAATTCAATTCCTCTAGTATCATACTTTACTCCACGATCGTAAAATATTTCAGTATTAGGTCCACAAGGTCCTGATCCAACTTCTCAAAAGTTTGTATCTTTGCTTCCTGGTATCATGTGGTCTTCTGCAAAACCATGTGACATTCATTCATTTTTAGTTTCTAAATCTTCATAGTAGTAAGTAAAATAAAGTTTTTCTTTATCTAACTTTAGTACATCAAGTAAAAACTCACTTGCAAAAGCAATAGCTTCTTTTTTAAAGTAATCTCCAATCGAAAAGTTACCAAGCATTTCAAAAAATGTATGGTGACGAGCTGTAATACCAACATTTTCAATATCATTAGTTCTAATTGCTTTTTGAGAGTTAGTTAATCTTTTTGCAGGTGCTACTTTTTTACCAGCAAAGTAATCTTTTAAAGTAGCTACCCCACTGTTAATTCATAAAAGTGAAGGGTCATTATGTGGCACTAAACTTTTTGAAGGCACAATAAAGTGTCCTTTTGATTCAAAAAATGATAATCACTTTTCTCTAATTTCTTTTGAATTCATAAAAACCTCTTTTAAATGTAATCTTTTTTAATATTATCCATATATATTTCGTCAATAATTGCTCCACCAATACATTTATCCCCATCATATAAGACAACTTGTTGCCCAGGAGTTACTGCTGAAGCACCTTCTGGATAAAAAACTTTAATTTTACGATCAGGTGAAAATTCTACTGAGACTTTAATATCCTTTTGTCTATATCTAAATTTAGCTGATAGATTATCGGGATTAAAATCTGTGTTATTTAAAGTTAAATCACTAGCTAGTAAACTATTTGAAATTAAATATTCAGGGTGTGAGTTAGGGGCTACATATAAAATGTTTTGTCTTACATCATGACCACAAACATAATACGGTTCACTCATTCCACCTAAATTAAGCCCTTTGCGTTGCCCAATTGTATAATAGAAACAACCAATATGTCTGCCTAATTTCTTTCCAGTAGTAATATCTACAATATCACCTTCTTGAGCAGGAATATAGTTTTGTAGAAATTGTCCAAAGTTTCTTTCACCAATGAAGCAAATTCCAGTTGAGTCCTTCTTAGTTGCTGTTACTAAGTTTAACTTTTTAGCAATTTCTCTAATTTCAGGCTTAGTTAATTTTGCCAGTGGCATAATTACTTTTTCAAGTTGTTCATGTGTTAGTTGTGCTAAGAAATATGTTTGATCTTTATCTTGATCAGCTGCACGGTATAAATGTCCATTAACTACATTAGCATAATGGCCCATTGCTATGTAATCAGCTTTTAATTCATTAAAAGCATATTTAGCAAAAGCATTAAACTTAATGTACTTGTTACATAAAATATCTGGATTAGGGGTACGTCCCTTTTTGTATTCTTCAATAAAGTTTTCAAAGACATTATCTCAATATTCCTTAACAAAATCAACGCGGAAAAGAGGAATATCTAACGCTTTGGCTACAGCTTGCGCATCTTGGTAATCTTTTTCTTGCGGACAAACGTCTTGTGAAATATCTGCATTTCCTAAGATATCATTGTTAACAATACTGTCTCAATTACGCATAAATAATCCAACAACGTCATAACCTTGTTGTTTTAAAATGTAGGCTGCTACAGAAGAATCAACTCCTCCTGACATTCCAATAACTACTCTTTTTGTCATATATATTCCTCCTTAATGTATTGTTATTAAATTTATAAATAAATTTTATAACAATATCACATTTTGCACAATTATATAAATCTAAAACTCCATTTTTTTTATGCCTTGTTTCTAGGCATAAAAATATATCACACAAATTTTCGGTGTGATATAAAAGTTATTATTTAAATTTAATTGTCTAGTTTAATTCTTGCAATTTCAATTTTATTTTCCACTAAATCTTTTTCTAATTCTAAAATTCTGCTTAGTTCTGTTTCTAGTTTTGTTGCTTCTTCTACACTAGGTTTTGTAACAGGCTCTTTTGGAGCAAATAATTCACAAGTTTCATTTGCTTGAATAATTGAAATATCATAAGTTCCAATTTTTTTAGCAATATCAATAATTTCATTTTTGTCATATGTTAATAATGGACGCAGAATTTGTCTATGACAAGCTGATCCAATTGTGCTTAAAGATTCAAGAGTTTGAGAGGCAACTTGACCCAAGTTATCTCCATTAGAAATTGCCATTTGCCCATATTTATCACAAATTTGATCAGCAATTCGGTAGAAGCTTCTACGCATTAAAGTAATCTTGTAAGATTCACGAGAAACAAATGAAATATAATTCATTAAGTTGGCATAATTTGCTATTAATAAGTTTGAAGTTACTTGGTATTGATTTAACACTTTTACTAAGTTAGTAATTTTTTCAATAGTTCTTTCATCCGTTTGAGGTGGTGTAATAAAGGTTAAAAAGTCTACCTTAATTCCACGTTTCATCATTTTGAATGCAGCAATAGGTGAGTCAAAACCACCAGAAATTAGGTGTAGCACTTTTCCAGAAACACCTACAGGTAAGCCACCAAGCCCATCGTAGTATTCAGAAAACATGTAAGTTCTACCATTTCTAACTTCAACATAGAAAGTTTGATCAGGATTATGTACATCAACTTTTAAATTAGTGTTCTTTAAGATTTCTCCACCTAAAATGTGGTTAATTTGATCAGAAGAATATTCAAATTGCTTGTAGTTTCTTCTAGCTGCTATTTTAAAGGTCTTAGCATCTGATTTAACTAATTTTAAAGCAGTATTTTTGAATACTTTAATATCATTTTCAACCACTGCTACAGGTGAAAATGAACTAATTCCAAAGACATAATTTAACTTATCCATATTATGTTGTGAATATGTTAAATACATTCTGTCAAATTCTACTTGTGGAGCTTCGCCAACAATGTGTTTAATATTATTAGCTAGTGTATTAATAAAAGTTTTACGATTCTTTTTCTTAAGCACAAGCTCACCATATCTAATTAAAATTTTACTGTACATATTTCTCCTTAATTAAGAATCTTTTAACTGCTTGATAAGATTCTTGGTAATTGTTATTTTGTTGTATTTGCAGTCTAGTTTGATTAATTAATTCTTTATAAGCATTAATTTTTTCTTCTCCCAACAAGAAACGCTCATTGCTTGCTACTTCAAGACATAAAGCATCATACATTTCATGGTATTTTTCATTAATTGCTATCTTTTTAATTAAGTAGGCCAAAGTGTGGATGAAATCATCTCACACAAGTTGATGTTTAGATCAACTTTTATATTTCTTAATATTAGTTTCAAATTGGTTTTGTAAGTGTTTTTTAGCCTCATTTATTTCAGGATCATTGATTAAGTGCTCATTTTCTATTACCGCAAAATAAGTTTCAATAGCATTAGCTAGATCTATATCACGTTGTACCTTAATTCCACTTATATGGTAAACTTCAAGCTTATAGTTTAAATAAGCATCATCAAAAGTCTTAACAGCTTGCAAGAATTCTTTAACAGCTTTTATAATATCTGCAAGTGTAGTTAAATTATTAATTGCATTAACTTTAGTTTCAAGTGCATTATAAGCACGATTTAGCTTGCTTGTTTCTTTTTGTACTTCATGATAAAGCTTTTTACGTGTTGCTCATAGTTGTGAAAGGTCTTTTTTAACCCTTTCAAAAAATTCCTTGATACTTTGATTAAGGATTGCTCCATGATAAATTTTTCAATAGACGTCATATATTTTAGTAATGTTTAAAGCTAGCTTATTTGAATCGAATTCATGTCATGACTGTGAAAGCTTTTCTAAGTTTTGACTTAGCACTTTATACTCAGCTAGTACTTTTGGTTTAGTTTCTTTTTTAATGGCTTGTTTTAGTTCGCTTGGTAAGATATCAAATAGATAATATTCTATTTTACTTGCACCAATGATTAAATTGTTTAAATCATTTAATCTAACTCTTAAATCATCAATTTTCTTATCAGCTTGTGAAAATTGTCCCTTATATTTAGAGTTATCTAACTCATTTAAACGTTTGGCCATCTTTTGCACCTTATCAGTTAAAATTGGATTTAAGTTCTTGGTAATAACCTTATTTTTATTAAGCACTTCTTTGTAATATTCCACTATTTCCAAATAGTTAGTAAAGACTTCATCAATTAGTTTTCAATCGATATCAAACTCTTGTGCTATTTGATCAAATGACTTACATTTATCACTGTATTTAACAAATAAACGTCTAAGAGTTCTTCTTTCTTTTACTACTTTAAAGAATTTCTTTTCTTGAATCACACCTTCTAAGCTTACAATATGTTGTAAAATTACATCTTTCTTTTGGCAGATATCTTGATTAGTAGTTTTAAGCTTATCACATATAGGCTCAAAAGTTTTTTCATTCTTAGCTAAAATAGCACACTTTTGAATAGCATCTTTATTTTTAGTGTTTTCTCTTTGCAGTGTTATGCGCAAGTCTGAAATATAGCCTGTGTTCTTTTTAAAATAAATGTTCCGAATAAGAATTATTGAAAGGAACAATATTAGCAATAGTGCAATAACAACAAACACAATAAAGATCGCTAAAACAGTTGTATTATGTTTTTCCATGTTCCTTCCTCTTGACTTTAATTATTAATAATTAAAGTTTATCAAAGTTTTAGTTTTATATCCTGAAAATAAAGAAAAAACTCCAATGTGGAGTTTATGGTCACTAAAGTGATATGGAGCGAGTGAAGGGAATCGAACCCTCATAGTCAGCTTGGAAGGCTGAAGTTCTGCCATTAAACTACACTCGCAATTTGTTATTTGCGTTAATATTATAGCACGAATAACAATCTTTGGAAATAAATTTTTTATTTTTTTACACAAAGCAAGTCATTGGCGCGCCCGGCAGGAGTCGAACCCGCAACCTTTAGGGCCGTAACCTAACACTCTGTCCAGTTGAGCTACGGGCGCATTAATGGAGGCACCAACGGGATTCGAACCCGTAATCAAAGTTTTGCAGACTCATGCCTTGGCCATTTGGCTATGGTGCCTTGTGCTTTATTATTATAATACAAAATGAATTTTTAATAAATATTTTTTATATTTTTTTATGCAATTGCGCTAGGTATATTTTAACTACAAAGGAATAAAAAATGCAAGCTTATGCTTGCAAAATAATTATTTATCAAACTGTGATGTATATAGGTTGTAGTAGAATCCTTGCTTTTCAAGTAGACTTTCATGAGTACCTTTTTCAATGATCAATCCATTGTCAACTACAATAATAACATCAGCATTTTTAATAGTACTTAATCTATGTGCAATAACAAATGTAGTTTTATCTTCCATAAGTTTTAACATAGCTTGTTGAACGATTTGTTCAGTACTTGAGTCAATATTTGATGTAGCTTCATCTAAAATCAATAAACTCTTGTTACTTAAAATCGCTCTCGTTAGTGAAATTAGTTGTTTTTGGCCTTGAGATAAGTTAGCACCATTATTTTCAATTAATGTGTCATATCCATTGGCCATATTCATAATAAAGTGGTGAGCATGAGTTAATTTAGCTGCTTGTTCAATTTCTTCCATAGTAGCTTTGGGATTAGTCATCTTTAAGTTGTCTAGAATTGATTCATTAAATAAGAACGAATCTTGCAATACAATTGTCATATTATCTCTAAGACTAACTGTATCTAAGTTTCTAAGCTCATTACCATCAATCTTAATTGATCCACGATCATAGTCATAATATTTAGAAAGCAAGCTAATAATTGTAGTTTTACCAGCTCCAGTCGGTCCAACAATTGCTACTGTTTGACCAGGTTTAATTGAGAAGCTTGCTGCTTTTAATTGATATTCTAAGGCATCTGGGTTATATTTGAAGTAAACATCTTCAAAATCAATTTGACCAATGATTTTTTCTACTTTAATTGTTTCATGTTCACGACTTGGTACTTGTACTTGTAATAAGTTGAAAATACGAGAAGTAGAGGCAACCCCCACTTGTGCATTAAAGGTACTTGATAGAATGCTTTGGAATGGTCCCATGAAGTTTCAGTTTAATGAAACATATAGCACGATTAAACCAGCAGTTGGAGATCCATCTTTATTAACCATAAAGCTAAATGCACTTCAAACATTAACACCTTTGAGATAGAAAACAGCTGCAATAGCTGAAATAGCTAAAATAATTAAATTGGAGATTAGTCCATATCAAGTATCAAAGGATTTAGCAATAATATCACCTTTATAAGCTGAATTACGAATGTTTTTAGTAATAATTTCAAGTTCGCTATAGATGTAAGTTTGACGATCAAATGAGTTAGTTACTTTAGTGTTAACTAACATTTCTTCTACGAAAGCATTTAGCCGACCGAAGGCATTTTGAACACTAATAAAGTAAGGTTGTGATTTTTTAATTAATAAGAATACAAAAGCAAATAAGATTAAAGATACTGGAATAACAATTAAAGTTAATAATTCTGAAGCAAGTGACATAACAACTATTGAAATTAAGATGTTAAATGTACTTGTTGCAGCTTGCACCATCATTTGAAATAATGAGTTAGCTACGTTATTAATATCTACCACTAAGGTTGAAATTAAATTTCCAGTCTTGTTCTTATCATAAAAGCTAATAGGTGAACGGAATAATTTACTCATTAATTCACCACGTAATCTAGCTCCGGCTTCAAAACATAATTTAATATAGACTCTTTGCTCAAGGTAACGGAAAATACCATATAAGATAAATGATAGTCCAAGTCCAACTAGTGCTAATACAAAATGTAGAGTGTTGAAATCTCCAATATTTCCAGTAGCCTTTTCACCTAAGTAAGGTGCAAAGAATAATTGAATAATTATCCCAATCATAAAGCTACCCACAATATAACAAACAGAATTAATAAAGCTGAATGTTAAAGCTATAGCTAAACTTTTCTTGTCTTTAGTAATGTAAGAAAGTAGAGTTTTAAAGGTTTGAAATAGTTTAACATCAGTTTTCATTTTCTTGTTCTTACTTAGTTCTTTGCTAATTTGACGACCTTCGTACATATTATCCATAAGTTACTCTCCTTTCTATTGTTCTAATTGGTTTGTATTTATATCTCTATATCATTGACAGCTTGCAAGTAGCTCTTGGTGAGTTCCTTGAGCAATTATTCTTCCTCTGTCCATGACTAGAATTTTATCGGCATGTTTAATTGAATTAATTTTTTGTGAGATTATAACTGTTGTACAGTCATAATCTTCTTTAATGTTCTTAATTAAAGCTTTTGTTGTTATGTTATCAAGTGCTGAGGTTGAATCATCTAAAATTAAAATTTTAGGATCAATAATTAAACTACGTGCAATTGACAGACGTTGTTTTTGCCCACCTGATAAGTTTTTTCCACGTTGCACTACTGGATGTTGCAATCTATCTTCAAATGTCATAATAAAGTTATTAGCACATGAAGCTTTTAGTGCACGGTTAATTTCTTCTTCACTAGCATCTTCTTTTCCAAATGTTAAGTTAGAAAGAATTGTTCCTGAATATAGTAAAGCTTCTTGATAAACAATCCCAACATTTTGGTGTAAGTTAGTTGTATCAATATCTTTAACTTCTTTACCATTAATGAGGATATTTCCTTCATTATATTTCATGTTGTTAACAATTAGGTTGGCAATAGTGCTTTTTCCTGAACCAGTTGGTCCAATAATTCCAAGTGTTTGCCCACCTAATACTTTAAAGTTAATATCTGATAAAGCATAGTCCTCGGATGTTTCAAAATATTTAAAGTTAACATCCTTGAATTCAATTGAATAATCTGCTACATTATTTTGTTCACTAATAATGAGACCATTTGTCACATGTAGTTCATCATATTCTTTATCTAGCACTTGTACAATTCTACCGGCTGAAATTTTAGCTTTGAAAAATGAACCTAAAAATTGTGAGAATAGAATAATACCTTGTGCAATTAACACTTCATATTCAATGAACACATTTAACTTAGCAATTAATTGTGCTCCATTTTCGGTTCTTAAACTATTACTTGCTGCTAAAGCATCTAATTGCACTTTACCAATTGCATAGATAATAACTACAATAGTGTTAATAATAACGAAGAATGCAGGCATACCAATAGCGAAGTATTTAAAGCTTGCTCTTTCTGTAGCAAGTCAAGCTGAGTTGGCTTTATTAAATTTATTATATTGGTTCATTTGTAGATTGTTTGCTTTAATGAATCTAGCTCCGTTAATTGATTCATCAACTTCTTTGGTAATTCAGTCCAAGTTCTTTCTACTCTTTTTAATCAATGGATTAGTTTTAATAAACATATAAGCAATAACAAAGATTAAAAGAGGGATAACTGCAATAATTGATCATGTTAAGTTAACGTCAGTCATAAATGCAAACACTAAACCAACAACAATATATAAAGGTGCTTTAATCAAGGATATAGAAGCACCAATTAAGAAATCTCAAAAGACAGCAACATCATCGTTAATTCTAGTAATTAAACTTTCATTTGTCAATTGTGCAATATCTTTTAAACTCAATTTTTGATATTTTTTAAATAATGTGTTTCTATAGAAGTTAGAAGCTTTTTCTCCGGCTCAAATAATTATTAGCACATATCCAAATGATGTACCAGCTGCTAATATCAAGACGATAATAAATGTGACTAATAAAGTATTAAATACTTGTTGCCAATCTTTTGAAGAGTAAACAACATAATTAAATATTTCAAGTTGAATATCTTTAGTTGGATCATCATGCGGTTGTATTACCAATGGTAAAAATTGAGAAAGCAAAATAGGTAACATCATTGTTAAGGCCACATTGATAATTACGATTAAAATACCGATACCAAATTGTGCTTTTATTTTACCTGGCAAAATCTTAAACATTTTTCACATATTTACCTCCTTTTTATAGTCTATATTTTGTTTTGATATTATAACATTTTTATTAAAAATGTTATCGGAGTCAAACGAGCTAAAAATGCAAGTCAAAATTATTATTTTTAGAAATTTCCCTAAAAAAGGGTATAAAAAAATGGCGATCACGAGAGGATTCGAACCTCCGACCACAAGCTTAGAAGGCTCGTGCTCTATCCAGCTGAGCTACGCGACCACGCTAAATATATTTTACACACTTTTTAAAAAAGTTGCATTATTTATTTTTTTATTTTTTTATAAGCAAAAAGAAAAATCTCAGCCATAAGACTGAGACTTTGCAATTATTATGTGTGTTTAAATCCACCTGATTTTTCATCTAGTGAAACTGTTGGTTTATGAGTTTTTAAATCTTCAATAGCTTTTTTCATATCTTCAATTAGAATAGAAGCCATATCTCTACTGAAGCCTTGCCGAACTAAAGCTCTTTGAACCACAACATTTTGTGCATTTGCCGGCATTGAATAAGCTGGTACTTGTCATCCTCTTACTCTAAGTTTATCAGCTAAGTCATAAAGATTGAACCCAAGATTTACACCTTGCTTGAATCTTCATGTTGTAGCTGGAATCCCGTGTTTTGGACTTCCATCATTAATTAATTCAAAATATCCCATTTTTTCAATTTCACTTGCTATGTATTGTGCTGTGTCATAGCAGTTTTGGTGAATTTTTCTATACCCTTCTTTTCCAAGTCTTAAGAAAAGATAGTATTGTGAAATAATTTGGCCAGCAGGTCTTGAAAAGTTAATTTGGAATACAGGCATATCACCACCTAAGTAGTTAACATGGAAGATTAATTTTTCTGGAAGGAATTTTTTATCTCTTCATACTACTCAACCAGCGCCAAGAGGTGCTAGTCCAAATTTGTGGCCTGAAGCTGAGATTGATTTAACTCTTGGAACTCTAAAATCTCATTCAATTTCAGGAGCAACAAATGGAGCTAAAAATCCTCCACTGGCTGCATCTATATGCATATCAACATTTAATCCAGTATCTTTTTCAAACTTATCTAGAGCTTTAGATAATTCATAAATAGGTTCATATGCTCCCGTAAAGGTTAACCCAAAAGTTGCTACAACTCCAATGGTGTTTTCATCAATATATTTCAACATGCTTTCTGCATCCATATAGAATCTATCTTCTTCCATTGGAACTTGTCTAATTTCAATGTCTCAATAACGACAGAATTTTTCTCAAACTACTTGGACAGGTCCACATACTAAGTTAGGTTTATCAATTGGTTTTCCAGCTGCTCTACGTTTTTCTTTTCAACGTTCAAGTAAAGCCATTCCTCCTAGCATGCAAGCTTCAGAAGACCCAATTCCAGAAGTTCCAATTGGTTCTTCTTTTTTAGAAGCATTCCATAAATTTGCAATCATTGATACACAACGTTGTTCAATTTCTGCAGTTTGGGGATATTCATCTTTATCAATTAAGTTTTTATTAATTGATAAATCCATTAGTTCATGAACTTGTTTTTCTTCATATGTTTGACAAAATGTAGCTAAATTTTGTCTTGCATTACCATCTAAAAATAATTCATCTTTAACAACTTCTAAAACTACATCAGGGTCAGATTCTTTATCTGGCATCTTATATTTTGGCAATTGAATATCTGCAAGTCTTGAGCCAAAAATGCTGTCATTGTTATTTTGTTTAACTTTGTGTAATGGCATTGAAACCTCCTTTATTTTTCATTTAAATATAAATTAAATTTCATTTTATTACAAAATTCTTTAATGATTTTAAATCCTCTTACGCTATTTCCATATTGATCTAATGGAGGGCTAAATACCGCAATTCCTAGTTTTCCAGGTACAACAGCAATGAGTCCACCACCAACTCCACTTTTTCCAGGCAGTCCTACCATATAGGCAAAATCACCTGATTTATCATATAAACCTTCCATAGTCATTTCAGCTAAAATATGAGGAATATTATGACTTGAAATAACACATTGTTTGGTAATTGGGTTGATTCCATTATTTGCTAATGTAGCAGCTAAGGTAGCTAGATCTTTGCTTGTTACTAAAGTTGAACATTGCTGTGTATATACTTCACAAGCTTCCATTGGTTCACAATACATTTGACCAGCTGAATATAGTAATCAAGCTATTGCACGGTTATGGAAATTAGTCGTTTGTTCTGATGTATTAACTTCATTAGAAAGAACTACATCTCTTGACATCATTTGTTGTTGAAAGTCTAAAATCTTATTTCATCTTTCAGTTTTATCTTTTGCTTGTATTAAGCTAGTGGTTGCCATAGCGCCTGCATTTACTAATGGTGATAATGGTTTATCTTTATGTAATTCAAGAGCTATAACAGAGTTAAATGGTAATCCTGTAGGGGATGTGCCTATTTTTTCTCTCACAGTTTTTGCATCTGTTTCTTCTAAAGCTAATGCTAATGTACAAACCTTAGAAATTGACTCAATTGCAAATGCATATGAATCATCGCCGTAGCTAAATACATCACCATCTGCAGTTATTACAGTCGCTCCACAAAGGTCGGAAGGTACATTAGCTAGATAAGGAATATAACTAGCATTTTTGCCTTCTTTATGATCTTTGTATTTTAAGTATGATTCTTTTAAGGTTGTTTCTATAAGCTTTTTATCTAACATATGATCCTTTATTGAGCATTTGCTTGTGGCTTAGAAAGATTTTCTTGGTCAGCAACTTTTTGCTCAGCATTACTTTTATCACTTGTTTCTAGGGAGAAAACTTTTACTGCTGAATCGTGAGCTTTAGAAATTGTTTTTAAAGTCTTATCGTTTTCTTTTTTTATTTTATTTAAAATCTTACCTTCAGCCATTTCGTAGGCTAAACTTTCTTTTCCTATTTTAGCTAAAAGTAATTCTTCACGTTTAGAAATATATGTTTCTAGTTCTTTTAATTTTCTTTGTATGTCTGTGTCAAAGGCTTGAAAGTCACCTTTTACTTTATTATCAAAGTATGCTTTAGCTAATTCACTACTTTCACAATTTGAATGATTAATGATACCTGGATGCGTACCTTCAATTTGTCATGTAAATGGAGCAAAATCTGAATCTTGGTCCACTCAGTGTGGTTTTCTTAATGCATAAATAATAAATGGAATAACACAGAAAATAGCAGATACAATAATTAGAATTGCTACGTATGTTATTGGACTACCAACTGATATTTGGCTAGGTGGTGCAAAGCTAACAATAAAGGCTAGTAATGAACCAATAAGTCCTAATCCAGCCACTATTCACATTCCGATGCTATGTGAGCCTGGAATACGATATGGTCTAGGTCGATTTGGTTGTGAATAACGAAGGTAAATTGCTGCAGCAAACATTAAGATGTACATAATTAAGTATAAGATAACAGTTAGTTGACTTAATATTTGGTAAGCAGCTTGTACTGATGGAAGTACTACGAATAGTACAGATAATACAGTAACAATAAGTCCTTGGATTAGTAATAAGTGTGTTGGTACACCATTTTTGTTAGTTTTTTGGAATCATCTAGGTAAATATCCAGCTTTTCCAACTACTAACATACCAGCGCTAGGTCCTGATACTCAAGTAACAATACCTGCTAAAACACCTATTGCTAGCATAGCTGCCAGTACAGGGGCCAGTCAAGGGACACCAGCCCATGTAAAGGCTTTAATATATGTAACTAGTAAACCTTGCGTTAAGTTAATATCATCCTTTGGTAAAAGGAAAGCAATAGCAAGAGTCCCTAGTACAAAAATAAGAACTGTAACCAATGAAGAAATTAAGATAGCAATTGGGTAATTTCTTTTTGGATTGTTAATTTCAGTTACATGGATTGCATTCATTTCCATACCAGCATAAAATAGGAAAACACTAGCAGCAAGTACTAAAGAGTCAAATCCTTTGAATGCTGGTAATAAATCTGATGCTTTCATTTGTGTTTGAGGTTCGTTGCCTGCAATAATGTAGGCAAACCCAAAACCGATCAAAATAACAACAGGAATAATTGTTCCAATAATTCCACCTCACTTAGCTACTCTAGCAAATGCTTTTGTACCAAATGAAGATAATATAGTGGCTATTCAATAAATAGCAAGCACAATTAGCAGAACAAAAACCTTATTATTGGAGATTGCCTTGGCTATTTCAGTGTTTGGAGCAAGATAAGCTAGCGACACAGCTCCAAAAGTTAGGGCAGTCGGGAATCAAATTGTGACCTCAGCCCATAACAAGAACATAGATAGGAATGCAAGCCTTGGGCCAAACGCTTCTCCTACCCATCTAAATACCCCACCTTTTTCAGTATAGGTAGAAGCTAGTTCAGCTGCAACAAGTGCAACAGGTATTAAGAAAAATATAGCAGCAAAAATGTAGTAGAAAATTGATCCTAGTCCATATTCTGCTTCAGCAGGTAGGCCTCTAAGGCTTACAACAGCAACTATATTCATTAAAACTAAACTAAGTAAACTTAAGGCTTTAGTATTCTTTTGTTTAGTTTTAGAATCATTTGTAGATTGAAAATTAGTCGCATTTTTAGACTTAAATTTAAACATGCGCTCCTCCTTTACATTATTATTATGACAGCTATCTCTGTCATATAAATATTATAATCTTTTCTTTTAGTAGCTAGAAAAAATGAAAAAATGTGGAATTACTACCCCACATTTAAATTTTTAGTTAATTTTTCTTGTAATCTGAAATTAATTTTAAATCTATTTCTCTAGTTTGTTTTTCTTTTGTTTCTTTTTGAACTGCAATCATTTTTTCAATTTCTAACCCAATTAATGGGTAGTCAACGAAAATTTTACTTTTGTAAACATTTAAGCTATCATAAATTGATTGGTATCCAATATCAGTTAATTTAAAAGTATTATTTGCTAAAGCAATTAAAGAAATAAATGAATCGTGTGTTGAACAAACAATATTTGAAAATTTATGTTTAGCAGCGAAACGAACTAAATCCTTAACTTCACTTTCTTGTTTTCTAGTACTAATTTCATATTTTGAATGGCTGATCCCTAGTTCTGTACATGCTTGTAGGAATCCTTCATACCTTTTATCTTTTTGACGACTAAGAAGTTTTTTATCTTCTAAGAAAAGAATTTTATTATCGTCTTTTGGTAATTGATTATATAAGTCAACTGTGACATCATAGAATCCTTGGATTTCATTTGGAACTATTCAACTTAGTCCATCAACTTGATATCCATAAACTACTATAGCAACGCCTTCAATTGATTTTAAGTAAGTAAATAAGACTTCATCATATTCAGGAACAAAAACCACTAATGATGTTGGTCTTCAAGAAAGAATGTATTTAATTGTATCTACATACTCCTGTGTTGAAGGGTTTGTATAAGTTGTAATAACCCTCTTACTGCTTCTTGAGCAAGCAGCAATAATTCCGTTAATTATGTGTTGGTAAATATTGCTTCCAAAAATAGGTGCAATAACAAAAACTGAGTTGTCCTTTCCTCTTATCATTCTTGCACCATGATTAGGAATATATTCATATTCTTTTACTACCGATGCAATTTTACGTTTTGTTTTACCTGATACATATCCCCCATTATAATATCTACTAATAGTTGAAATAGATACATTAGCTATTGAAGATATGTCCTTATAGGAAATTTGTTTATTTTTTTTAGCTTCACTCATATTTTAATTATAGCATTTTGTGGAAATTTTGTTCCACATGCCAGGTTTTTACTATTCTTCCTACTTGCTGCTGATGACAGTATAAAAAATCACACTACTATGCATTATTTGTAGTGTGAAATAAAATATTTTTAAATTATACTAATTCTTCAAATACATCATCACCTGTTTCAGTTATGATGTCAGCACCGAAGTTTCTTGCTACGATGTTTCCAAGTGTTCCTAAACCTGTAAAGTTAGGTAATACTCTAGGTGATTTGAATGATTTTGAATAAATTGTAGCTGGTAAGAATTCTCTTGTGTGGTTGAATCCTGGGTATAATGGATCGTTTCCGTGGTCACTTGTCATAATTAATAAGTCATCTTCACGCATTGCGTTGATTAATTTTCCAAGTTTAACATCAAGATCAGAAATGTTTTGTGCATATCCATGTACATCTCTTCTGTGTCCGTAGTGTGAGTCGAATTGAACTAAGTTTGTAAAGATAAATTGGTTTTCACCATCTTGTTCAGCTAATTCAATTGTAATGTCAAGACCTTTAGCATCTGAACCACTTGGGTAGTGTTTTGTAATACCTTGTCCAACAAAAATGTCATTGATTTTACCAACTGAAATGACTTCAACACCTTTAGCTTGTAATTCATTTAAAATCATTTCTCTTGGTTTGTTTGCATAGTCATGACGATTGAATGTTCTTGTGTATTCACCGTTATCACCAACAAATGGACGAGCTATGATTCTTCCTACGTTTCATTCTGGACGTGATGAACAAATTTCACGAGCAGCCTTTGCATATCTGTATAAGTTATCTAATCCAACTCATTCTTCATGAGCAGCGATTTGTAAAACAGAGTCCATTGATGTATAAACAATGATTCCACCATTTTCTTTTTGTTCTTGAGCATATTCAGAAATCATTTCTGTTCCTGAACCTGATTTGTTTGCAAGAATTTTTCTTCCATCGAAAGCTTTTGATAATTCATCAACTAAGTCTTGTGGGAATCCTGTTTCTGTAAATGTAGGGAATGGTACTAATGTTTTAATTCCCATCATTTCTCAGTGTCCTGCTAATGTATCTTTAGCATTTGAAACTTCTTGAACTTTAGCCATGTAAGCCATTGGTTGTTTAACATGGTAATTTCCGTTTAAGTTAGTAATGTTACCAATTCCTAGTTTCTTTCATGTATCAATTTTGAATTCTTCTACCATTGAAGCAGATCTAATTGTGTTTGCACCATCGTCGCCAAAACGTTTTTGGTCTTTATCTGGTCCGATTCCTAGACCATCTGTAACGATCATGAACACACGTCTAAATTTAGCCATATTTTCTCCTTTTTAAGTGGACGTTATTTCAATAATAACATCGCTAATATTTTAAAACTTTTTTCATTATTCTATAACTAATATTAAGGAAAAAAATTACCAAAAATGAGAAATATATTCCACATTTTTAATTTTTTTCGCAAAAATAAAAAGCTCTAGGGAAATTAGTCAAAATCCAAGAAGAAAAACGCTTAAAATAAAAAATAATTACTTATTTAAATTCCATTTATAATTTATATATAAATAAATGATAAATTGTTAAAAAGCTAGATATTTTTAGAAATGACTAGCATTTTTATACTTTTTTAACAAAAAATCAAAATAACAAGTTTTATGGTAGGTAAATATGAAAAAGAAAACATTATTAAAAAATTTCACTTTAGTGACAGCAACTGCATCTTTAGCTATGCTTGCTTCAAGCTGCAATGACGATAAGAAAGTTTCAGCAACCAGTCAATACAATAAAGAATTGGAAGTGCTAAAACAAAATATTGAATCAAAAATTAGTGAAAATAGTGTCTTTGTACAAAATAATTTAGTTAGTGTACTTGATTTAAATCAATTAGTTAAAAAACTAAACAGCATGCTGGAGCAAAAAAATATATCACAAGCGCAATATCAAGCACTTGAAACCTCAGCTAGCACACTTTTAGAACAATTTTTAAACAATTGTTCTAAAGTAAAAGATGAATTAGTAAATAGCATTAAACAATTAGTGGCTAAATTGAGCACTATAAATCCAGATATTGTTGACATACAACTATTTAATCAAGTTAGTTTAGCTACTAAACAAGCTAGCCAAGATATTCAAGAAAACAATGTTTCAGCCTTATTACAAGACAAAGTCCAACTAACCGATCTTATTGGAAAAGTTGTGCAAGCATCTAGCTCTAATGCTCATGCCTTGGTTAACTCATTAATTAACCAAATAAACAATGCTCTTGAAGCAAAGAAATTATATGTTTCTAACGGGTTAGTTAGCCCTTCTTCTTTATCAGGACTAAGAGACCAGTTAAATAACTTGTTGCAAAATACAAACATTCCTGAACAAGAAATAAATTACCAAACTCAATCAGTGAATAAAGCGATTGATAATTTTAATTTAGAGTGTGATAATGTCTTAAAATCAATCACAAGTGCAGTGCAAGGATTAGTTGACAAACTTAGTCAGGCTGATTTAGGTTTAATTTCTCAAGACTTAGGTAATCAAATTACATTAGCAATTGCCAAAGCGAAAGAAAATATTCAATCACAAGACTTAACTGCACTTATTGCAAGTCAGAATTCTTTAAATGAATTACTTCAATTATTTAATACAAGTCAAACGCAAAATCTAATTAAGGCTTATCAAAGTCTAATTTCAACATTAAATGAATCCTTAAGCGAAAATCAAGTTTATATCATTAATAGGCTAGTTGATGCTCAACCAATTAATTTGTTAATTACTCAATTAACAAATGATCTAAATCAAAATAATATTTCACAAACTGCCTTTAATCAAATTAAACAAGAAAGCGAACAAGCTCTTCAAACTTTTGTGCAAGGATGTGAGTCAGCATTATCTAATACAACTTCTAGTCTTCAAGCTAAAATTGATCTTTTTACTCCTCAGATATTAGATAAGTGCAAAAAGACAATTAAAGAACAAATTAATTTAGTTATTGAACAAGCTAAAAAAGACATTGAGGCTAAAAACTTATCTGCTATGTTGAGTGAGTTAACTCAATTGGACTCATTTTATTCACAGGTACTTCAAGAAAGTGAAGATTCTCAATCAACTATAAATTTACTTAAACAAGAAATTGCTAATTTTAAACTAAAAATAACTAACTATAAAACTCAATATCTGTCATATCCAGAATTAGTTACTTTACTAGAAAATGTCACAAGGTTACCTGAAGATGGAATTACTATCAATAATTTAGAACAAATTAAAAAGGCGTTGCAAAAAGCGCAAACTAACTTACAAGCATGAATTCAAGAAGCTGAAGTTGTGAATTATGATGCAGAATTTAAAAATTGGATTAAAGCACACCCAGATGTTACCGGCAATCTTTTACAATTTGCTAATGGTATTATTAGTTCATTTGAAAACAACTTCAAGCAAGGTTTTATTTTATCTGCTAGTCAAATCGAAGAAATAAAACAATCATTTAACCTTAATGTTAATGAATTTTATAAACAATATGGACAAGAAGTTAATAAGAACTATAATAGTCTATATACTCAAGTATCTGGATTAATAAATCGTTTATTAGCATTGCCTTCAACTAAAAATGATGCAACTAATTATCAAGCTAAATTACTTGTAACACCAGAAGCATATAATTCATTAGCTCCTGAAAATAAATCTCAAGTACATAAGACACTTACAGCACTATTGAATGAAATTTTAGAAGCTTATCCACTTAATGTTATTCAGCTTAAAGAAGCTGGTCAAAAAGCTATCAGCCTTACACTTAATCCTAAAACAACTGCTATAAATAATGGCTATGATTTAAATGTAAACAGTGCTTCAATAAATGCAAATAACTTTAATTTATACTTACAAGAAAATAATCAAAATACAAAGATTAATATCTTATCTAAGGATTTTGAACTTAATCCTAATAATTTTGACTTGCTACAAGTTAAATATAACTTAACATCAGAAGATACAACAACGTATATTCTAAAAAATGTTGCTTTTGACTTTAAATTAACTTCTCGTATTAACCAAATTAATTATGCAAATATTGATGACTTATACAATATTAAATATGGAGCTATTAGTGGTTGATATGAAGATGACTTTATTAAAAACTTAAGTAAGAACTTTATTGCATTGCTTTCTCCTAGATTTTCAAAACTTGAACAATATTTTACTTATGAATTAGTAAATGATAGTATTAAGCTATCAGAAGGCAAATTTAGCCTAAGTGTAGTTATAAAACACAAAGGATTATTAATAAAAACACTTAATTTAACTAGCAAGCAAACTGTTAAATTTAAAAACCCTCTAAATAGAAAAGTACGTCTTTCACTTAATGAGACACTAACAAATAATCCTAACTTTAATAACAATAATAGTAACAACCTACTCTATGCAATTGCTCAATTATTCCAAACTCAAATTTATAAGCAAGATCCTAATTCAACTACTGGTTTTAACTCTCAAGATTGAACTTATGTTTCAAACCTAATGTCTACTTCTAATTTACCAGATAGATATTCTTCAATTAATAACCCTCAAAAATTTAATTTATTACAAAATAGCTTACGCGCAGCTGTAAATGTCTCACTTGAAGGATATAACAAGTGGGAAATGATTAATTATTCTAAGGAAAACATTTTTGTCTATAATGATCGAACTCATACTGCAACATTTAAAATTAAATTTACTGGCTCAAACAAGGAACCATTTATTTATGATTTAAATATACAAACCAAAAATGGGCAACAATACTATTTAGCTAATAAAGAAATTTTTCAACTTTCTGATTACTTAAAGAAAACTAGCGAAATTTTATCACATGCAGTAGTTACTAATCCTAAAGTAACACATTCCAACTTTTATGCTGGAGAAGGAGTTAAAAAACTTAATGAAATTTATACTTTACCTAAATTTGGTAAGTATCAAATTATCTTTAATGTAGCTAATCCACATGACTATAGTGTTAATAATGTTGAAGGTTATGTTGAATTACAATATGCTGTTACTTTGGATGGAAAAATTGTTAACAATAATTTACTTAAATCACCTAAATTTAGATTAAATTACTTCAAACCATTAGTTTACACTGACATTAAACCAAGTAATAATAAGCCTTGATTTACAAGTGAAGATTTCAAAACAACTGGTTCAAATCAATCTATAAAAAATACAGTCGCTTTAATTAATTCACATAATTTTGAGTATCGCACCTTATTTGGCAAAAGAGTTTTTGATGCAGACACATTAATGGAAGAGCAAGCCTTTGATAAGCTTAATTATTTATTCAAATTCAAAGGTGAAAAAGCTTCTACGGAAAATAATGATAAGTTTGATAATAATGGTTACAGCGAAAAAGACAAGGCACCTAGCGCTCCAGGAACAGTTAATACTAATGATATTTCAAATCCTAATGACCAGCAACACACAGTGGATCCAAACTCTTTACTAAATACTTATTTTGTATATTATTATGATGTTAAGGCATCATATAACTATAGATATAGAATTTCAACTATGTCTTTTAAAGTCGGATTTATTAACAAATGAAATTGAAACGATCGCTATACAACAAGTGAAATTACCTTAAGAAATTTAAAAAATGATTTTGCTGATGAATTCTATCCAAACGTTATGTTAAATAGAATTGCAAACTCTGATATTAACATTACAGGTAAGGAAAATATTTTAGTTTCACAATTTGCTAATGATATAAAAAATAACTCTCCACATTCATGATCTTTAAATATTAGCACCAATCCTTATAAGAAGTACTTACTATATCCATCTAACTTTAGCATTTCTGATATTAAAATGGTTGATGATAAAAATGGACGTGCAATGGTTCGCTTAGCATACCAACAAAAACCAGAAGTTGGTGGCAGAAAATATATTGGTGAAGTATGATATGAAATATCAGGGTTTAAAACAAATACTAATGCAAAAGAAGTTTCTTATAGTGATGACGATCTTTTAAGGCTACCATTTAGTCAAAAAATGAAAAAAATTGCTCGCGCTAATGGAGATGTGCTTAGATTGAGAAGTAATGAAACCACTGCTCGAGATAATTATTGATTACTAAATAAAGCCACAGGAAATGTTGAATATACATTGCTTAATAAATACTTTAAGCCAATACTTGAGCAAAATAATAAACAAGCAACTGTAAAAGTTCATTTAGATGCAAATATTAAATTTTTAGACTCTTCTACTTATGGCAGGGTCTATGGATATGCCAATGGAAATCCAGGTGGGATTTCGTTATCATTTAATTACAATGATTTAAAATCTAATGGAAAAGTTATTATGAAGCAAAATAGTGATACTATTTATCCTAATGGAGGTAGTCAACCATTATCAATTTCTTATACTATAACAATAACATTAGAAAGTGATGGAATGCATTTTGTATTTAGTTTAGATAATCCAAGTTATAAAATTGTTCAAGATAATCCAGTTTCATCTCTTTACCAACCACCATTCTTCTTTGTTCCTAATAATTTGCAAAACAAGTTTGATCCAAATGAAGCATTTTTCTTTGATTATTTTGCTGGGGATATAACCTATGAATACGTTAATACAGTAGCAAACGAAGATTTTGGTAATGCTAATTCAACAAATGTTATTAGTTATAAAAATATGGATTATACTGAAGAAAATATGCCGATAATTTTATCAAACAAAGACTCATTCAATGATCCATTTGCCTACAATCCTAATCAAATGTTAAGTTACAAATTACAAGATGGATACAAATTTAATAATGAATACTTAAATCGTTCTTATGTTTCTTCTTCATCTGTTGCTAAAGATTTAATGTCTAGAACTCTTGCGATGAATTTCGGTAGTGCTATGATGGTGGCTAAAGTAAATTCTGATCCAACTGATGGTAGATTTTATCTTTTGACAAATCACCATGTTATAAATAACGATAAGAATAATTTAACTCCTGAAAAAAGTACATTAAGTGCAGGCACGACTCCTACAATAGCAGGATTAAATTTTGGTAACAATGTAAATGCAGGCTTTAGCTATTGAGGAGGATTATATACACAAGCAACTCATGCACAAGTTGTGTGGTCAGGTATTAATCAAGTGGGATTAGTTTCTAATTTTAATCCTCAAACTCAAGTTTTTAAAACTGGAATTTTAGATACAAATAGATTTTTAGATGTTTCATTAATTATTTTTGATATTAATCCTTTAATTAAAAGTTTAAAGTCTGAAGGTAAATATCAGACAGCAATGTGATACCAAAATTGATTTAATTTAAAAAATCTAAATTACTTACCATTTCTCAATAATGAATCGCCAAACAGAAATAAAAATGTACAACAAGGTTTATTTAATGGTTTTCCATACGGTAAACAATCTACATATATTATTCATCGTGATGAACGTGGTTATGATGTAGATAGTTTTAAAAAACAAACTCCATATGAACCGACATATTACAATGCAGGTAATTCAGGAACTGGTGTAATGAATAATAATGGTGAATATGTTACAACAATAAACTCAGGTGGACCTCTATGATTATTAGTAGGTAAAAATGGTGCATTTAATACTGGAAAAGAATCATTTAACTTTTATGGTGTTAATGAAGAAGGCTCAAATCCACTTGATTTACTAAATTACCATTCAATGGCACGTAATATTATGCGTATGAATGCTTTTGATCCTGATTTATATGATATTCCTTGATTCTTTAAAAAATGAAATAAATAAACTTTAAAATAATTAAAAAGCGCCCTCTTGATAGGCGTTTTTTACTTTAGCAAAACCATCTCATAATAGAATGGCTTAATTTATAATTTTCCTGCTTTTATTTCATTTTTAATTGTTTCACTTGCTTCAACAAGTAAAGCTTGATTTCTTGCGTCTCATTGAGTGTGACCAGCTCCATCAACTAAATGCAAATCTACATTACTTAGCTTGTTAGCAACTAGTCAAGCCCCTATTGGGCGAGTATCAATATCTTGACGTCCATGTACGATGATAGTGCGAATATCTTTGAACTTATCTATATTATCTAGAATATAGTTATCATTTGGGAAAAATGAATTATTCATAAAGTAATGAGATTCTAATAAAGCTATTTGATAATCATGTTTATAATTTGGTTTTAACTTAGCTTTATTAATTGAAACAACTTCAGATTCTCAGTTAGCAAATAGGTCAGCAGCTTGTCTGCGTTTTTCTTCATCTGTACCTATGAGCAAGTTATAATATCTTTCAAGAATACTATTACCTTTTTCATTTTTCACAAACTCTTGATATTTAGCAAAGTAATCTGGATAGAAAACATCAGCTCCTTTTTCATATAAGAAGTCAATATCTTCTTGACGAGCTAAAAATACCCCACGTAAGATTAAAGCTTTAACATTCTTAGCATACTTTATTGAGTAGCACATTGCAAGTGTGCTTCCTCATGAACCACCTAGAATTACAACTTTGCCTAAGTTAAGGTGAAGACGTAATTTTTCAACATCTTCTACCAATTCTTGAGTAGTATTATTTTTTAATTCACAATATGGAAGCGATTTACCTGCACCACGTTGATCAAATAGTACAATTTTATAAAATTTCGGGTCAAAGAATCTTCTACATTTAGCTGATGTGCTTCCACCTGGTCCACCATGAAAGAAAAATACAGCTTGCCCATTAGGATTCCCACTTACTTCATAGTAAATTTTATGAATATTGTCAACTTGTAAGTAGCCCGTTTCATAAGGCTCAATATTAGAAAATAGTTTCATTGTTTTCTTCTTGTCTTGAGAATACATAATGACCTTTTTCAGTAACTAAAACGTCATCTTCAATTCTAGCTCCACCAAGTCCTTCAATATAAATTCCTGGTTCAACTGTTAAAATCATACCTGGTTCTAATACTCATTGTGACATAGGTGAAATTGATGGTCATTCGTGAACATCGATACCAAGCCCATGACCTGTTGAGTGAACAAAGTAGTCTCCATATCCTTTAGCTTTAATGTAATCACGACAAACTTTGTCAACATCACTAGCTTTCATTCCTGGTTTAACACTAGCTCTACCGGCTGCAGCAGCTTCTTTAACAATATTTAAAATTTCTAGTGCTTTAGGGTCTTTGACTTTATCTTCTCCACCCAAAATTCATGTTCTAGTAATGTCAGCTGTATATCCTTTGTATCTAGCGCCAAAGTCCACTTTTAATAAGCAACCTTCTTCAAGTTTCTTATCTGTTGTATGGTGGTGAGGTTCAGCTGAAGAAGAAGCTGATGCAATAATTTCATCAAACCCTTCTTTATCTCCACCGTGTTTCTTAAGTAAGAAATTTAAATAAGCACCTGCTTCTTTTTCACTTATGCCAGGTTTAACTCATTGTTTGAATTCTTCTAAGGCTGAAAGTGAAATGTCAATTACAGCTTGCATAATTTTTAATTCATCTTTTGATTTAATTACTCTTAATGCCTGAGCATCAATTCATTTAATTTCTTCAGGGTTTACCATTTTAACAATACGATCTTGGACTTCTTTTGTTAAATAGTTCTTTTCTAGAGCGATTTTTTTGTATCCTCTTTTAGCAAATCATTCAGCTAATGAGTTACCCTTAATTAAAACTACATCTACATTTTTAGCATTGTTTCTGCAGTATTCAATATATCTTCCATCAACAAATAATGTAGCTTTATCTCTTTCAATAGCAATAAAACCATCTGTTGTTTGAACACCAGCATATCATAATCTAGTTTGAGGAGCTTCTGAAATTAATACTTCAGCTCCAGTTTCATCAAACATTTCATTTAATTTTCTTTTGTCCATAAAAGTCTCCTTATATTTAATAGTGATTTAATTATATTACTAAGTAGTTAAATTAATACAAGAATAAAAAAATTCAGCATTTGCTGAATTAGGAATTTAAAAAGAAATATTATTTCTTTTCTTTGTGGTTTGTGTGAGCATTACATTTTGAACAGTATTTTGAAAGTTCAACTTTTTCTGGATGGTTTTTCTTATTTTTCTTAGAAATATAGTTTTCCATTTTACATTCTGTGCACACTAATGTATAACCTTCTCTTGCCATATTTTGCTCCTTTTCTTTTTTAAATTGATATCAATAAAATTCTTAACAATTATAGCAAAAAAACTAAACTTTTTAGCGATAATTTAATGAATACAGTGCTTTTTTAGTTCAAAGGTATTATTCTAAACATTATATTATAATTTAAGATCATTTTTTTATTATGAAAAAATGGCTAAAAATTAATTTTTTTAGTCAATTATGCTATTTAGCCCTGAGAAAAAAATAAAAAAATTTATATAAATGAACAAAAATCTTTCAAAAAGTGAAATAAAAAAAGAATTTCTGTTCCTAAAAAATAGGAATATTTTTGTAAAATATACATTTTAGTTTTTTTAGCAAGTTTTTTTCTATGCGCAGCCTGTTTTTTTTTATTTTTTTGAATACAATATTTATGTATTAATACACTTAAGTAATATCCAGATATAGGATAAATACAAATAAATACGAAAAAAGGACATAAAAAATATTATGAAAAACTTTAAATCAATAATTTTTTCATTAGGATTAGCAGGGGTTACAGTAGTACCTATGGTTGCTTGCCAATGTCAACCAGAAGCTAAACCTGTTAAAAAAGAAGATGCTTCAAATTCAATTAAAGCACCTATTATTGCATCATATAAATCAATTAAAGATGGTTTAACAACAGATGCTCAAAAAGCTGCTTTAGATACATATGTAAATAAAGAAGCTGAAGGATTAGCAGCTCAAAGCTTAGCAGTGTTAAATGCTGTTTCAGGTGTTTTACCAGAAGCTCAAAACAAAACAGTTGCTGACTTATACAACTTAGTGGCTCTAAAATTAAACTCAGCTCTTGTTGAAGTATTACAAGCTTCATTAGCTTCAACAGCAACAGGAACAGGAATTGAAAGAGTTAAAAATGCTTTAAATGCAGAGAAAATGACAGCTATTAAAAATGATGTTGCTGACGTCTTAATTGCTAACTCTGAAAAAATTGCAAATGTTGGAAAAGCTATTTTTGAAACATTAAAAACAAACGAAAGCACTAAAAACATAACAACATTAGACACATTTATCGATGGTATGACAACTTTCTTTAATACAGAAATCAAAGCAGTTGCAAACCAAGTTAAATCATTAACTGTTGAAGGAAATGCAAGCATGGCTGTTTTAGATCAATTCAAAGCATTAATGCCTGAACTTAAAACAAAAGCTACAGCTAAAGCACACGAATTACTAACACAAGAAGCTGACTACAACGCAGTTAAAGCAGTATTAAAATCAAAATATGAAGCATTAGAAGCTTCAGTTAAATCAAATGTTGCTTTATTAGTTTCTACAACTAAGGACCTTGCTGAGCTAATCAATACATTAACAGCATCTACAGCTACTACAGCAGAAGCTAAATAATTACTTAAAATTATTAGAAAGGAAAGTTAATGTCTTTAAAAGAACATTAACTTTTTTGTTATGAAAAGAAAAACAAGCAAACTTTTATTAGCATTAATGCCAGCCTGGTCACTAACAGCATTAGCTGCTTCATGTAACAACCCAGCAGCAACAAATGATAATGCCAATTCAAATCAACAATTAAAACAAGATCTTAAAGCACAACTTAATACTGAGACAAATGGTTATACTATCTCATTAAAAGATAACTCACTATTAGCTAAATTACCATCAGAAATTACTTTTGATAACTTACAAGGGATTAATTCAAATAAAAATAGTGACTTTATTTTCCAATTTACTGGAGAACTAGTCCCAAGCCAAAGAGATGGAAGTCTACAAGTTTCTTTCTATGTTAGAGCATTGGATCCAGAAACTAAAAAATGAGTGTACTCAGATGTTAAAACCTTTACTCTTTCAGGTTTCAAAAATGATAACAATTTAACTGATGAAGCCTTGGGGCAAGCCAAATTAGAAATTAAGCCACTTGATTACAAAAGTCTGTTACCAAGTGAAGCTGTTCAAAGAGATTTCATTTCATTAGTTAACTACAATAAAGATTTATACAAAGCAAATATTGAATTAGTTCCTGCTGATGAACCAGGTTACTTATGCGTTTACTATAAACTCGAAAATATTGCTTCACAATATAATACAAAAGTAATGCTACAAGTAATCAAAGGATTTAAAACAACTCTAGAACGCAATAAAGAGCAAACCAAAGCTAGCCTTGATAGTCAAATGAATTCAATTGCTCGCTTAACAGTAGCAAGTTCAATTGATAAAGATGAAACAAAGGCTAGCCAAATTACTCATAATGAAGTAGTCTTTCCTCAATTAGTAGATGCTGCATCAAATATTATTGAAAGCTCATTTGATGATGAAAAAGGTACATATACAGTTAAATTCGATTTAGTTTCAACTATTTATCCAGAAATTAAATCTGAAGAAAAAACTATTACAATTTCAGGTTTCTTAACTAATGGCCAAATAATTAATAAAGCTGACAATAAATTTAGAAAAGAACTACATAACTTTATTGTAGCTAACCCTATAGCATTCCAATACAAAGAAAATGAAAATAGAGATCACATATTACCATCAAACACAAATGATGCTGATTTTAAGGCATTAAATGTTCCTGAAGGCTTAACTCTTCACGTTAAATCTCTTAATAAAGATGATTCTAATGGTATTATTTCAATTATTTATACAGTTTCACGTTTAAATCCTGAAACAAATAATATTGTTGAAACAAATGAAGAACAAGTTGCAACAATCAATGGTTTCTACACACAAAGACAATTAGAAATTGACACTGAACAAGCTCGTTTAGACCGAGAAATTAGCAATTTTGACTTAGCTTTATTAGACACTGTTAATAAAGCAGAAACTTTACCTTCGCAAATTATTAAAGATAGTTTTGATGTTTCAAAATTAAATCCGGAATCAAAGATCAATATTTCTTTTGAAGCAAACGATAATAATGGAGAATTGTTAGTAAAATACCAATTATCTTCTAATAAATCAAACTTATCAGATCTTCATACACAAACTAAAGAATTAAGAATTCAAGGATTTAATACTACTGAACGTGCCAGAATGTCTGAAATTTATAATAATTTTGAATTAACAACTAAAGATATAAATTTAGATGCATCTGTTATTGATAAGGAATCTTTCTCTGCATACTATGCAGACAACAAACATAAAAACGAAATTACTAATATTGATGATAAAGTAATATCTCTTCTAAGTAAAAAAATAGAAAATGTAAAAATAGATATTATAAAAGTTATCGTTTCTGAAGATTTTGAATCATCAAACCCCTATTTAAATTTAAAATTTACATTAGCTATTAAAAGTTTAATAAATTCTACTATTAAATTTGAAAATAAGATTGTTGAGGTAAATATTTTAGACCTAGTGGCTCAAAAATACATAGATAACTATATACAAAAAGTTAAAGATGTTAGACTGACAAGCCAATTTTATTATCTACTTGGCACAGCAAAAGCTAGTGTTGCATTGCAAACATTAAATAATAATATGTTAGAAACGAATATCCCAAATTGTGGTTGATTCTTATGCTCAAATGATCATAGAAAGAACGATACAGTTGAAATTGTATCAGCTGATGATGAAAACAAACTAATTAATGTTGTTGCAGTCGCCCACTTAGGGAAATTTAGTGCTAGAAAGAATTTTACTGTTAATGGATTCTTAAGCCCTAGAGAATATCAAGCTAAACTAGATAAATTAGCAGAAGAAAAGCAAAGAATAAATCAATTATTGGAAAATTTCACATTGTCAAAAAATCCAAAAATACATGATATATTAGATAAAACTTATATCAGCTTCTTAAATGCAGATTCTTTTGCAAATCTTACATATCCTAGCGACCATGTAAATGTTATATACTCAGATTATTCAATTGATAGAACCAATAGAACTATAAGTTTGACATATAAATTAAAATCAACAACTTCCGATCTAATAAAAGAAATAATTTCTGATAATTCTAAAACAGAGACCTTTAAAGTTAAGTTAGATGATATTTCATTTATTCCTATTTATTTAGAAACAACAGCAATTCTTGACAACGATTTAAAAGATCCTCATAATTCATTAAACATTAAAGCTAAAGAGTATATTCCAGAAAAATACTATAATAAATTTAATGATGAAAGTAAATTCATTTTATTTGATGGAATTCAAAAGCTATTCCATAAATGAAACCTTCAAATTATGACAAGTTATATAATAAATACAGAACAGCCTGATGAAAATCTAACAAACTTATTTACTTTGCTTTCTAATCAAGTTCATCAAATTCTACCAGAAGTTACTAAAATGTATTCTTTAGGCTGACCTAATATGAAAACTACTCAATTAGGTTATACCACTGATACATTAAGAGGATACGCTTTAGGGCCAATCTTAACAAAATTGTGACATGGACTTTTAGACAACAAAGCAGCTTTCCTAAATCCAATTAATTATTATGTTGAAAATTATATGCCAAATATTTTTGATAAAGATGTAGCTCAAAATATACAAAATGATATTAAAATAGCTCTAGATGAATCATTTACAAACATGTATAAATTCCAACTTGATGTTATTGATTGAGAGTATGTAATAGATGGTAAAAATGATATCGATCCTCAACGTAAAGCTAAATTCATTGCTGAATTTCCTAATTATACTAGAGGAAGAACATATTTAACATTGCAAGGTTGAGACAGAATCTTTAATAGTGAAAGAGATATTAAATATTTAAAAGAAAAAATCACAGCAATAACCAAGAAATATAATCTAGATAGCAGTAATTCTAAAATTATAATGGATTTTGCGCTAAAAGCTCAAAAACCTTTAATTGATTCATTGCAAGTTTACAGAAATGGAATTAAAAAAGGATTTTCATCAGAATTACTAGACACTGTCCTAGATGCATTTAAAAATAATGTTTCTAAATAACTTTATAGACACCATTGCCATTGTGCTATGGTGTTTTTTTGTAGCAAAAAAGCTAGCTGCTGCTAGCCTATTTTTGTAATAGCATTGCTATTTCTTCTTTATAAATTGGACCTGTTTCTGGCACTGGAGTTTCTAGAATTATTGGAACATTGTCAAAATCAGGATCAAAGACAAATTTTTGTAATGTTTCTAGACCAATAGTTCCTTTTCCAATGTTTGCATGTCTATCTTTATGAGAAGCAACTTCATTTTTAGAATCATTTAGGTGAATAACTTTGATGTGCTTTAAGATATCTCAATCCTTAAGTTCTTGTTTAAAGGCTTCATAATCTTGAATATCATATCCAGCATCTCATACATGGCATGTATCCAAGCAAACTTGCAATCTTTCATTATCAACTCATTTTAGTACATGAGTTAATTGCTCAAAGTTGATACCTACTTCACTTCCTTTTCCTGACATAGTTTCTAGACATATAACAACATCTTTGCTACGAGCTAGTATTTCTTTTAGGGAATCAACTAAAGTATCTAATGCTTCTTCTACTGAATGTCCTACACTTGCTCCAGGATGTAAAACTAAATATTTGAACCCTGCATAATTCATTCTTTCAATTTCTTGAACTAAAAAGTCCACTGCAAAAGCACTTTTATCTGGATTTGAAGGATTAACAATATATGGAGCATGTACCACTACATGTTCTTTTGCAATTAATTTTTCATATTGTGATTCATATTGAGCAAGATTATATTTTTCAGGCTCTACTCTACGTACATTTTGCGGAGCGCCTAAATAAATCATCATTGTGTTGGCCCCATTATCAAGGGAAAATTGGCATGATTCTGCTAAGTAGTTAGGTGCCTTAAAAGGCACATGAGATCCTATAAGTTTCATAATTTATCCCCTTTATTTTGATCTACTTGATCATTATTATTTTTGTCATTATTTTCAGTTTTTTCAACAGTTTTATCTTGTGCATTAGCACTGGTTTTTTCCTTTACCTTCTTAATAGGTTTTACAATAATTTCTTTAGCATTAGCTTCAGCTAAGGCTTCTTTAACATCTTCTTTAATTTCAGTTAATTTTTCTTTAGCTTTTACATGCACATTTTCATCATTATTCTTGAAATGCTTTTGCATTTCATTCAAGAATGACCCAGCAATAAGCCCTGATGGGATTGCAATAATTGCAATAGATACTAATGAGATAAATGTCACAATTCCTTTGGTTACTGGAGCATGTGGTACAAAATCACCATATCCTATTGTAGTTAAAGTAATTGTAGTAAAGTAAATAGCATTTCAAAAATTAGTTGCATATCCATTTCCTAAGGCTGCAATACTTGCTTGAAGATTTGCTGTAGCTAAATCATTGGTATTCTTTAGCTCTGTGAAGTATTTATAAATAGCTAAATTTAAAGCATCACCCGTTTTATTAGCTAATGGAGCTAAAGAACTATTTTGTTGATATCAGTTATATAAATCTGAGCCTTTTAATTCTCTTTGTTGTGCTATATATTGGATTTGTTGTGCACGCAAGTAGTTGGCTTCATTATTTCAAATAATTAAAGCAAATAGGATAATCATAATAATGATCAAGATAAAAACATAAGTAAGCACTCTTCTTTGTTGATTAAAAACTTCAGCAATAATGTGAAATGGTGCAAATAATGTTAGCACAAAGAAGAAACGAATCATCTTAAAGATTGTAAGTGATTTAATATCACTAAAGAATTTTGCTGCACCACTTTCTTTATAATTACCTTGTTGATTAGTTGGCAACATGTATTCAATTGCGTTAAATGATGCCAAAATGCAAAATAGAATAATAATTCCTGTAAATGAAAAGATATATTTTAAACAAGCTTTTCACATTGGCAGTTTTAATTCTGGATAATGAATCCGATATGTAATCATATGCAATCCATAATCAATAATGAAGACAAAGAATGTAATAATTTGCATTGTAGCTAAGAAATGCCCTCAGCTAGTGAGCTTTTCTATCGGCACTTGAATTAGTGATAGAAAAGAAACAAAACATGCAAAAGAGATTATTCCTGCATATAAATAAGTAATTAATTTAATCTTTTTCTTTTCTTTAACTAATGAACTTGGAATTTTAGAATTTGACCAAGTCATTAAAGAAATAATTTTTAAAATAGTATTTTTATTTTCTAAATTAAGTTTAATTGTTTCCATACATATATTTTATAAAAGTTTTAACTTTTATAAAATGATACAAAATTCTTTACTTAGAAATATTTTTGTGCTTTTATACCTACCAGATAGGGACAGAAGTTAAATAAAAATGCATCAATGATTGATGCATAAGATTATTATTAAGCAAGTGGTTCTCAAAGTTCAAGGTAAACTTTTGGATTTGTTTCTTTTAATAGGGCTTGATCTACATATTTACGATCTACAATTACTGAGAAATTGTATTCATCAAATCATGAATCAGACATTGAATAAACCCCTTTATTCCCCGATTTATCACCTCAAGAGTTTTCTACTTTTCAAGCCACCGGTTTACCTTCGTTAGTTTTAACACCAACAAAAGCCATTGCATGGTTTAATGAAGAGTTAAATAAATCAACTCTAGCAGCTTTATTTAAGTTATTTACAGGTGTAAATAATTCATCATATAAGTAAAGTTCTGGATCTAAAACACCTGATTTATTGTCTTTGAATGGATCAATATCACATCCAAATCAAACAGGAACATTATCCTTTAATGAGGCAATTACTGCTTCTTTAATTACATTTAAAGGAGCATTAACCATTGCGACTTCACTATCTTGATAAATTGAATTTTGATATTTAAGGATGTATTTTGTACCTGTTGGATATAAATCACGAGGATCATGAATTAGGTCTACTTTATTATCAAAATCACTTCCTACGAATCTATCAAAAAATTCTTTAGGTGTAACATTTTGAATTTTTTGATATTTATCATCCTTGTCTTTGTATTCATAAGTAAATACTTTAGGTGGACGTCCTAAACATTTTGCAACTATGTCATAGACTTCAAATAAAACTTCTTCTCTGTATTCATGCATAGCTTGTAGGCTTTTGCCTTGTTTATGCATTTGTTTTAAAGTGTTATAAGCTTGTTTTAAATGTAAATCAATTTGTTCATTCATTTCATTAGTATTTCCTGATAGGAATGTTTCAGGCATAATGCTTTTTGGTACAGCACCATATTTTCTAAGTAATGAAGCAAATCATTCTCAGTAACCACCATCAGTTGCAGTTGAATGTGCTATTAAGTGGTAAATTAATCTATCATTAGCATCTTTATCAATGTTTTCAATTGCTAAATTAAGAAATGTATTAGCTTTTTCTAGTTTGTCATAAAAAGCAAAGTAGTTTTGAGAGAATTCAAATGATTTAACATTAAGATTCTTCATAGCTGCGACTCTTGCCATGTTTAATGAAGCAAAAATTCAACATCTACCACTAGAATTTTGAGATGTAATATCACCAAGTGTAGTTTCTATATCAAAGACAAAGTCGTGTTTAATTAGAACTTCATGGTTAATACATGTGTTTTTAATACCATTTTTAATTACTGCATTTTGAATTAATTTATTATTTTCTTTTGCATCAAATCTTTGAGCAAATTTATTTAATGTTTCTAATTTTAATTCCATTTTGTTCTCCTTTAAGTCTTTATATATGATACAGTTTTTTAATGAAATCAAGGTAATATTATGCTTTTTTTGTTACAAACAATTATGGTAAAATAAAGATATGAATTTAACTAGAAAACAAGAACATTCAGAAGTCTATGAAACAGAAAGCGTAGCTTCAAGAGCACAATTTTATGCTGTTATGTTAGCTACTTTTATAGTAGGCTTAATTGCTATGCTTTCAGTGGCTGCTGGATTTAGCATGTGGTTTGGAACAGAATCATTCCAATCAATTGCTTCTAACCATATCGGAGCACTAATTGCTACATTTGTAGTACTATTTGTCCTTACATTTGTCATTACTCTTTTTATTCAAAAAATAAAAAGTAATTGATTTAAGCTATTAGTCTTCCCAATTGTCATTATCTTTTATGGAATTGCTATTGGATTTGCCTTTTATGTTTACTTTATAGTGAAATATAATACAAATGAAGTTTCATTAAACCAAATTCCACAAATGATTGGAATTATGTTAATTCCTGCTGGAGTCATGATTGTAGCTGCTATCTTAGGATTATTTAATCTTATTAATATCAGAGCATTGGGAATCTTTTCAGGTTTCTTATTTGTTGCCTTTATAATCACATTTATAGTTTCATTCTTTGTCTTTAAAGCTGATTGATATGCTATTGTAATTGCGACAGCTTTAATTTCAATTAATATGATTATTCAATGATGACAAATTCGTAATACTGCAGATATGGTTCAATACATGGATACTAAAGATATGTGATCTCAAGCAATTATTTCAGGAGTTATGTTATTTATTTCTTATGCACAATTGCTATGATACATTATTAGTTTAATGACAGGAAGCAGAAGAAATTAAAAACTAGCCTAAGCTAGAATGAGTTGGTTATAAACCAACTTTTTTTCTGCTTTAGCCAGCTAATTTTAAAGTTCTTTTCCTGTAACGCGGTTACGTTGTAAATCTATTTCTATAATTTCAGCTTTTAAAATCATTCCTGGATAGTATTGATCAAAGATACTATTTCCGCCTTCTAGTTTTAAATTGCTTACATGAATAAATAAACTTTGTTTAATTCCGATATACATGAATACACCAAAATCAGTAATATTTTCTACAGTTCCAGATACTACTGAACCTACCTGTAAGTCTTCAACATTTGTTATACTATCTTTTAAAATAAAGCCTTGCTTACTATCTAAAATCTTTTTAGTTGGTGTAGATAGTGCTTGTAAGATAAGTTCAATTGAATATTTATCTGAACCATATTGTTGCACTAATTTATCTACCTCCAAGGCAGAAACATCAATTCCATTATCATTTGGGCTTAAGTTATAATCTCTAATAATAGATTGAGCTAATGCATATGATTCAGGGTGGATAATTGTTTTATCCAGGAAATTATCTGAACTAAAGATTCTTAAGAATCCAATACACTGTTCAAAGGTTTTTTCTCCAATCCCTTTAATGTTTTTAAGTTCAAATCTAGAACTAAAACTTTTGTCAGCCTTATTATTGCGATATTCAACTATATTTTCAGCATTCTTAGGGCTAAGCCCTGCAATAAAGGTTAAGATATGTTTAGTTGCTGTGTTTAAATCAACCCCAACTTCATTAACTACCTTTTGCACCTTAAAATCTAGATAATGTTCTAGTTCTTTTTGGTTAACATCATGTTGATATTGACCAACGCCAATTGATTTAGGGTCAATTTTAACTAGTTCGTTAAGTGGGTCTAAGAACTTACGTCCAATATTTATTGCACTACGTTCTTCAACATGTAAGTTAGGAAATTCTTCAATTGCCAATTTAGAGGCTGAATAAACACTAGCTCCTACTTCAGAAACAATAGCATATTTGATATTTAAGTTGTTTTTCTTAATTAAGTTAGCGATAAAGGCCTCGGTTTCACGTGATGCAGTTCCATTTCCAATTACAACAATATCAATATTGTGCTTGTTAATCATGTCTAATGTAATTTTGGCTGCTTCTGTAGTTCTTTCTTGAGGTTTATTTGGAAAAATCTTAGCGATTTGTAAAACATCTCCATTTTCATTTAAAGCAGCTAATTTACATCCATTGACAAAAGCTGGATCAATGGCTAAAATATTATGTCCTGAAATTGCAGGAGCTAGTAATAATTTTTCAACAGAGTTAGCAAATATTTGAATGCTTGAAGCTTCAGCTTTTGCAAATAGATCTGAAAAAATCTCTCTTTCAACACTTGGTAAAACTAAACGTTTTAAACTATCTTTAATGGCTTCAATGATATTATTTTTGTTATTTCTAGTCTTATCAACCTTCTTGAGCACAATAGTTTCAATAAAGCTTTCATTATAAGTGAAGCTTAGGCGTAAGATTCCAAGTTTTTCTCCCCGGTTAATGGCTAGTACATTGTGATTCTTAATGTATTTTACTGGTATTGTATAGTCATAGTAGTTTTTGAATTTTAAGCCTTCATCTTCTACTTTAGGATTTTGTTTAGTTACTATACTTCCAAATTTAATAATATCTGCCTTAATTTTTTCTCTAATTTCAAAGTCTTGAGAAATTCATTGTGCAATGATGTAATTTGCTTGTTCTAAAGCAAATTCAACTGAAGTAACTTCCAAACTAAGATATTTTTTAGCCTCAATTTTAGGATCAAAATTAAGTGACTTATTTTCAAAAATTCTTTTAGCTAAAGGTTCAAGGCCTAATGCAATGGCTTTAGAAGCTTTAGTTACTTTTCCAACTTTAAATGGTTCATATAAGGCTTCTAAATCGCTTTTAACACTTGTAGCAAGTATTTTTGCTTCAAGTTCATCGGTTAATAAATCCTTTTCTTTTAAGATTTTTATAATTGCGCTTTGTCTTTCAAGTAATTCATTCTTATATTTGAATAAAGCTTCAATCCGATAAATTTGTTCTTCATCTAGTCCGCCAGTTTTATCTTTTCTATAACGAGAAATGAAAGGCACTGTAGCACCTTCTGATAGCATTTTTAGCACAATATCAACTTGTTTGGTATCAATATTTAATTCTTGTGCAACTAGTTTAATAGCTTGTGTATCCATATATCCTCCTAGATATAAAAATCATACATATATTATGAATATATGTATGATATATTTTTATTTTTTATTATTTAATTCTTTATTTGGAGTTGTCATCATTTGAGATCTGTAGTTTTTAAATCCAATAATTTTTGCAACTAATGGATTAACAAATTTTTGTGTTGAACCTTGTACTAATAAGTAGAATACAGGAGATAAAACATCTCCAAGTACCATAGCAATTGTTCCATAAACAATTGAATCTCATAATATGTGACTATCTTTTACTGATTGAATAGCACTTGTTTGGAATTCACCCTTAACAATAATTGCAGCTGGGTCAAATCCTAAGTTCTTGTAGCTGGCCAATTGTTTTCCAGTAACAACTACAAAATTATCAGAATGTCCTTCAAATAATAAGATAGGGAATTGTTGAGCTAACCCTCTAGCTGGGTTAATTGCAGCAGATCCACCTAATAATCCCATTCAAACACTTAATGAGATAACGAACATGATTAGTAAATCACGGTATTTATTATTAATGTTTGGTGAAAAAATTGGGAAAAGTAGAATTGCAGTCATTACTAACTCAACAAAGAAAATTCAAACAGAACCTGCTGCTAAGACTTGTTCTTTAGAATTGTTTGTGTAGTCTAAAAATGATTTAGAAGCTGCATTTATTGCTGTAATAGGCGCATTTGAAATATATCCTTGAGGTGCTGATGCTTTTCCAAGTCCATAAATAATAGCACCCGCTGCAATAGCGCCTAGAGTTTGAATAAAAATTTTGTATGAAGCATATCACCCATTGTTGCGCCCATTTAAATAACGATAAATTGTAACTGATGGGTTTAAGTCACAACTTCAACGTAAGAATAAGAATAAACAAATTCCTACAACAATAAATCCTGCATAGAATCCAACAATAATAGGGTGAAGTAAGTATTCTTCAGCAGGCTTACCTGATGCAGTGTAAATAGATACACCAGCAAGTCCAAGTGAAATAAGAATTGTTCCAAAGAACTCTGCAAGTCCATGTACAATTCAAGTACGAACATCAGCAGGCTTTTCAGCATCACCACGTTCGGTTGCTTTTAGTTTAAAAAAGCTGAATAAATCTTTAAAGAAATCTAGAACTTTTACAGTAGGTTTCTTTTTAGTATTTGCTGAATTAGTTTCATCAACAGCGATTACTTTATTATCCATTTTGTATTTTTCCGTTCTCTAACACTTTTAGAGCTTTAGAGAAGTCTCCTTTTTCTGCGTTGTCAGCATTTTCAAGTGTTGCCAATGCAATTTGGCTTAATGCTAAGTCTGTTAAGTAAGCTTGGTGGGAAGTAATTAAAACATTATCCATTTCAATTAATTCTTTTCATTCTGGGTCCATAGCTTTTAGTTCAGTTATACGTGCTGAAACGTCTTCGTAAAATCTACCTTCTTCTCTTTCAAGAACATCAGTAGCAAATCCACGAACTTTTCCTGATTTAAGACCTTTAATCATTGCTTTTAAATCAACAATTTCACCTCTAGCTGTGTTTACTACAATAACACCATCTTTCATTGTGCTAATAGCTGCATCATCAATTAAATATCTTGTTGATGGTAGTAAAGGACAGTGAATTGAAATGAAATCACTTTGTTGTAATAATTCAGTTAATGAAACGAATTCAAAACCAAATTGTTCAGCAAGTTGTGGGAAGTTATCTCTAGCAAAAGCATCAAATACTAACACTCTAGCACCTGTAGCTCTAGCAATTTTGATAAATGTTTGGCCAATTTTACCTGAACCAATAACTCCGATAGTTGAGTTACCAATACATTTACCATCAAGTCCATTTAATGAGAAGTTGTATTTTTGCACTCTTGAGTTAGCAATTAGTAAATTTCTGTTTAATGCAGACATTCCTGCAAAAGCAAATTCACCTATACTTTCAGCTGAGTAGTTAAATATTCTAAATACTTCTATGCCAAGCTCATTGGCTTTAGCAACATCAATTTTGTTGTATCCCATTGATCTTTGGAATCAGTATTTAACTCCCATTTTTGCAAGTACTTCTAAGATAACTTTATCTCCGTATGTGTTTACAAATCCACAAACTGCATCATATCCTTGAGCCAATTTAACTGTGTCAAGGTTAAGGTTTTCTTTAAAAAATGTAATTTCATGTCTTCCGTTGTTGTATTTTTCAAATGACTTTACATCATAGTCTTTAGAATCAAAGAAAGCTATTTTCATATTTTCTCCTACGATAATATTAATAAGTTTATTTTGTGTATATTATATTATTTTAGATTAAAATAGAAAACATTTAAGATGCCTATATTTAAGGCATAAAAGTTTTAAAAAGCCCATTTTTTCCAGTTTTTGTTCATTTTGCTAAAAAATAATTTATATAGTGGAGGTAAATATGAATGATTTATTGTTTTATGCATCAAATAAGTGCAAAGGAGACTCGTTTTCAATCTTTACAGAAGTTAAAAATTTTAAACACATTAGTCGAAAACAACTGCTGGAATGAAAACAATTATATGATGATTTCGGAGCCCAATATTATACAATATTGGATGAAAAATATCCATCAGATTTCAATGTACTACGTTATCCGCCATATGTTTTATACTTTAAAGGAAATGAGAAATTGCTCAATTATAAACATCGCTTTTATTTAATTAATGAAATTAATAACCCTACAACACAGGCTTATTTAGAAGAAAACATTAATACATTAGCCCATAATTGCGTATTAATTACTAATGATTATGAATCTGAACGTCATCTAATTAATCTCTATCGTGAAAATAATGGTAAGATAATCCATATTTTAAAGGAAGGACTTGATAAAGTTGACTATCATGAAGCTAATTTAAATAACGAACTATTTTTAACTCAATATCCTTTAGGAGTTCACCCTAAAAGGCATTATTTTAAAGAAGCAAATATTATTGCTTCAATTATTTCTACTCAATTAATCGCCTTCTCGCTTACTGCTGACTCAAAAGCTTTTAATTTGATTAATTATTTCAATGATATCGGTAAGGAAATTAACTGTTTTCCAAGTAGTCAGCCAAATGATGGTAATGATGTTTTAATTAAAAGTGGTGCAAATTATATTACTAAAATTACTGAATGTGTGTAGGCGAAGAAAAATGTGCTCTTAGGGGCACATTTTATAATATATTAATTTTGTTTTTCAGGGTATACTGAAACATACTTTCTGTTTCTTCTGCTTTCGTATTTTACATAACCATCGATTTTTGTAAATAAAGTATCGTCTCCACCACGACCAACATTTTGTCCAGGGAAGATTTTTGTTCCTCTTTGACGATAAATGATTGATCCTGCTGTTGCGAATTGTCCATCACCTAACTTAGCACCTAGACGTTTTGAGTGTGAATCACGCCCGTTACGAGTAGATCCACCGGCTTTCGTATGTGCCATAGTCTAATTAACCTGCAATTCCTGTGATTTTAACACGTGTATATGGTTGACGATGTCCAAGTTTTCTCTTGTGAGTAGATTTCGCATTGTGACGATAAACAACGATTTTCTTCGCTTTACCTTGTTTTTCGATAGTTCCTGTTACGACTGCACCTTCTAAGTATGGTCTACCAATTTTGTCATCAACAAGTAAAACTTTATCAAATTTTACTTCTGAGTTTTCTTCACCTTCGATTTTTTCAATGAAGATTGTTTGACCTTCTTTAACTAAAAGTTGTTTCCCACCTGTTTCGATAATTGCTAACATGCAATACCTCCAAAATAGTGGCTCGTCTTTAAGGTGGCAAATGCACTTTATAAACCTTTTCAGTACGGTTACTTGAAGTAACATGCATATTATACCCTCTTTACAAAAAATAAAAAGTTAAAATAGTATGTAATTTTCTAGTATTTTTGGAGCATTTTTTTCATTATTATCTCATTTATATTCAGCATCTTTTGTTTTATATGAGCCAGTTGTAGACTTAAAAGATTTAAATAAACTAACAAATTGTGAGATTACTCCAAGACTTGTAGCAACTATTGAAAGAACACCAGTTATTCCCATCCCGGGAGTAACATTACTAAGTTGCTTAGTTTGGACTTTATTAAGTTCATTTAATTTCATGAAAACCTCCTTTCACTATATAAATTATTTTTCATTCAAAAAAGACAAAAAAAGAACAATAGCATACTATTGTTCCACGAATGCAGTGTTAAATGATCCATTAACGCTACGAACTGACAAGGTTGAAATTCAAATATTTGGATCGACTAGTTTTAAGTCATCAATAATGTTTTTTGTTTCAAGTAACAAAGCAACTGTTTCAATTTTGTATGAATATTTCCCTGTATATCCAGATTTAAATCTAACCAATCTGTAACTATGTCAGTAGTTAATAAGTTTAAAGTAAGCAATCACTTTTTCTGGTTGGGTTGAAATAATGGTTAATTTTACTTTCTTATATTTAGGATATAAGATACTTACTACAAAGTTAGTTACAAGCAAGTAAGCAAATGTTGAAAGTTCTCTCATTCCAAAAATTTCACCGTTTACATTAGGTCTTACAAAACCATAAATTACTAAGAAAGTGCAAGCTGTAAAGAAAGCAACTGTAGCTAGTATTCCACCAACGCTTTTCTTGTATTTAGTTGAAAAGAAGTAAGCTACAATATCAGTTCCACCGGTAGACCCACCTGCTTTTCATGATAATGCAATTCCAACACCAATAAAGGCAGCTCCTATGCATCCATAAAGTAGGATTGGTCATGTTTGACCATCAGCATATCAAACAAGTTGATTAGTTTGTTCTAAGGTTAGAGTCTTAATTGCATCCATTGGAATGGCTGAAGTAAATTCTTTTCTATTTTCTAAATAATCAAAAACTTGATTTAAAGGTGCTGCTGCTCATTTTACAGTATCATATTTGTCACCATTTTCAATTACTCTAAATTCGCTAAGATCTGGATTGTAAATTAATTTGTAATCATTGAAATCATTGTGCACAAAGTTAATTTTTTCAAATAAGAAAACATGCACTTCATGTTGGGTAAAGATAAAGTTAGTCACTTGTAAAAATAACATAAAGATTAATGTATAAACTAAGAAACTACGTTTAACTTTACGTCAAAAGATTAAAAATAACGGAAGGTTGCAAGCAAAATAAATTAAAGCGAAATATGAACGTAAAAATGGAAATAAATATTGCAAAATGGTTGGAATACCAGTAATACCAGAAGGAATGGTATCTGATTTAGCTAAAAAGATATGAATTCCAAAGTTAAAGACAAAGGCAGCTCAAAATAGTAAAAATATTTTGAATCAATATCTTTGTATAAATTCTTTAAAGGTCAGCCTCTTAGTGTTTTTGGTATTATTTAGTAAATATTTACCCATCTTGTATTTTAAGAATTCTTCTTCACAAATAACTTTTTCCGTGCTAATGAGTGAATTAGGATCATTCTGCACTTGCACTGGATAATAGTCATTGGTGACTTTCTTATTTACCATTTCTTTTCAAATTTTTCTTCTCACTTTTTCATTAGAAGTTGGATACTTAAATTTATGTTTATTTTCACTTGAATTTGTTTGCTTTATCATTGCTTAATTTTACAACATTTTACAAAGAAAAATCATAGTTTTTATAACTATGATTTAGGATTTTCTGTTTTTTCTTTCTTTTCTTTGACAATTTCCATGATAGTTGTCACAACAATTGTACACATGATAAGGATAACACCAATAAAGACTGTAATATCAGCAAAATTGAAAGTCCCTTTATCTAAACAAGGTACAAAGAATTCATCTTTTACATATCCGCTAAAAGCAACTCTATCTGTAGCATTCCCTAAATCCCCAGCTAGTAAAATACCAAAGAAGGCACAGTATATTAAAGAAAGCTTAGAAGGATATAGGGGCACTAATAAAATGGCAATTGCTATAATAAAGCTGACTACTTGAATAAATGCAATATTATTAGTACTTAGGAAAGTAACACCTTTATGTCAAATACTTCTAATTCCAAAGACTCCTGCATAATTAATTTGTTGACTGCTATCAGGGAAAATAGCTTCAGGATTTACATTAGTAATTGTTCCACCATTTAAAGTTCAAGTACTTTTGCCAGCTGCTTCCATAGCGTTTACATCTACATGATAGAATAAAAGAGTTTTGGTTACTTGATCAATAGCATAAAAGATAAAGAATGCACATAACATAATTACATAGCCTGCAATTACTTTCTTTCAGTTGCTTTTAAAGTATTTTTTATAATTTATTCAATGTGTTTTAACTTTACTCATAGTATTATTCTACTATTTTGGAAATTATTTCAAAACAAAGAGGACATAAGTCGTCATGCATTTCTTCTACTAAGAAGTGGTTTCAACATCTTGCACATTTTACTGAGTCAAATGTTTCAATTTTAAAATCACTTCCAGAAACTATTTTTCCAACCATTAATAATGTTCTTAAATCTAATGAATTAATAAAGTCTGATTGTGGTGGTAGCACTAAAGCTACTTCATTTGAACGTTTAATTACACCATTCTTTGTAGCCTCATCAATTAAGACATTAACCTTGCTACGTAGTTCAAAGAATTCATTAAATTGGTCTAATACTTCTTGGTTAACGCTAAAGTCTTTATCATAACCTTCAAACATAATTGATTCATATTTATTAACTTTATTAAAGTGCATGTAAGCTTCTTCAATTGTAGTTGGTAAAATAGGTGCAAGCGCCATAAGTAAGAAATCTAAGATTTCATATAAGTTAGCAAGAACCATAAGTCTTTCAGGGTCATTAAAGTCCCTAATGTAGAGAATATCTTTAGTTACTGAAAGGTAGAAAGAGGATAGATCAACAATATAGTTGTTGATTAATTTAATTACGTTAATGAATTTATATTCATCATAAGCTGCAAATACATCAGCTTTTAATTTATTTAATTGTTCCTTAATGAATAAATGAATACCAGTTCTTTGAGTATTTGCTTGGTATTGATATCCATCTAAGTTACCTAAGATAAATTTAATTGTATTACGGATCTTACGGTAGATCTCAGTATTTTGATCTAATATTTCATTAGAAATCGATACATCATTTGTGTATTCACTATTAGCTACTCAAAGACGTAAAATATCAGCTCCACGTTTTTGAATTACATCAACAGGCACAACAGTATTACCTTTTGATTTAGACATTTTTTCACCTTTTCCATCAAGCACAAAACCATGAGAAATTAAATTACGGTAAGGTGCTACACCTTTATAAGCTACTGAGGTAATAATTGAAGAGTTAAATCAACCTCTATATTGATCAATACCTTCTAGATAAAGGTCATAAGGTGATGATACATTATCAGCAATATTAACAGCTACTGAAGAAACTCCAGAATCAAATCAAACGTCCATAATATCCATTTCACGTGTGAAGTTTTTGCCTTGGTATTTAGGTAGTAATAAAGCTTCTGTATCTCATTCTCATCAAATATCACTACCATGTTTTTTCACAAGATTTATTACATGATCAAATTGTTCTTTATCAACAATTGCTTCACCATTTGTATCATAGAAAATAATTAATGGTAAACCTCAAGTTCTTTGACGCGAAATAGTTCAATCATGTCTATTTTCAATCATTTGAAACAATCTACGCTTAGCTCAATCTGGGTATGTATTTACACCTGTATCTATTTGTTCTAAGATTTGATTTCTAATTTTATCGATAGAAACAAACCATTGTGGAGTACCTCTAAAGATAATTGGTTGGTGTGTTCTTCAGTCATGTGGGTATGAGTGTTTTACTCATTGAAAATGAATTAAATCATCGCCTAAGAATTCAGAAATTTCTTTGTTAGCATCTGCATAGAATTTGCCATCAAATTGAGTATTAGTATTTTCAATGTATCCTCTATCTGATACGTGCATAATATTTTCTAGATTGTTCTTAAGTCCAATCATGAAGTCATCTTCACCAAACATAGGAGCAATATGAACAATACCAGTTCCTGATTCATTTGTAACATGGTGTCCAATAACTGCAGGAGCTAATTTACGTAAAATAGGAGTTAGATATTCAATCTTGCTATTTTCAATTTCTTGTCCATAAAATGATGTTAAAACTTTACTTTCTCAACCAATTCTTTCCATAAAGTCTTGGTATAAGTCTTTTGCCATTACATATCTTTGACCATTGTTACTAAAGACAACATATTCAATATCTCTTCCTAAAGCTACTCCAGCATTAGCAATTAATGTTCAAGGTGTAGTTGTTCAAACAATAAAGCTATCTCCAGGTAATATTGTGCTAAAATCAGAGTTTTGAATGTGCATTTTAACATAGATTGAAGGACTTTTCACTTCTTGATATTCTACCTCAGCTTCAGCTAGAGCACTTTGTGATGAAGGTGATCAGTAAATTGGCTTTAAACCTTTGTAAACTAATCCATCTAACATCATTTTAGCAAACACTTCTAATTGTTTTGCTTCATATTCAGGTGCCAATGTGACATAAATCTTTTCAAAGTCTGCAAATAGTTGTAATTGAATAAATTGAGCCTTTTGTCTCTCAACTTGACTTAATGCATATGCATGAGCTTTTTTACGTAGTGTAACTGGATCTAATTCATCTTTAGATACATTCATTTCTTGTAACATTTTGTGTTCAATTGGTAATCCATGAGTATCTCATCCAGGTACATATGGTGAATAGAAGCCACTTAAGGTTTTATATCTAACAATAAAATCTTTTAGTATCTTATTTAAAGCATGACCTACGTGTATATCACCATTAGCATAAGGTGGACCATCGTGTAAGATGAATTGTGGATCATTTTTGTGTAGTTCTAAAACTTTTTTATAAACTTGGTTTTTAAGTAATTGTTCTCTAAAAAGAGGTTCTTTAGTAGTTAAATTAGCTCTCATTTCAAATGCTGTATTTGGCATATTGAGCGTTTTTTTGTAATCCATTTTATATCCTTTCATTGTGAAAATTTATTAAAAATAAAAATTCCTCTATTTTATTAACATTTATTGCTAACAAAATAGAGGAATTTTGGTGGTGGCCTCGGCAGGAATCGAACCAGCGACACACAGAGCTTCAATCTGTTGCTCTACCAACTGAGCTACAAGGCCAATATGGCGGTCCAGACGGGAATTGAACCCGCGATCTCCTCCGTGACAGGGAGGCGTATTAAACCACTTTACCACTGGACCATGGTTGCAGAGGAAAGAATTGAACTTTCGACCTTCGGGTTATGAGCCCGACGAGCTTCCACTGCTCCACTCTGCTATAACTTTATACTATTTAAGTTGGCGGGTGATGAGGGATTCGAACCCCCGCGGGCCGTGAAGCCCCTGCTAGTTTTCAAGACTAGTCCCTTCAGCCAGACTTGGGTAATCACCCTTGGTGGACCCAACAGGACTCGAACCTGTAACCGACCGGTTATGAGCCGGTTGCTCTAACCATTGAGCTATAGGTCCTACTGTTAGTCAGTTTTAAATAGTATAAAAATGGTAGCACCGATGAGATTCGAACTCATGACCTTCCGGGTATGAACCGGATGCTCTAACCAACTGAGCTACAGTGCCATAAATGGTGGAGAGTATGGGATTCGAACCCACCACCTCCTGCGTGCAAGGCAGGCGCTCTAGCCAAATGAGCTAACCCCCCATAAATGGTGAAGAAGACAGGATTTGAACCTGCGACCACTACAGCCCAAATGTAGTGCTCTACCAAACTGAGCTACTTCTCCAAGAACTGCGTTTATATTATACTATAACTTTTTTTAGTTCCAAAAAAATTTTTAATGTTCTTTGGAAACTGAATAGTAATTAAATAATTCATTAAAATGTCTGAATACA
>NZ_JBLWAH010000002.1:0-201698 GCF_048284715.1 Mycoplasma milvi | reverse complement strand
TAATGTATTCAGACATTTTAATGAATTATTTAATTACTATTCAGTTTCCAAAGAACATGTAAATAACGCTAAAGGCGTTTTTTTATTTTTTTAAAAAAACAAGTAAATATTTCAAAATAAAAAATACCTAAAAAAGATCAGAAAAATTATTAAAAATATTAAAAAAATGTGTAACTAGCTAATTTAGTTTCAAAAATAAAAAAAATTTCTTAAAAATATCCTTAAAAATGAAAACTATTCCATATATTATATAGGTATATAAGAATTATTTTTTACATCCAAAAAACAGGGCTAGAAATTATTTTTACTCGGGCGAAATTTGTTGAATTATATTGAATAAAAAAATTTTTAATCACTCATGAAAAAATCACTTTAAATGTGCAATAATAAGAATGTAGCAAGAAAAAATGCTACAACAAAAAAGTTTAAAGCAAAAGATTACGCAAAATAACAAGTCAAGACATTTTCTAAATAATAAGAATAAAACTGAAAAAATCTTTTCCCTTATTGACTCAAATAATAATATTGCTATTTTTATAAATTGACTTATCCATGACAAAGGACAGTCACTGCCTAATAATATTTCAGAAGAAGAAATTGTTTCTAACCTAAAATCTAAATCAGCAACTTACATAATGAACATGTTTAGTTTATCAAATAATGTTAATATATCTATCCTTGCAAGTAATATAAAAAACATAAAGTGATACATTATTGAAACCATTGATGAACTAAAAGAATTAATACACTATAATTTTTGAAAATTATTAGATGGTAGCAAACCGAAATTCGAAAAAGAAATAACTAAAATTATTTTAAATAATGGGAATAGACAAGCAGAAAAATATTTATGAAAGTGTTTAAAAAATAATACTATAAATTATTTGCAATCCATTTACAACGCGCAAGGTATTTTCGAAGTTAAAAATGGAAATAAATGTGCGAAATTAAGTGCTTTATATAGAAAAATGCATAATGCACAATTTATTGAAGGGGTTGTTAATAAGGGCTATGAAGTGGAAGTAGTTACTGCTAAAAAAGCCAAAGAACAACATATGAAAGATGAAATTAATTTAAGTTATGCTAAATATCAAGACAATATCAATGAATGCGATGATTTATCTATTAAAGAGTTACAAGATTTTGCTAAAAGAAAACAAGTGCGAAATAAAGTGGAAGCTTTTGAACAGAAACTAATAAATTGAAAGGCCTAAACTGTTTTGTTGTAATTTCTTGCTATAACCCTTGCTATAAAGGCAAGGGTTTATTTATACTAAAAAAGCAAATTATGTGATTTATATATTAATAATTTATATTTTATATTGTTTTATCCCTTATTTTTGGACTAATTAAATTTAGCATTAAATTAGGAAAAAACAACTTTTTTTATATAATAAATAAGCAATATTTATATTGCCTCTACTAGTGGGAGATATCAAATATATCGCTAGACCACAATATCGAAAGGATACAAATGGCAAAAAAAGAAATACAACGTATTGCTAAATTGCAATTCCCTGCAGGTCAAGCTAAACCTGGACCAGCATTGGCTGGTGTAGGTGTAAACATGCCTGAATTTACAAAAGCATTTAACGATGCTACTAGAGACAGAGCTGGAGAACCAGTTCCAGTTCAAATTACAGTGTACAAAGACAAATCATTTGAATTCAAATTATTTACAGCTCCAGCATCATTTAAAATTAAACAAGCTGCTAAAATTCAAACAGGAGCAGCAAACGCTAAGACAACAATTGTTGCAACTATTACAAAAGATCAACTTAAAGAAATTGCTGAATACAAAATGCCAGATCTTAACACAGATGACATTTACTCAGCTATGGCTACAGTAGCTGGAACAGCAAGACAAATGGGTGTTTTAGTTGAAGGATATGACGATATCTTTAAAGCTAAAGCAGAAGCTAAAGCTGCTGCAAAAGCTGCAAAATTAGCAGCTGCTAAAGAAGAAGCTTTAAATAATGATTTAGAAGATCTTGTTAATACAAAAGGTCAAGCTATTGAAGTTAATGTTATTACAGATGAAAAAGCAAATGAAGGAGAAGAATAATTATGGCTAAAAGAGTTTCTAAAAATTTAAAAGCAGCTCGTGAATCATTTGACAGAACAGTTGCTTATGATTTAGCACAAGCTATTGAACTTGCTAAAAAAACTTCATATGCTAAATTTGATGCTTCAATTGACCTTGCTTTCAACTTAAATCTTGATGTTAGAAAAGCTGATCAACAATTACGTGGTGCTGTTTTACTTCCTCATGGAACAGGTAAATCAGTTCGTGTATTAGTAGCTACAAACAATGTTGAAAAACAAAAATTAGCTACTGAAGCTGGAGCAGACATTGTTGTTGATGCTCAAGCTTTAGAACAAAAAATTAAAGAAGATAACTTTGATTTTGATGTTATGGTTGCTGACCCAGCTATGATGCCTTTACTTGGAAAATATGGGAAAAAACTTGGGCCTAAAGGTCTAATGCCAAACCCTAAAACAGGTACAGTTACTCCAACTCCTGAAAAAGCTGTTGAAGAACTTAAAAAAGGTAAAGCAAATTACCGTACAGATAAAGCTGGAATTGTACACTCTCTTATTGGTAAAACAAGCATGTCTACAGAAGCTTTAGTAGATAATGCACAAACACTTATCTCATTAATCAAGAAGTTAAAACCTGCTGCAGTTAAAGGTGCTTATATCTTAAACTTAACAGTTTCAGCTTCAATGGGACCAAGTGTTAAAATTAAAATAGAAAAATAATATTTTCTATTTCAAACTAGGAGCAATCCTGGTTTTTTATTACAAACAAAAGAAAAACTCACATCTGTGAGTTAATCTAATAATTTAATAATTTTGTCATATTCTTCAGTTGAAAGATCATCTTTAGCTGAAATGGCATTTATCACTTCATCAAGGTTAGAAATGGTATCCTTCAATGTTGTTTTCTTATCCGTGATTCCAAAGAAACTTTGCAAACTAACAACTAAAGTGGTAATTACAGAAAGTACAGCAATTAGCACAAAATAAACCATAGTTGTATCAGGATATTTATTAAATCTAATTGAATATAAGTTTAAGATCACTATACTTGCAGCAATAAAAATTGCTAATACATTAAGAAAAACAAAAAAACTTCTTGAAATAATATATTTATTAAATGATTTTCTCTTAAGCTTATGTACTTTATTATGCAGGTTAGTATTATTTTTATGTTCAGCTATTAATGTTTTTATTTTTTCATCTTTTAGTTTAAAATCATCTTTTTTAGCGTGTAGATTAACTTTATCAATATCAATTAAATGCTTATCCATGTAAATATCCTCCTGTAAAGTCACTTGATTTAAAACGATCCACTTCCATAATTGCTAAGCAACGTTTATAGAATAAAAACTCAGCTTTAATTTTATCAAGATTCTTATAAACAAAGATTCTTTGTTTAAAGATTGCAGCTTCAAATTGTAAAATCTTATACTTACTTAAATAAAAAGTGTATTTTTTATTAATAACAAAAAATGTTAATAAACCAGTTAAAAAAGTAATTGAAGCATTAATTATAGTAGTCATAATAACATAGTTAGAATTAGAATTTCCATTCAACATATCAGTATAATATGGGTTATTATTTGGGTAAGTGATTCCATCTGTTGTAGCAAAGTTCTTGCTAGCTCCAGCTAGATATAAAATTGCAATTAGACCATTAAGCAAGGTAAATATAATAATTAATGAGTTTAATAAGTAATACATAAACCCATAAATACCTACCTTAATTTTAACTTTTTTCACTAGAAGTAAATAAGCTTGGTAACTAGTTAAACTATTCTTACTTTTCATTATTTACCTCCATTAGTTAATTCTGACTTCAAAACTTCAGCTATGATAATTTTTTTTCGCGTAGAAGCTTGTTTTCATAAAGCATCAATGATATTTTCCATAGTTTCTGTAGATATTTCATTTGCATTATATTTAACTTGTAAGTATGAGATTGTGGTATAGATCTTTTTATACAAATCACTGTGGGTGTTGTATCTATAAATTGCTATAAATAAGTTTAAAAAGAATGAAATAATAATAAAGCTTGCTAGTACAACCACATTAACATAAGATTTATAGTCAGCTTGTGATTGCTTGTTTGGAGTTTCTTTTGACAAAATTGACAATGCTAGAGAGGCTAGTACAATTGCTGCAATATTTAAAAATGCAATTAATACCGAGAATAGGTCATCTAGCATTTTATAGCGTCTTAATCTTCGCTTATCTTTCTCTAATTTCTTGGTTAAATTTTTGATAATTTCTTGCATATAAAAATTGTATAACATTCTGATTTTTCTCAAACATTTTAGATGTGAAAGTGGGTTAAAAAACATATAAATAGACCTAAAAAATGCATTAAAAAATTGTTTTTATACAGTAATGGTCTATAATATACTCATGAATAAAACATGAGCAATTTTTAGTGATGTGGATGGCACAATTTACCCATTTCCACACAAACAATTATCAGAAGTTAATAAGGCAAAAGTAAGAGAATTAGCTGACAAAAATATCCCATTTGTAATCAACACTGGGAATCCACCATTAGAAAAAATTCAACGTTTAGCCGATACCTTAAATGCCAGATATTTATGTTGTTCAAATGGAGCAATGATATATGACAATTTAGAAAAGAAAGCTTTACATGTTGAATATATTGATACAAAGAAAGCTGAAGTTATCTGACCATTAGCATTACAACATGGTGTCACATTATACTACATGGGTAGTGATCAATACTATATGTACAATAGTAATGATGTAACTAGAGAATTTCTAACCACTTTTAATGAATATAATGATTGGATTACAGATGGTAGAATTAATCAAGACTTACATAAAATTGAAGCATACGGTACACCTGATGCTATTTTATCCTTCTATCAAGCTTGTTTAGCTAGTGGTGTAGAACTAGACATTATTAATGTTTCTAATAAATACATTGAAATTACTAATATTGGGATATCAAAGGCATCTGGAATGAAATGACTATGTGAAAATGTCTTTCATTCTGATCTAGCAGATGTCATGGCAATTGGGGATAGTGCTAACGATATTCCTATGTTTTTAGCAGCAGGGTACTCATATGCAATGGACAATGCTGATGAGTCAACCAAGGCAGCTGCAAAATTCTATACTAGTGCTGTTGAGCAAGATGGGCTAGCTGAAGCGATTGATGATTATTTATATCGTTCAGACTTTGAATTAAAAAGAGCAATATCTCAACAAAAACTTAAAACCAAATAATTAAGTGAGCAAGCTCGCTTTTTTTCTTTTTTTCCTATTTTTTAAAGCAAAAAGAAACAAACATATACTAGAATAAGTGTTAGAAGTTTTAATAATTTTTGTTATGTTTACAGTGTAATAATATAAAATTTAAATATGAAAAAACCAGCAATTAATTCAGTCAATAAATTTAAAGTCAAACTTTCAGATTTGGGCCTTTTTCCTAAATGAACCATTCGTAAAATGGTTTTTGTTGCTATTTTAATTGCTATTTCAGTTGCCTTCACTGTAGTTTCAGCTCAAATTATTCCTATTGTTAATATACCCTCTTATAAATTCTCATTTATTGGTTTACCTGTAAAAATTTCTGGTTTTATTTTTGGCCCAGTAATTGGAGTTTTTGTAGGAATTGTTGCTGATTTAATTTCATTATTATTTGTTCCACCTGCTGGATATAATCCGATTTATACTGCTGCTACAGCTGTTAATGGCTTAATTTCAGGAATATTCGGTTTATACTATATGGGATTTTTACGTTTTGCATTCTCAAAAGAATATCGTTTAAATAGACTCTCTATTAAGATTAATTTACTTGCTTATAAATATAAATTTGAATCTGCTGCTGGAAATAGAAAAAAAGCAATTGAAATCGCAAATAAGATTGTAAAACTTAATAATAAAAGACAATTTATTAACCAAGACTCCTCAAATATTGCTTTAAAAAATGTTTACTGTATTTCGGGCGCTTTATTTTTAGTACTTGCCATTTCTATTATTGCTTGATATATTGGTTTTTTTGTTAGTGATGATATTATTCAAAATGGATTTATTAAAAACAGATGAATTCTACTTGCATTAATGACTTCAGGAATGACATTGCTAGTTATTTTTATCCTAGTTGGTCGTTTTGCAATGCGCACTGATAAATACTTAGTTTTCGTTCCTATAATTGTTTTCTGTGCCTTCTTGGAGCTTGTTAATATTCCGATTCTTTCATTCGCTGACTTATATTCACTTGGAAATAGTGAGACAGCTGATATTTTTGTATGAATTACGCAACATATTTTAACGAGTCCAATTAAAATTTGATTTAATGTTTTTGTTATTTATTATGCTTATCAAGTAGTTTCTAAGTTAATTAATAAAAATGAACATTTAGCATATTAAGAAGGGTGTATGGCAAAAAATAAGAAAATACTAACAATTGAAAATATCTTTATTCCTAAAGGGTATAGCAAAAATAGAACAGGTATTTGACCAAGTTCTAATATTTCTATCCCTTTTTTATCTATTTATCAAAATAACAAAACAGCTTTCTATATTCCTAGTGATAATGAAAACATTACATTTCATAATTTAGGCAAGTTTATTTTAAAAGATAAAAACACAGTTATGACATACTATAATCCAAATGTTAAGGAATACTATGATTTTAATAATTATCAAAATTTCTCTACCAAGAAAAAGGATATTTTAACTAAAGTTTCTTACTTCAATATTAATGAAATTGTTGACCAAGATGATTTGAATATACCTTTATTTGAATTATGAGCTGATTGTCAAAACTCCATTAAAAGTGTAATTAACCTTGCTAACTTAAATAATATTTATTCCAATTTAGACTACACAATGAAGAATTTGATCTTTAATATTTTAAAGAATCATTCTTCAAATATTATGGACACTAATAATGAATTTATTAAAACTATTCGTGGTTTAGAACAAAGTTTATTATTTTCAAGTAATAATAATGATCAAGATGCATTAAGTAGCCATATTGAAAATTTAAATTTTGTAATTAATTCTTATATTGTTACTACAATCAAGGAATACTTTGAAGTTTTTAAAGAACTAAAAAATGAATATCGTAGACTCGAAAGTGGTATTCAAACAAGCAATATAAATGAACAAAAAAATTTAATTGAGCAAAGCAAAATTAAGCTCTCATATATGAACCAAATTAATAATGTTTCACTGCTTAAAGTTGAAAATGACTTAAAAATACGTGATTTAACTAGTGAAATTATATATTACAAAGAATTAAAAAATTCAATTGCTAAGTATGCTAAAAAAACTATGTATTATCAAATATCCCTAATACATAAGGAAATTAGTCTGCTTGAACAAAAGAAAAAGCTACTTCCTTCAATTAATGATGAGTATTTTGATTTATTAAAGGATATTTTAATTAAGAAAAAGGAACTTAATATTTGAATTAAGAACTTTAGACGAATTCAATATCTTAATGAGCAACAACTGGAAGACCTCAAATTAATGATTGATTCTGAAATTAGTATCTTTATTACTAATAATTTTACTGAAACTAAAGATAAGTATAAGAATGCTACAGTGTCTAAAATTAAAGAGTTTATAAACCAAGAATTCTCATTTAATATTAAACCTTATATTGCTATGTCAAAAAACATGTATGACCAATTAACTGAGCGTATATCTAATAATCAAAATGCTATTCGTCAAGTAAAGAATTTACGTTTTAATCATTTATCTAATTATAAAAATGTAGTCTCAGTACATGAGTTAGAAGAAAAAATCAAGTATGCTCAAGCTGAACTGGATTGATCTAAGTATTCTGAAGAAAAACTATTTAATTCCTTACTGAAATCAAAAGAATTCAAACTTAATCGACTTAAATTAAATGTTAGGCGTACTGAAAGAACAGTAATTTCTATCATAAATTCTCTCTTAGTTAAAATGACACTTTTACATAATGAAGTAGCAATTAAAACACTTGTTGATTTTAAAAAATTCTTAACTAAAAATTGAATTTGCAACTTGTTAATGGATTTAATTAATTACTCATCTAACAAACAAAAGGCAAGTAAGAAATTTTTAAAGGATTCAGCTGCAATGATTCGTTTTATTGAATCATATGAAACTGCTTCAGTTTCAATTCCTAACTATGTTAAACCTTTTAAAGATCTAGACATTATTGATAAAGCTAAAATTAAGCTTACAAAGTTTGGACTCAGTAAGATTGAAGTTTTACTGCTACAAGATAACATGGAAAATATTTCTGAAGAAGCACGTAGTGAATTTTTAAGGGTGTTATTTAAAATAGTTGAAGCTAATAATATTGCAACAGTCTTTATTACCTCAAATCTAAAATTCATTAAAGAAACAATGGATTATGTTTATTTCTTCAATGATATGCAATTGCTAGAAGGGGCAAAAGTAAAGGAAATTTTCGCTCATCCAGTTAATCCAGATATTAAATTGCTAATTAATCATAAGATCTCTTCATTGAATCAACAATTAAATCGAGATTATGTACAATTATTCATAAAACAAGGACTATATACTTTAGATTCTAAACCTTCACATTTTGTTTACTGTACGTTAAGTGAATATCAAAAATGAAACATGATTAATAAAAATAATCAAACCAGTGAATCCGAACGTTTATTTAGTGATGGTAAGCCTTCTGATACTAAAATTAGTGAACAGTTCCAATCTGTTTTTGTTAATGATGAATTTATTTTAACTGATCTTAATGTTAAACTTATACCAGAACCTTATGATAAAGATGACAAACAATTTACTAAAGAAATTAAGTTAATCAATCATATTGATAATCATGAATTTGAAGGTGAAATAATTTCTCCTGAAATTGAGAGTAAATTATTTTAATTTTATTATATAATTCTTCCAAGGACAGAGGTACTTGTTGAAAAACAGGTTGAGAAATACTCTTATGAGCTGATCTAGTTAATACTAGCGTAGCGAGTCTTCTCTTTTTACGTTCCTCCCTGTCCAAGGAAGGATTTTTTTATGAACAAATTTAAAATATTATTGATGGGAGCAAGCTTAGTTACAACTACTCTCCCAATTATTGCGTCGCAATGCAATGGTGGTCAAGATGGTAAAGATTCTGATGCCATAAACTCAGATGTTGTGAGTTCTAAACAACTTAAAATTGACTTAATTACTCCATGAGAACTTGAAAACAATATTCAAGGTATTGCAAGTTTAAGAAACAATATTGAAGATAGAATGAATCAATATCTAACTGCTAAAAAAGCTCACTTTACTGTTAAAGTTAAGATGGTCAATGATGATAAATATAAAACAGTAGCTCAAAATATTTCTAAAGGAGAAACTGACTTGGGATTTATTTCTTCTGGAAGTATCATTTCAGAAAAGAATTATTTGGCAAACTTTAATCCAAATATCATTCAAACTTGAACTTCAAAATTTGCAGGTGATATTAAAGATGCTACATTTTCAACTACAGATAGCAGCTTAGAAACAATTGCTCAAAATGAGCAAGCTAAATTTGATTTAATTCCTTGATCTGAACAATGAAATGATACAACTAATGGGAATGGATGAAATGGTAGTGCTTATACTAAGTTTTATCAAAATTACTCTTCAGCATCTGTTGATAATTTAGTTAGTTACCAAAGAGGGCTAATTGCTATTGTAGCAGATGATGAAATGACAAATAAAATTAAACAAGCTTGAGCTAACAAGAATTTAGCAGAATTCCTTTCATATGGAATTGGTCTTGGAAAAGCTAGTTCAGGAAGCAAATACATCTTGCCTGAAGCTTTAATGAAAAAACAATTTAACTCAGCAAATAACAGACAATTTCTTTCTTTTGCTGATTTACAATCTAACAAGCAATATCAAAATACATTTGTAAAAGCTGCTTTAAAAGATGCTAACGATCCTAAAAATAGCAACATTCACATATTCTTTGATAATGAAGGTGTTTATGCATTTACACACTTTAAAACTTCTAAACAATATGCATATGCTGTAAATAACACCATTCGTCCAAATCAAAAGATTTCATTCTTGACTGTAACTGATCCATTACCATACAACATTGGTATTGCTTCAAAGCAAGTTGCTAATAATGATCTTAAACTAGTTACAGAAGCATTAAATGAATTAGCTTCTGGTTCAAATCCTATTTATGGGAGAAATATAGGATTTGTGTCTTATAGTGATGACACATTACAAAACTTTAAAAACAAAATTGACACAATAATTGGAGAATAATGCTTGAATTTAAGAATGTAGCACTCAGCTATGAAAATAAGGAAGTTTTATCAAATCTGAATTTAGATTTTCATAAAGGAGAAATAGTTGGCTTAATTGGACGTAGTGGACAAGGAAAAAGCACTATATTAAAGTCTATTTTTGACTTAGATATAGTGCTAAAGGGTCAAATTATCTATAAAGGCCAAGTTATAAATAAATTATCTAAAAGGGGACTTAAACGTTATAAGTCCCTTATTTCCTTTATTGATGCTGAGACACTTTCTTTATCAGATTATGATGCCTATAAAAACATTTTGTTTAACTTTAATAACTATAGCAGCCGTATAAATGCATTATTTCATCATTTAACCGTTACACAAGTAAATCAATTATGAGAGCTATTTGTGCATTTTGAATTACAAGATTATGCTCTTACCCCATTAAGTATGCTTTCTAGTGGACAAAAACAACGTTTTAATTTTATTGCTGGTGTATTTAATGCATCTGAAATTTTACTTTGTGATGAAGTCACTAGCAATTTAGATATAAATAACTCTCATAAGATTTTTAACTATCTAGAAGGCTTAAAAGACCAAAAACTAATAATTACAGCTATTCATGATATTGATTTAGCTATGCAATATTGTGATCGACTAGTGGCAATCAAAGGTGGAAAAATAGTTGATATAATCCAGAAACAAGACTACAATAAGGAGCTTTTAGCGTTATATTTTGATGAATAAAGTAACTTTTACTACTAAATTACGTAAAAGAAGAGTTTTTAAATCAATACTAATCTTGTTTCTGATAGCTTTCTTTTTCTATTCTTTATATAGTTTAAACTTTTTCTATTCAGTAAACACTCCAAGTTGACATGATGCTTGAGATAACTTGAAATCTATTTTTAGTTTTGCAAGTCATAATAAAGAATTATCAAGCAATATTTGACTTATTAATTGAAATTACTTTTTAGTCACTTTAAAGAGTGTTACTATTGGAACCTTTTTTGGTTTCTTACTAGCGCTAATAACTGGATATTGCAGTGCAACAAATATTCATAGACATAAATATTTTCCCTTTCTAGTAAAAATTATTTTAATGTTGCTAAGAGCTTTTCCAGTCATTGTTTTTATCTTGCTGTTCAAAAATGCCTTTAGTGCTGAATTAGCTTCTTTTATTATTTATTTATGATTCACTTGACTGTGAATGAATCGTTATATTGCTGATTTAATTGAAAGTTGCTCAACTAAGCAATACTTTCGTGACTTAGCTTTAGGGGCTAACAAATTACAGTCTTTTTATAAGAATATTTTTCAACAGGTAAAAATTAAGTTTTTCCTCAACTTCTTTTTATCATATGAATCCAATATTCGCTGATTAACTATTCTTGGTTTAGTTGGAATTAATGGTCTTGGTGTTGTTTTTGCTGATCCGAAACACTACCAAGATAGCTTTGGAATAACATTGCTCTTTATTGCAATATTTATCCTTATTATTGAAGGAATTTTATACTTATTAAATAAAGTCTTACTTGTGCAAAAACCTCAATTACACGCTTCTAAACAAACCATAAAAAGTTGAAGTTATAATTGAAAAAAATATGTCTTATCCTTAATGCTGGTTTGCTATTTTGTAATTCTGATTTGAGGACTTATTTCACTAGCGGATTCTAAAGTATATACAATTACTTTAAAGCAATACTTTACAAGTGTTTTTGCATTTGATTTCTCATCCTTTAATTGAGGGTTAATGGGACAATACTTTATAATCCTACAACAAGCTTATATTTCGATAACACTAGCTTATTTTTTAGCTATTATGTATGCCTATATGCTTGCTGAAAGAATCAATAAAAATTACTCAGTTATTGCAAGTAAAATAGTATTAGCTTTTATAAAGGTAGTTCCTACTTATTTTTGATTTTTAGTTTTTAATCCACTCATGGATTCAGTCACTGCTATTACAATTGCTTTAGTTGTTTCTGCATTTAGGAAAATGGTGAAACAAATAGCTGAATCAATTAACACTTTACCAAGTAATGTTATTGCGTTGTATAAGGTAAAGGGCTGAAGCAAATTTAAAATTTATCGTTATTATGTTTTACCTTACGTTAATAAACAATTGCTTTCAGTTTTTATCTTCCAAGGTGAGGATGCTGTTAGAAATTCTATTTCATATGGCACCTTTGCTAATCTAGGAATTTATAATTTAGTCCTACAATATCAAGACAAGTCAGAGTATAACAAGATTTTTCCAGTGATACTTCCAGCTTATATATTTTTCATAATTTTAGAAATTAGTTTTTGAATTTATAAAGAAAAAAATATTTTTTTACATAATAAAAGTAATAGAAATACGAACTTAACAAAAATAAGTACTCGATATGCTAAGTTTTATTCAAGCCTATAGCATAGAGGCATAAGATATAATAGTACCCTGTTTTTTAAATAAAAACAGGATGCTTTTTTATTTATTTTAACAATAAGTTCTTATACACTAAAAAAGTTGATTTCCTACAATTAAAAAAAATCTTATGTGATAAAATTTATATACCTTACGTAAATATACATTTTAATAATGTATTTTTTAATTAGAGGTCTATATTTTCAGAAAGGATGAGAATAAATATATGGAGCAAAAAAATTATAAAATTCGTAAATTTGGTCCTGTCACAGAGAGAAGAGATTACTCAGTAACAAAAGAATCTTTACCTCTTTTTGATATTCTTGAAACAAGTAAAGAAAGTTTCGAACTTTTTATTAACAAAAGAATTCAAGAATGTCTACTTGAAGTTTATCCAATCGAAGCTGCTAACAAAGAAGTTCGTTTAGATTATGTTAAAGGGTCAGTTAGATTAGAACTACCATTTAAGAAAATTACTAGCGAAAGCGAAGAATTTAAAAAATGTAAAGCTAAAGGAATTAACTTCAGTGTTAAAGTTTATATCAGCTTAAAAAGAGAAATCACAAATACTGGAGAAGTTAAAATTGATGAAGTTCTTTTAGGAGAAATTCCTTACATGACTTCTGGTGGAAGTTTCATCATTAATGGGTCAGAAAAAGTTATTGTTTCTCAGCTAATAAGATCACCTGGTGCCTACTTTGGACTTGGTGTACGTAACAAACAATCAGATGACTTATTCAACAAATTAGAAATTTTACCAAGAATTGGGTCATGACTTGAAGTGTCACACAAAGTTACATCTTCAACATTAGACACAGTTAAAATCAAAATTGATAAAAACAAGAATGTTAACTTAGCAACTTTCTTAGGGTCATTTGGATTCACACCAAAAACAATTAGAGAATTATTTGGAACAAGTGAATTACTTGAAGAAACACTTAAAAAAGACAAGTTAATTGAAAATTCAGAATTTACTGAAGCTGAAATTCTTGATCAATGTCAAGAAGAATTATTCAGAGGGTTAAGAAAAGGTGATCGTATTTCAGAAGAAGCAAAACGTTCACTTATCCCTGGAATGTTGTTTGATAAAAAACGTTACAACTTATCAACAACTGGACGTTACATGCTTAATAAGAAACTTTCGCTTGTTGATCGTATAACAAACACATACTTAGCTGAAGACTTTGTTGTTAAATCAGTTGAATTAGGAGAAAAAGTTGTCTTATATCCTAAAGGAACATTTATCGACATTAAGAAAGCTAAAGAAATTCAAAATGCCTTTAATGAAGGTTTAGTAAGAAGTGAAAAAATTCCTGGTATTGATCCAGAAATTGTATATCACAAGCTTATTAACCAAAACAAGACATTAGCAAAAAGAATTAATATCGTTAAACTAAGTGTATATCCATCTAGAAAATGAATGGAAGAAAAAGAAGATCAACCAGTTTTAGTAATTGGTAATGATCCAAAATCAACAGAAACACACCTATTAATTTCAGACATAGTTGCTGCAATTAATTACTACTTTAACTTAATTGATGGTATTGGCCAAGATGATGATCCCGACTCACTTACAAATAAACGTATTGTTTCAGTTGGGGAATTACTTGAAGGACAATTATCAGTTGCTTTAACTAAACTTGAAAAAGCAACACGTGAACGTATGGGAGCTAAAGAAGCTGACAAAGTTACAGCTAAAAATGTTACAAACAATAAACTTGTAACAAACCAAATGAAACAATTCTTTAACTCTTCAAAACTTTCACAATTCATGGATCAAATCAATCCACTTGCTGAAGTTTCAAACAAACGTCGTGTTACATCTCTAGGGCCTGGTGGTCTTAACCGTGATACTGCACAATTTGAAGTTCGTGACGTTCATGCAACTCACTACGGAAGAATTTGTCCTATCGAAACACCTGAAGGACCTAACATCGGTCTTATCCTTAACTACGCAACATATGCAAAAGTTGATGATTTAGGATTCTTAAAGACCCCTTACTTTAAAGTTAACAATGGTGTTGTTGATTACACAACAACTCACTACCTAACAGCTGCTGAAGAAATTGGATTCTCATTTGCTCAATCTTCAGTTAGAGTTGATGATAACAACAAAATTGTTGATCCATATTTAACAATTAGACGTGACTATAACTATATTATAGGTACACCAGATGAAATTGACTATATTGAGGTTTCATCAAAACAAATAGTTTCTGTTGCTGCTGCAGCTATCCCATTCCTAGAAAACGACGATGCTAACCGTGCACTTATGGGATCAAACATGCAACGTCAAGCAGTTCCTCTTCTTCAAGCTGAAGCACCTTTTGTTGCTACAGGAATTGAAGCAGATATTGCTAAATACTCTTCATACAACTTAGTTGCTAAAAACCCTGGAGTTGTTACTTTTGTTGATGGATCAAAAATTATGATCAAGAACGAAAAAGGTAACACAGATAGATATTCATTAAGAAACTTCGAAAGAAGTAACCAAGGTACTTTAATTCAACAAAAACCTATTGTTACAGTTGGACAAGAAGTACAAAAAGGTGACTTACTTGTTGATGGTAGCTCATTCAAAGATGGAGAAATGGCACTTGGTAAAAATGTACTTGTAGGATTCACTACATGAAATGGATATAACTTTGAGGATGCTGTTATCATCAATGAAAGACTTGTTAAAGATGATGTTTATACATCAATTCATATCGAAGAACAAACTATTCAATTCAGAACATCACGTGCTGGTGATGATGAATTAACAAACGCAATTAACAACGTTTCAAAATTTGCTTTAAGAAACCTTGATGAAAGAGGTATTGTTAAAGTTGGTTCTGAAGTATTACCTGGAGACGTACTTGTAGGTAGACTTTCACCTAAAGGAGAAGATAACCCATCTCAAGAAGAAAAACTTCTTATGGCTATCCTTCAACAACGTCCACAAACAACTAAAGATACTTCATTAAAAGTTAAAAATGGACACGCTGGTACAGTTATCCATGTTGAAGTACTTTCACGTGAAGCTGGAGATATCTTAGAAGAAGGCGTAGATAAAATTGTTAAAGTTTCTATTGCTCAAAAACGTAAGATTAAAGTTGGAGATAAGATGGCTGGACGTCACGGTAATAAAGGGGTTATCTCAATTGTATTACCAGAAGAAGATATGCCATACTTAGAAGATGGAACACCACTTGACATTATGCTTAACCCTCAAGGGGTTCCTTCACGTATGAATATTGGGCAAGTTCTTGAACTTCACCTTGGAATGGCAGCTAGAAAATTAGGTGTTAAATTTGTTACTCCTTCATTCGATGGTGTTAAGAAAACTGATATTGAAAACGCTTTAGTTGAAGCAGGACTTGACAAGAGTGGAAAACAAACCTTAATTGACCCAATTACAGGTAGAAAATTTGATAAACCTATTTCAGTTGGTGTAATGTACATGCTTAAACTTAACCACATGGTTGATGATAAAATGCATGCACGTAGTGTTGGGCCATACTCACTTATTACACAACAACCTCTTGGAGGTAAATCTCAAAATGGGGGACAAAGATTCGGAGAAATGGAAACATGAGCTATTGAGTCTTATGGAGCTACAAATGTACTTCAAGAAATCCTTACATTTAAATCTGATGACATTGCAGGACGTAATGCCTTATATTCAGCATTAGTATCTGGAAAAGAATTACCAATGCCTGGAATTCCGGAATCATTTAATGTTCTTAGCTACGAACTTAAAGGTCTTGGAATGAAATTAGATGCTTCAACAAGATCACTTGATGAAGAAGAAAATATCGATCATACACAATATCAATACGTTGATACAAATGAAATAGGGGGAGAAGGTTATGAATAATTTTGATAAAGAACAAGATGAATTAGTTGAACAAATTAATAAAATTACTCTCTCACTTGCAACAGATCAAGACATCTTAGAATGATCACATGGTGAAGTTACAAGACCAGAAACCATCAACTATAAATCATATAGACCTGAAAAAGATGGGCTATTTGATGAATTAATTTTCGGACCAGTTACAGATTATAAATGTCCAATCTGTAATACTAAATACAAGAAAAGTGATGAAAATTCTGTATGTACCAAAACCCCTGCTTGTGAAAAATATAGACCTGTTATTTTACCTAAAATCACACGTAGAAGCAGAATGGGGCACATTAAGTTACACAACCCAGTTGTGCACTTCTGATTCTTTAAAATAGATCACTCAATTATTTCAAAATTACTTGGTCTTAGAGTTGCTGACTCTACTAAACAAGTAACAAAAGCAGATTTAGAAAAATTAATTTATTATAAATCTCACATCGTACTTGAAGCTGGAAACTTAACTAGCTTAAAGAAAAACACAATTATTGACATTAACGAAGCTGCGAATATTTATGAAGCAGCATTAGAGGAAATGCTTGGTAATTATGAAAAAGATACAGATGAATATGAAGATATTGAAACAGCATTAATTGAATTAAGAGAATATGCTGAATCAAAAATTGGGAAAGATTTCGGGATTGACTTCTATCAATACAACGAAATTATTCACGAATATTCAGATGCTAAAATTGACACAGGATCTCGTGCTGTTGAATACTTATTAACTCACATTGATTTAGCTGAAGAAGCTGCAGCTGTTCAAGCTGAAATCGATAAAATTAACTCTGAAATGGACTTAGACAACGGATTATCATCAACTAAAGAACAAGACAGAGCTAAACTATACAAACGTTTAACAGTAATTAACTCATTTATTAAATCTGGACAAGATCCAAAAAGCATGTTAATTTACAACCTTCCAGTTATTCCTGCTGACTTACGTCCATTAGTACAGTTAGATGGTGGAAGACACTCAACTAGTGATGTTAACGAACTATATCGTCGTATTATCATTAGAAACAATCGTTTAGCTAAATGAAATGAAGCTGATGCTCCTATGCTTATTAAGCAAAACGAATACCGTATGATTCAAGAAGCAGTTGATGCTTTAATTGACAATGCAAGAAAGAAACCAACACCAGTTGTATCAAAAGATTCTCATCCTTTAAAATCTATTTCAGATGCCTTAACTGGTAAAAAAGGACGTTTCAGACAAAACCTTTTAGGAAAACGTGTTGACTACTCTGGTCGTAGTGTTATCGTTGTTGGACCTTCACTTAGAATGCATGAAGTTGGTATTCCTCGTGACATGGCTGCTAAATTATTTGAACCTTGAATTATTAAAGAATTAATTAAAGGCGAACCTTCAATTACAAGTGTTAAATCAGCTAAGAAAATGATTGAAACTTTAAACCCAATTATTTGACCATACGTAGAAAAAGCAATTGATGGAAGACCTGTTCTTCTTAACCGTGCTCCTACACTTCACAGACTTTCAATCCAAGCCTTTCAACCTGTTTTAATCCGTGGAAAAGCGATTAAACTTCACCCACTTGTAACTACAGCTTTCAACGCTGACTTCGATGGGGACCAAATGGCTGTGCACGTTCCAATTTCAGATCAAGCTGTGCGTGAAGCAAAAGAACTTATGCTTGCTTCTAAAAACATTCTTGGACCTAAAGATGGTGAACCAATTATTAACCCTTCTCAAGATATGATTTTAGGTCTTTACTACTTAACAATTGAAAAAGCTAATGTTAAGGGAGAAGGAAACTTCTATGCAAGTTTTGATGATATGATGCTTGCTTATGAAAATGGCTACATTACTTTACATACTAGAGTTGTGCTTCCAATTTCAGCTATGAGCAAAGAATCAGTATCAAAATACACAAATGCTCCTTACTTAGTTTCTACAGTAGGTAAATTTATCCTTAACCGTGCTTTCCCATCTGATTTTGAATTTATCTTCGGTAAATACGTAACAAGAAAAGAAGTTGTACAACCAGATGGAAGCATCAAAGTAAGCGAAAGCGAAAAGATTGATACTTCAGATAAAGATCTGAACAAATATGTACTTAACTATGGTGATGACTTTAGAGCTAAAATTGCAAATATGCCAGTTAACTTAGCTCTTTCTAAAAAAGACATTGCCAAAATTGTACGTAGAGTATATGAAAAATATGTTGCTGTTGTAACAATGGAAGATATTGCTTCAATTATTAACGATACAACACAAGATAATTTTGAAGATCGTTTCACAGAATGTGCAGAATTAGTAGATTTTGCTAATGCACCAATTCCTACTTCACATGCAAGAATTATTTCAAATTCAATTAAAGAACACTTTGAAGCAATTAACTATGAATGAAGTAAGAAAAACCCTAATGTAGCAGAAGGAATGAAACCAGTTTGAACTTTAGTTGAATATACTAAAGTTCTTGAAAAAGTTTGATTCGATTACACAAACTATGTTGCTTCTATACTAGATAGAGTTAAGAACCTTGGATTTAAATTCTCTACAATTTCAGGTACAACTATCTCTATGAATGACATTACTACATTAGATACAACTGCTGAAAAGATTAAAAAAGGTGAAGAATATACAGATCAACTTAAGAAATTCTTTGAAGAAGGATACTTAACTGATGACGAACGTTATACATTAACAATTCAAAAATGATCAGAAGTTAAAGATTCTATTGAAAAAGACTTGAAAGAAGTTACAAAATCTGATATTGATAACCCTCTATTCATGATGTTCACCTCAGGAGCTCGTGGTAACTCATCTAACTTTACCCAACTTGCTGGTATGCGTGGACTTATGAATAACAACACCAAAGTGCTTAAAGCCGATGCTGAAAACGACCGTGTGGTTCGTTCAACAGTTGAAATCCCAGTTAAATCATCATTCCTTTCAGGGCTTACTGCTTATGAATTCTATTCATCAACTCACGGTGCTAGAAAAGGGCTTACAGATACAGCGCTTAACACAGCTAAATCAGGATACTTAACACGTAGACTTGTTGATGTTGCACAAGGTATCGTTGTTCGAGAAGATGATTGTGGTTCTGACTTTGGATTTGTTGTTAAAGATATTAAAGATACTAAAACTGATACTGTTATTGAATCATTACAAGAAAGAATTGAAGGTAGATTTACAAACAAAGCTATCTTAGATGAAAATGGTAATGAATTAGTAGCCGCAAACACATTAATTACTCCAGATCTTGCAGATAAAATTGTTAACGAATATGGACAAAGTCAAGTTGAAATTCGTTCAGTGCTTTCATGTCACACTAAAAATGGGGTATGTAAACACTGTTATGGAAAAGACTTGGCAACAAACAGAATCGTTAATATTGGTGAAGCTGTTGGGGTTGTTGCTGCTCAATCAATCGGGGAACCTGGTACACAACTTACAATGCGTACATTCCACACCGGAGGGGTTGCTGGGGTTGAAGATATTACTGGTGGGTTTGGTCGGCTAATCGAACTTATCGATGCTTATGACTTCCCATGAGGAAAACCTGCTGTTATTTCAACAGTCTATGGAACAGTAACAAGAATTGCACCTGCTACAGATAAAAATGGAAAAGACAGTACTGATATCTTACTAGTTGATGTTGAAACTAAGAAAGCTGATGGAAGCATTGCTACCGAAACATACAGTGGAAAAGTTTCACAAAAATTACGTGTAAAACTAGGAGATAAGGTTGTAAGTGGTCAAAAGATCTTTGAAGGACCAATTATTCTTAACCAACTTCTTGAAGCAGCTGACACAAGAGCTGTGCAAAACTACTTATTAAAAGAAGTTCAAAGATTATATCGTTTACAAGGTATTACAATTTCAGATAAGTACATTGAAATCATCATTAGACAAATGCTTTCAAAAATTATGATTACAGATCCAGGAGATTCAAACTTCTTTACTGGAAGTCTTGTTGACACCTTTGTATATCAAAAAGAAAATGGAAAATTACTTGCTGCAGGAAAACGTCCAGCTTACGGTGAAGTTAAGATCCGTGGAGCTAAACAAACTCCTTTATTAAGTGATTCATTCCTAGCTGCTGCTTCATACCAAGAAACAGCTAAAATTCTTGTTAATTCATCTATTGCTAAAAGAGTTGACTATCTTGAAGGACTTAAAGAAAACATTATTCTTGGACATAAGATTCCAGCTGGAACAAATGCTAACTATGAATTAAAAGGAAAATATGACATTCGTGATCCTAAAACTTACTTCACAGGTAAAATTGATCCAGAAAATGGTGATTTTGAATTAAGTCAAGAAGAACAAGATGAAATTAACTCAACATTTGATGATATTGAAATCCCAGTATCATTCGATGAAGATTCATTATTATTACAAACACAAGATGATATGGATATGACAGATGATGAAGAAAACCAAGAAATCTTTGATATTGATGATGATGTATTAGAAATTGCAAATGAATACGAAGACGATACCATGGATGATGAAGAATAATTCTTATATCTTTAAATAATCATTTATAAATACAGTACTTATGTGCTGTATTTTTATATAACTTCACAAGTATTGAACTAAAATAGTCCAAAATGTGAAAATATGGAAATTTTATCTAATAGACAGTAAAATCAAGTAAAATTTATTTATAAGTAAAGGAGAAAAATGAAAAATAACTTAAATAATGAAAATTTTGCAAAAAAACAAGTTACATTAGGTTTTGACCTTGGTGTAGGATCTGTAGGATGATCTGTTGTAGATTCACAAACTAATCAAATCTACTATCTAGGAAGTAGACTGTTTTCATCTGCACAAACAGCACAAGAAAGAAGAGCTTTCAGAGGAGCAAGAAGATTAATTCGTAGAAGAAAATACAAGAATCAAAGATTAGTAAACTTAATTTGAAAATATAATGACTATTTCCAATTCAATGATAAGAGTGAAATAGTAGCAAATAATTCAAAGCAACAACAAGAAAATGATATTGTTTTAAATTTAAAAGTATTAGCTCTAAATAGCACTATTGAGCCTAAACAATTAGCTTGAATATTACATGATTATTTACAAAATAGAGGGTATTTCTATGAAAAGGATGAAAATGTTAATATTTATCCTAGTGAAAAATTATTAGAACATTACAATAAATATGGTTTTTATAATGGAATTATTGATTTAAATGATGAAAATCAAATAAATGATGAACAATTAATGACTGATTTTAATTTTTCAAATAAACAATGACTTAATGAAATAAAACAAGTATTAAATTCACAAGATAATTTACCTGAAGAATTTATTAAAGAATATTTAAATTTATTTAGTTTTGTTCGTGAAATGTCTAAAGGTCCAGGTAGTTTAAATAGCGCTAGCCCATATGGTATATATGGCTATGATAAAGAACAAAAAAGGGTTGTAGAACTATACAAAAATATCTGAGATAAGACAACCGGTAAATGTAGCATATTTAATGAAGAATATCGTGCTCCTAAGAATCTCCCAAGTGCATTAATTTTTAATGAGTTAAATGAACTAAGCACTATTAGAAGCAAATCAGATTTACTAAGTGGCTGATTCATTACGCAAGAAGAAAAATATAATTTTTTAAATAATCTGATTAATTATTTGTTTTCTTTAGATAAAGATACAAAGATTAAAAAAGGACAAATAGACAAGATAATCAACAAAACTATTGAAGAGTCTGCAAATAAGTTTTTAATAGAACATAATATTGATGGAATATCTGAATTTGAAAAAAGAGAAACAACTGAAAAAACTGAGCATAAGTTGAAATTATCCGGCTTAAAAATTAACAAAAATGGAAAATTTGAATTTGGTGATTTAACAAAATTAGCAGATTTTGTGCAAAAATTAAAAGAACACCTTGATATAAAATTTCTATCACAATATAATTTAGAAGAAAAGCTAAACTTCTTAGATGATATGTTTTTATACTTATCTCGTAATTACACATATTTAGATAAAATAAATCAGGATAATCTAGCATTAGTAAGTGAAAAAGATGAAATTTTTGCTTCTTTAGTAAAGAATGAATATGAATCTTTATGCAGTCTCTTTAAAAGCATTTCAGAGGATTTTAGTGATCAATTATCTAAAACTCACTCATTATCGCAAAAAGCAATTAAACTTGTTATTTCTAATATGATTGGTCTTCAAAATATTCCTTATAACAAAGAAAAAGACAAAGGATGAAATTTTGAAGCTTTAAAAAATTACGATGAATCTTTTAAAGCTGAAATTGCAAAGTCTAAAAATGGTGTAGTAGTTAACAAAAAAACATCGAAATATTTAAATCCTAGTTTTGTTGATGAAGCGATTTTATCACCAGGTGTTAAAAAAATACTTAGAGAAGCAACTAAAGTTTTTAACGCAATTAAGAAGAAATTTGGGAAAGAATTTGAAATTTCTAAAGTTGTTATTGAATTAGCTAGAGAATTATCTGATGATGATATAACAAAAAATAAAAAGAACTATGAAAAGCTAATAAAAAGCAATAAGGAAATTGTTGAAAAACATTTAAAGAATTTAAATATAAGCGAGAATCTAATAGAAGATATTTTAAAATCACCTATCAAAAGTTATAAAACATTATTATGATTACAACAAGATCATAATGATTTATATTCTGGTAAAGAAATACGTTTTGAAGAAATATTCACTAATACAGAAATTGACCACATATTACCTTATAGCCAATCATTTGACGATTCAAGTAGTAACAAAGTTCTTGTATTTAAAAAATCTAATCAACTAAAAGGGCAAAGAACACCATATGAATTTATAACCTCTGGTATGGCAGGAATTACATGAGAAGAATATGTTAAAAATTGTGATAGATGATATGCTAATAGTAATGAAGGATTTTCAAATTATCTTGATAAGACTAAAAAATACAAGAAACTACTTGCTCAAGAAGAACAAAATTCTTTTGATATTGGATTTTTAGCTCGTAATTTAAATGATACAAGATATGCTACAATTGTGTTCAGAGATGCCTTACTAGAGTATTCAAAAAATGTTTCAAGCGATGCTAAATCTAAGTTTTCAGTAATATCCATAAATGGGGGAGTTACTTCATTTATAAGAAAAAGTATGGAAAATGAAAAATTGAGAAAGAAAGATCGTGATGATTATTCTCACCATGCTATTGATGCAAGTATTATAGCTATGTTTGCTAATGAAACTAAAACTTTATATCATCAATTGCAAAACATGAGTAATTATAAAATTTATAAATCTGCTTCAACTGGTACATGATGTAAAGAAGATATAAAAACTGGTGAAATAACTGAAATTGATAGTAATACATGAAAACAATTAAAAATTCAAAATGAAATTAGTCAAATAGCACGTGAAATGGAAAAAAATCTTGATAACATAGACTTTAGAGTCCAATTTTCTCGTAAAAAAGAAATTAAGTCAAATTTAGAATTATTCAATAGTACAGTCTACTCTATGGAGAAAGAAGAAGATGGTTTTAGACAAATTAACAAGAAAAGTTTATTTAGTAAAAAGTCCGATATTGATAAATTATTTAATTCTGAAAAAGAAAATATATTATTAGCACAAACTAATCCATACTTATTTGATTTAATGAAATCAGTTTATTTTGAATATGAGGCTGAATATAAAGACTCTGATTTAGCTGTATTTAATAAATATATGAGGGATTTATCTGCAAATTATCCTAATAAATTTTCTGAAGAATTTATTTCTAAAATGATTAATTCCAAGACAGTTGTATTCTATGATTCTACTAATGAAAACACATTTAGAATAAAACATTTAAAAGTGAAAGGTGATAAATTAAATGATATATCTCAATTAGTTATCAAAAGTAAAGATAGTCATACTGGATTGCCTAATGCATATCAAACATCAGTTAATTCTGTTGCTTTAATTATTTTAAAGAAGAAAGATAATGTGAGCGAAAAAGGCTCTCAATATATAAGAGTTCCAATCAATACTTTTAATGCTCATCTTGATTCTAATGAATTAAATATATTAAAACATGATTTTTCAAAAGATAAAAAATTTGTTACATATTTAAAAGAAAAACAAATCGATCAAAATTATGATATTTGAAGAATTTTAGCTAGAGGAACGATACTTATAGAAAAGGAAAGTAGAGAACTATTTTATATTTCATCATTCCAAAATATTAATGACTGAAATGAATTAAAATATGTGAGAAGATCAAATGACAAGGTTGTTAGAAAAAATAAGGTACAAGAAAAAAGAATGCCAAAAACACTTAATAACCTTTTGAGTAATTATATTATTTTAGATGGAAAGCACGGTTCTCCTTCTGAACCAGATATTTTAGGATTAAATAAAATTTTAATTGACAAATATTTTAAATAATGTATCATATATATGACAATAAAATTATTGCTTATACAAATATTGTCATACCCTAAAATAAGACGTCATATTTATATGACTGTCGTAACCGCCAGAGTTTACTCTGGTTTTTTCTTTTTATATGTCTAAAAAAGTTATTGAAATAGCTCAAACTGAATATCTTTCTTTATTTTTGGATACGTTAATTATTAACAAGGATGGATCACGCATTACAATTCCTTTACGAACAATAGACACAATATTAATTACTAACCCATTTTGTTTAATTACTGTTCCATTACTTAATAAAATTGTTGCTTATAATATAAATTTAATTATTTGTAATAATAAATATCAGCCAACAATACAAATAAATCCGATTAATTCATATTATTCAAACAAGAATTATTTAGCTCAAATACGATGAGATGAAACTTTTAAAAATAAAATGTGAAAGCACATTATTAGACTTAAAATTATTAATTATGCTAAATTAATTTATCATTTGGATATTGCATCTGATGATGATATTAATAAATTAATTGAATATTATTCTAATGTTAAACAAGGAGATGAAACTAATTGTGAAGGTCATGCTGCTAAGCTTAGTTTTAAATTATTATATGGCAGCACCTTTAACCGCTCAGATGATAACAACGTAATAAATAAGTTTTTAAACTTTGGCTATATTGTTCTTATGAGTTATGTTTCAAGAAGTTTAATTAAAAATGGACTTGATAATAGATTAGGAATTTTTCATAAAAGCTTTAATAATTATTTTGCTTTAGCATGTGACATAATGGAGATATTTAGACCAGTAATAGATTATTTTGTTTATGACTTTTTGATTAAAGAAAAAAATGAATCATTTACAGAATATAAAAAGACACTGTTTAGTGCGTTTGAAAATTTAATGTTTAAAAACCATAGAAGTTGAAATGATTCAATTGATCAATTTATTAAGTCTATCATTTCAGGCGATATTGACGAAGAGGAATATATTATTGATTGAGACTAAGAGTAGATATATGAGAATATTAATTTTTTATGATATTTATCAAACTGATGAAAAAGATAAAGCTGCGGAAAAATTTAGAGATAGATTAATTGGACTTGGATATTTTATGTTGCAGTATTCAATATATTGCAAATGCATTGGTTCACATACTATGTACAAATATGAATTAGAAAAAATTAAAAAAATTTTGCCAATAAAGGCAAATGTTAGAGTTATTATGTTGACAGAAAATCAATACCAAAATATGGAGATTTTAACAGGTGAAAAAAATCTTAATGAAATTTATAATGATAGAGAGGATTATATAGAACTATAATGAAAATTAAAACATATAATAATGAAATTAAAAACTTTAATGGGCTACTGTTTTTAGATGTAGCAAATACTACAAATTTTTTAAAAGAAATGTTTATTTATGAAAAACAAAAAGAAGATGCATCAATTGAAATTAATAACAAAAACATTTGATTATCTGAATGTGTCATAATATCTCCATTAACGAAATATTCTGATCTATTTGCATTCAATAGTAAAAATGTTATTACTAAATTGTTATCAATAATTAATATTGACTATGCTAATATATTAAATATTGATTATATTTCAAATAATATATTACACGAAATTAACCAAAACTTTAATAATGATATTGTATCTGTAGACAACTCTTCGATTAAGATTATAAAATCTTTAATTAATATATCTGATGATTTTATTAGTGAAGATGATGTATTAAATTATTTAAATTTATTACAATACGAAAATGAGCCTAAGACAATAATATTAAAAGACTTTAATAATTTGAAACTTTTTGAGCTATCAAACTATATAACAATTAATAATATAATTGTTTTGAAAAATGATATTATTTATGACTTGAAAAATAATTTTGAATTATTTGAAGCATATGCTTTAGTTGATGAGCAAAACAGTAGAATAATAAAAATAGAAAGCATAGATGGATTTGAATATTTTTTAGAAGAATTGTTTGAAAAGGAAATTAGCGATGATATCCTAGTTAATATGTCTGATAAAGAAATGCATAAAATAAAATTGAGCTTAAAAAATAATATTTTTTAGCAAAATGAGGTTTTAGGGTAGTACAATATTTAGGAAGGTTTTCAAGTTGAGGTTATCCTCGCCTTTAACTGTAATAATTATACCATAGAAAAACTAATCTGTATAAAAATTTTTTATTTTTTTTACTAACTTCACTATAAAAAAATATATTAATAAAATTATATATAAAATAAAAGATTTTCCATTTTAAAGAATTGTGTAAATATAAAAATATAATATTATTGCTTATTAAGAGATTAGTAAGCATTTAGGTGAAGTATAGTAAATAAAATTGTTTTAATTATATCAGCAGTTTTAATCAGTGTTCATATCAAGTATCTAACAACGCGTATTACAGTTTCGTAATTTTATCCTGTTAATATCTCTTCCAACAAAGACTCACGTTGAAATAGTACCGGCCGCAAGGCCGCTTTTCTTTTGCCCTTATCTTTTGACTTCATTCCTTTGCCCTTGTCCCTTATATTATATAGGGGTGGGTCTAGGCTTGAGCACCTAGAGCGATTTAAATATGATCGCAGGGAGTGAGTTGGTTGGAATAGGAAGAGTTGAAAGTGTAAGAGTTGGGAACTTGGGACAGAATGGGTTTGAGTTGGACTCTAGGTGGGACCCTAGGGGGGAGTTGAAAAAAATCGGGGTTGGGAATTTAGCCCCACCGCTTTTCCTTTGCGGGCGTTTTTTGGAATTTTGGAAAGTCAAATTTTTGAATTTTTGGGGATTTTTGTAATATATAAAGTAATATAAATAAAAATTGGGAAAATTACTAAAAAAACTAAAAAAATCTATTTATATTATTTTATATAGTATAATTTTAGTGTAAAAACACACCCCAAATTAGACAAAAACTACTATTCTTATAGTATTTATATATCTATTTATTACTTTTTAGTATATATAATATATAATATATATAATAATATAATAGCTTAATAATATATAAATAATAAATAAAAAAAGTGGTAAAAAGGGGTGTATATAGTATATAGTGAGTAAGGAGTGATTAAAAATTCCGCTGTTATATTATTTTATATACTCAACCAAAAAGGAGCCTAAATGCGTAAAATTAATAAGCACACATTAACACCTCAAGAAGCAATGAAATACCTTAACGAACGTTTGGAAGAGTGTGGTCTAGATTTATGAAGTGAATACTTTTATAAAAACATAATTCCAAAAATAGAAAGCAGTAAAAAATTCCTTGACTTCGAATGTATCGACTACAACTCATACTTAAAAAATCACAACCACAAAACTATAGGTGAAATATCAAGCGACGAAATAGACTGAACCAATTTTGTATTCTTGAGAAAATGAAGAAATATAAAAGCACAGCAACGTCAAGAAAATTATGCCGGTGAGAAGTTCAGAGTTATTTTTACAGAGAAAGCGCAAACTCTAATTCACAGAGCGCTATTTAATGCTATATATGATTTTGTTAAAGGCAGACTTAGACAAATACGTATTAATTGAAATTATGACTATAGTACAACAAAAATAATTCAGACCATTTTTAATATCAAGACGCCAATTCAAGTCTCAATGCTTCGTAATTTTGAAAAACAACCAGTTAACAGACAATATCCAAGTTTAATTGAACTTTATACAGCCATTGCTTATTTTGTTGTTTCATTCGGAGATATTTCTATTTTTGCGTTAAAAAGCTTGCTATGAAAGCACTTAAAACCTTATTTTTTAATTTATCCAGAAGACAATAGCACGTTAAGAGACTTAATAGATATATCTTTCAGTGTAATGGAAAATATAAAAGAACTATATTATTTCAATGTTGATCGCAGAGAGGGAGAGCTTCACTTAACTTGATACCGCAACAAGAAAAACACATATATTCCACAAAAATAACTAATATATTTTTTTATATGCTAAAATATAAATATGCGGAAGATAAAAGAAGACAGTTACAACACTAATCAAGTGCTTGCTTTTTTAAACAACAAAATTAGTAATTTAGCACTTAACAATATGCTACAAATTTTTGAAGCTGATATAAAAACCAAAATGAAACAAGATAGCTCGTTTTTATCACTTAATAATTATTACCAGCTGTATGCTTCTTTTAATTCCAAGCAATTTAAAACGATTGACGACTTAAAGCCGGTAGAAACTCTATGAACGCAATACCTGCTCTATAGACGCTGAAGAGTTATTCCACTAGCACAACGTAAGCAGCAGTATGCTAATACGCTTTTTAATGTTATTTTTAACGAGAGACTTAACACTGTAATACACCGCGCTCTATTCCTTGCGCTTTATGAATATACAAACCAAAGAATAAAAAAAATACGTCAAGCTTGAAATTTTGACGTAACCGCACCCCATTTATTAATGGCTTTTTTTAACATTGACCACGCAATACTAATTACTAAATTAAAAAATTACCATAAGCAACCGCTTAATAAAAAATATCCAAGTTTAATAGAGCAATATCAACTTATAATTTATTTAGTTGCTACTTTTGGAGAATTAGATAGTTACAGCATAAGCGGACTATTTCAAAAGCACCTCGAAGAGTATAACTTAATTTTTAAAGAAGACAAAACGATAACGAACACACTAAAACAAATCACGCTGAACTTTATAAACAATATTAATAAGCTAAACTTCCCTTCAAGTAACGGAGTGAAAAGTTTAGAATGAATATAAAAAATAAGAAACAACTAGAAGAATTAAAAAAGAATTTACAAAGCTCTAATTCAGATATTGATTGGGGTGACTTTTCTAATTCACTAATGCTTTATGTAATTGACGATGTAATAAGCAAAATAAACGAGATTAATAAGCTCCATAGGTATTTTATCAACGAAGTAAAACCGACGCGTATAAACGCCCTTAACGAGCTAATTAAGGATAAAAATAAACAACTCAAAGTGCTAGAGCAGCGACTTCAAGCAGAACAAAAGCTAATAACACCTGAATTTATCAAAAGTTTAACGCCAGATAATGTATCAGAAGTAATTTTTTACGACAATAACAAAAAGTGGCTTGAAAAAAGTATCAAGTTAATAAATGACTTAAAACTTCAAGTCAAAAAACACCAAGAGGAGATATTACAACTTGAAAATTCAAACGAAGGTTTTGTTGTTGACGAAAATGGTAAAACAACTTCAAGAAATGACGAGCTACAAAAGAGTTACAAAATAATTTCTGATCATATCTTAAATAACTTACACATTCAAATCTCAAAAGAAAAACTTCAAGCAATACTTTCAAAATCCGAAGAAGAGCAAGAGGACGAGTTTGACTTTTAAAGATTTAATCCAAATAAATCCCTACTGAAAAAAGGTAGAGCGTGAAGTAGAAAAGTGAGATTATCAACAGCTAGACGAGCCAACTCAATATGCTTACAATGTTGTATATCGTCAAAATAACGATCCTAAAAAGATACTTACAAGTAAAATGGTGTTTTTTCAAGCAGCACGCCACTTATTATTTTTGTATCGTCAAAAACACGATTCAGCTTTTGAATTAGTTTATACAAGTAAGTACTATAACGCCATTATTTCATACGCTAATAAAATCATTATTCCCCAAATTTCTAAACCATTTATTTTTACAGATTTCAGAAAGTTTATGTGTGGGTTTATCTGGGGTTGAGTATTTAAAGACGAGCAAGACCACTTTTTAACCAATGAAGTGTTTGATATTGAAGCTCGGAAACAATGAAAAAGTAGCTTTTGGGCTATGATTGCTCTGTGTGTTTCTATGGGGCTGCTACTTGACGGAAACCCAGAAATCTATTTTGCTGGTCCCACTCGTGATAGTTCTCGTATTCCATATGAAATAGCATTGAACTACATTTATAAAAGTCCTAAAATAGCTAAAAACTACCAAAAAGCCAACACCATTCAAATATTAAGCAAAAAAAGAGGAAGAATTAAGGCTATTGCTTTTGATACAGCCGCACTTGAGGGAAAAAACCCGTCAATGGTTATTTTAACCGAGTATCACCTACATAAAGACGACACAATGCAAAAATCAGCAAAATATGCCAAAAACACCTCAAGAAAAAACTTAATGTTGGTTTATGATACTACCAAAGGTACTAAAACAGACTCTGTGTGCTATTCAAGAGAGCAAGCTTATAAAACTTTTTTAGAGCAGCAAATCAGAGACCCACACACATTACACGATAACGCTAATATTTTTCTTTTTTGTGCTGAACTTGACGAGGAAGATTACGAAAACTGACAAGATAGTTCGCTGTGAAAGAAAGCTAATCCCGGTCTAGACGTTACAGTATCATTAAAAGACTTACAAACCGAATTCAGTCAGATAACAAGCAATTCTCAAGAAACAGAATTCAAAATTAAACGACTTGGTATGTGAGTTAATAATGCGTCAAGTTACTTTAATCTTTTTGATATTCTAGAAAATCAGCAAACTAACGCCCAAATTGTACGTCCATATATCGAAAACAACTTCCAAGACCTTAAACCACTTATGGGATTAGACCTTTCAAGTATTCACGACGTTACAGCAGTTGTACAACATTGAGAAATACCGCAAGAAGACGGTGATAGCATATGAGTATTCAAGGGAATGGGATTTTTACCAGATAGTAATATTCAACGGAAAGAAGATATCGACCACGTGCCTTATCGAGAATGAGCAAGCAAAAACTGACTTAAACTCACAAAAGGGGACGTTGTTGACTATTCAGAACTAAAAAGTTATATAAAATTATGAAAAAATTTATTTTATGATACAATATTGTTATACGATAACTGGTGTTTTAACATAGTTAAAAGATATCTTCTTGACGAGAATATTTTTAGAAGCGACGAATTAATTTCTGTCAAACAAGGTGTCTACCTTACCCCAGTTTTTAAGGAATTAGATAGAAAAATTAGATTACGGAAGATATATATTATTGACGACAACGAAATGTTGATAAACCACCTACTAAATGTGAGCATAAAAGAAACAAGTACAGGAAATTACTTTATAAAAAAGATATCGCAATACAGAAGAATAGACCTAGCAATGGCGCTTTTAAACAGTGTTGCTTATAGATACCAATTCAATGAACAAAAAGAACAAACTAGCTATTATACAATTTTAAATTAACTATGCTTCCCAGTAAGGGAGTGCTAGTGGCTAATAACTGATTTACAAAACTTTTCAAACCTAAATCTATTGCTTATAACAACTACGGTTATGAGCGTTTTTCTACGTCTTTACAGTACAACACAGAGAGTAAATTAATCAATACATTAACTCCAACAGAATTACTAACATATTCAAGTGCTGTTAGAGCATTTCAAATGATTGCTAACGATATAGCAAAAGTTAATTTTCAGTACCTTGTGGAAAAAAATGGAACTAAAAACATAGTTCAAAATAATATCACTTATTTACTCAATAAACACCCAAGTAATAATTTGACGCCTTGGGAATTTAAAAAAGTTTTAGTCTGAAATCTTTTAATTTTTGGGAAAGCACCTATTTTTATTGAAAGAGATAACAAGAATAATATAACTCAATTAATACCAGTTCACCCCAGCTTTATATCAAAGAATGAAGACGGTACCTTTACTCTTAAAAAGACTGATACTTCAGAACCTTTAAGCATTCCGAACAATATGTTGATATGGATAGAATATGAAATCATTAGTGGAATAGACGACACTAGCTTTAGACAGCTATTTAAAAGTACGATCTCAAAAGTTAGAGAGAATGAATTAGCAATGCTAAACGCTATTAAAAATGATTTTAGTTACTCAATGTTTCTAAAAATTCAAAATGCTACTGACCAAAAACAAAGAGAGCAAGCTAACAAAGCTATGGCTGAAATGCTAGAAATGCAAAAACGTGAAGGTCGTTTTGCTGTTGTTATTGACGAAAAATGGGATTTTGGTAATGCTATGAATACAGCCAGTGGAAAAATTGATTTCCAAACCAGAAACAGCATTGGAAGAGAGTTTGCGTCCAATTTAGGTATTCCACCAGCAAAACTTGGATATGACGATCCAAATAAATATAACTCTTCAAGTGAATTAAATAAAGCATACATAGATAACAGTCTAAAGCCCCTTTTAATCAACATTACGCAACGTTTAACTTATGCCTTGTGTAAAAACACAAATGAAGAAATTAGCTTTAAAATAATGGATTTATTAAGTATTGACCTTAAAGCACTTCAAGAGTTCGCGTCTAGTGGAATAAATAGTGGATATTTAACACCTAATGAAGTTAGAGAACTTATAGGATTACCAAAACACCCAGACGGGGATACACTTCTAGCTAACGGAACACTTACACCAGTTAATTTATTAAACAATCAAAACCTAACCCCCAATGAAAATAGAAAGGAGGTAGACGTTGGAAAAAAATAAATATGTATATGTAAATTCAGCTTTAAATGCTGTAGTTAAAAGAGACGCAAATCAAGCACCAGAGCAGCCACAAGAAAGAACTATAGAACTAACTATTGAATTAGACAGTTGAAGTCCCCAATATAAGTTATACGACGACAAACAATATCGTGAAAAAATAGACTTAAATTGTTTCGATTTTGAAACCCCAATTGAAGAATTAGAGCTTAATAGCTACCTAGACCACAAAATCAGTATTGAGCATTTATTAGCCAGCACAAAAAACAAAACAATGGAAGTTAAAAAAGACGGTTCAAAAATTATAGCCACTTTAAAAGTAAATGAAAGCGATCCGCTATCACGCAAAACAGCTGATTTAATTCAAAATGGTGTAATAACTTCAAACAGCTTTATTTTTCAACCGATTGAAACAGAATACAAGCAATATAAAAATGAAGAAATTGTTAATAATTTAGTGCTTGAAGTTATTCATAAGCGTGGAAAACTTATTAGTATAGACCCTGTCTATGAGGGATTTTACCCACAAGATAAATGTAGAGCATACGACAAAAATAACAACTTTTTAGTAGAGGAGTATATGGAAATTCTAGAAAAAGAAACCCAACAACAAGAAGAACAAGTTACTCAAGAAGTTAATACAGTAGCTGAAGAAACTATTACAAAACAAGAGCAAGAATTTAATCAAAGAGCTAACAATATTCTTGAAGATATCAATAATAGACTAAATAACCTAGTTTCTGAATTCGAAAAGAGAGCAGCTAAAGCACAAGAAGTTGAAGCTGAACCAGAAACAGAAGCAGAAGAAATTATCCAAGCACAACCACAACCACAAGAAAACACAATTACAAGAGCAGTGCTTGAAACATTAAATACAAAAGGAGAAAATGTGGATTTAAAAGAAATCAAAAACAAAGTAAAAAGAAATAAAAAACTAACTTCTGAAGAGCTTGACGCAATTTATAGAGCAAACGCCCAAAACTTATCAGAAGCAGACAAAAAACAAGTTGAACTTATCGCAGCACAAAGTGACGTAGTTCTTGAAAACTTAAACACAAGAGCGCTTGACGGTACAACAAATCTTAAAGGACTAGCTGTAGTTGAAACACTAACAGAAGCCGGAATTCTAACAGATATTGCTACAGTATTCCCAGAACTTACAGATTTTGCTAGAAGAGTACCATTATCAGGACTTGATAAATTAAGCACTCGTGTTTATGTAGCAGACAGAAAAGACGTTACAACTATTGCTGAAGCGGCAGAAAGTATTGAATTTGGTGGTTCAACATTCGCAGTTACATTAGCACCAGAAAGACGTAGTGTAAAAGTAGCACAAAACAACGCCTTAACACTTAAAGAACAATTATTATCAGCACAAGTACAAAACGCAACAGACGCAATTCTTGAAAGTGTTAGAAAAGGTCTTTACGCTGATATCTTTAAACACGCTGGAACAGCTTTTAATGCTGAAACTTATACAGGTGGAGCAACTTCTGAAGCTAAACGTTTAACAAACGAAACAAACAAAATCACATTCGCTGACGTTGATAAAGTAGCGACAGAAATCAGAGCTCAATACGGTGAAAACATTTTAAGTAATTACTTTATTGTTACACACCCAGACGTATACGCTGAATTAAAACGTTCATTGATTAATGATACTCAATCAGCTTTAATTAAAGATTTATATGATATCAAGAATGATACATTCAAAGGCGCAAAAATTATCGTCACAGATAAATACCCAGAAAAAGAATGAGCCAAAGGTAAAAAACCAGTTTTATTCTTACCAAAAGACCAAGTTATGGTTTATGGATTATCAGTTGTAGCACAAGACGACCCATATTCTGGATTAAGTCGTGGTATCCACTACACCATTGTTGGAACACGTGGACAAGTTAAATTAGTAGACCCATTCGTATATACAAGATTTTTAGAAGTTAAATAAAAAAAGAAAGGAGTAGCAGGTTAAATAAGTTAATTTTATTAGCTTGCTATTTTTTCATAATATGATAACAACACCATTAGACCCAGCAGTCCTATATGACTGAATTCAAAGTCTTAAGCAGCGGTTGGCAATTGTTGACGATTACGAAAATGATACTCTAGCTGAATATATTGCTATAGCGCATAGAAATATCTGGACACAGTACTACCAATTAGCACTTGAAAATGATATTGTACCTAGTAATCACCCTTGAGCGTATGATTTTGTAACAAAACAAGGGACACTACATTTAGCAGCTTTATACTTTTCTAATCCAACTACGACAACAGAAACAAATAACACTGTCATAGACCAAAGAATGCTATACAAAATACTGGGGAGCAGAGTAAATTATGGCTAGAATTTTATACACCGATCCAAGAGATTATAGAGAACCCTTTTTACTAATAAAAATCAAAAAAGCTACGAATATGGGAATGCTCGAAACTGATACTCAAGGCGAAACATTTTACAGTAGATTAGTATTTGCGTCAATTATGCAACAAAAACAAGCACAAGTTGAAGCTGAAGGACGTAGTGAAAACGATACTTTATCTATTAAATTTAGAAAAACAGAACTAAACATTGAAGTTGGCGATTTTGTCTATAGAGACAAAAAGATTTATACCATTACGTCAATTGATAAAGACCTTTTTAATCTACAAGAGCAAAAAATTGTAGCAACATATTTTAAAAATATAGACGCAATGCCTAATCTTAAAAAGTATCTTGATAATTTAGCTCCAGAAGACAAAAATAAAGCTAATCAACTTTTATTACACAATGCTGAAGAAGTCAAAGAAAAATTAAGTAATTTAGATAAAAAAGTTAAACAAATGAATAGCTCATTAGACAATTTTGGTCGTGATTTTGATAGTCTTTATAGAACTGTTAATGAGTTTTCGGATTTTGCTAATCTTGTATGACAAATGAATTCAACTTTAAATAAAATTCAGCAAACAATGGTATCAAAAACCGATATCGAAAAACTCAAGGAAGAATTAAAACAAGGTAAATAGTAAGTTACATAATGATAGAACTAGACTATGTTAAGTTTAAGCTAGACCCTACATTAAAAAATAAGTTAGCTGATTTTAGCAAGAAACCTGAAGCACAAAACATTTTAAGACGTCGTGGTAATAGTATATATTCAGAAGTTAAAGCGCAGCTACCATATGATACAAGAAACACAAGAGATAGATATAACAAACAGAAGCATATGAGGGATCGTTTCAAAATAACTGAAAGAATTTCTAAAAAACAAGCTACAAGTGGGGAATTATTCGTTTCTATACGCGTTACCGGTATCAACAAAAAGCAAAATCCTAGAGCAGTATATCCACTGGTTCAGTTATGGGGTTCAAGAAGAAAAAGGTACTACGATAACAAAAACTGAATTGATTTCAAAACTAGTAGAAACCCAGACTTATTAAGAAAAACAGCTAAACAAAAAATGGTAGGGATTAAAAGCGAAGTGATACAAGCATATGAAAAATATGGCAAAGAAATTGATAAAGGAGATAAATAATGAGAAGTGTAGGTAACATAATTAGCAGTCAAATTTACCAAGCTTTAAAACTTGAGTATAAACCACCTTACTGATATCAAATAATAGAAGAAAACACAGACGCTTTATTCTTTAAACAAGCTAATCCAAATGTTTTTAGTAGATATCTAAATAACGACGTTATTGTTATTAATTTTGACCTTTACTTCATTGCTGACGCTTTATCACATATAGAGCAACTCAACACCTATAAATTGATTTATGAGCAACTAGCTGAACTGAAAGAATTAAAAGATTTTACAATACTAGCTAAAGCAATTAATAACATTATTATAGATAACAATAGCTACATAACTCAAGCAGATAACATTGTAAATGTAAATTATGATACAACAACACAGTCTTATTTAATTAGTTATGAGTTATTGATACAACCTAAACAAAAAGGAGAATAAATATGTTAAAAACAAACAATGGAAATAAGCTTTATATTGCTTTATATCCAACTGATAGTACAACAAAAGAAAATGCGCAGTACACAGAACTTAAATTTATTACAGAGTTAAAACTTAACTACTCAAGTAAAAAAGAAGATCGTAACTACTTTCACAACGGTGGAGAAACTACTTCAATTATCACGGGAAAAAGCACTTCTTTATCAGTTAGTGTAGATTACGATAGTTCAGACGAATTACACCAATATTTAATTCACTTAATGACTAGCGCACCTTACAAATGTAATAATCAATTCATAAAATTAGAGCTTGACGGTATCAAAAAAGCAACTGAAACAAGTTCAAAAAATCAAGCAGTTACAAATTTACTTGGAAAAGCAGTTATTCAGTTCAAAAACGGTATTCCAAGCGGTAATGTAGACGAACTAATCAAAATCCAATTCGATATTATCCCACAAGACGACAAATGAGAATATAAATAGGAGTACAAAATGAGCATATTAAAACTTGACGATTTAATCAGATTAGGTGAAGACCATTACATTGAGTTTTGCCACAAAAAATTCGCAATTGATACAAGTTTCAAAAGTGTAGCTAGATTAGAAAAATTTTTAAAAGAAAATAAGGACTTAACAACAGCAGAAGATTTTATGGGAAAAGGGGAAGAGTTTTTAAAAATATTCTTTAAGTATCCAGAACAATTCAAAGACTTCCTTATGCTTGTAAATCATTCTCTTTTAAGCCCAAAGCAACAAGATATAGCAGTGCTACAAGTATTTCAATTCTGACAAGAAAATACATTCCCAGAGCAAATAGAAGAAGGTAATTCCGAAAAAAAGTAGCTAAAATAATAGACTTCAATCAAGATTTAGACTTTATAATTGCTGACTTTAAAAAGCATTATAACATTGACTATTTAGAAGTCTTAAATTTACATTTTAAGCTATTTTGTGTATATCTTAATTCGCTTCCAGAAAGTTCAATGTTAAGCAAAATAATTCAATTAAGAACTACAAGTGAATTGGATATTACAGACGATAACATTTTAAAACTGAAAAGACAGTTTTCACTAGAAGAAAAACAAGAAGCAAACACAGATATATTAAGTATATGAGCAAATGAATTAATAAAGGAGTAACAAATGAGTGTAGGTAAAGTTGAATTAAGCATTGGTCTAGACGTCAAAAGTATTGATAGAACTTTAAAGAGTATGCAGAAAAAGTTTTCTAACTCAATAAACAACATTAAAAATATGTTTGCTGCTGCTAAAATTGGAAGTTATCTTTTTGCTGGAGCGGATAAATCTATTCAAGAATATATGGCTAAAATGCGCCTAGCAGCCAACTTACAAGAAGCTGGTTTTGGAAGAGAAGCGAGTGATCGTGTGTTCCAATTGTCAGATAACTTCGAGCGTTTAGGATATTCAGCAGACGCAGCTAATGACGCATTCACTCAATTTATTATTTCTGGAAAAGCTACAAGTCTTCAAACCGTTGGTATTTATCTAGATAAAAATACTAAGTCAACTCTAGCTAATGCTTCAGCGCAAGAACGTCTTAACTACTTGCTAAAAAATGGAAATAGGCTATATAACAAACAAGCTAGAGAAATGCCAAAAGGAATAGCTAATATGGTTAAAATGAAAAAGGCTAGTGAAGACTTACAAAAAGCCCTAGGGCAAGCATTTTTAGGTACTATATCTAACCTTATTGATATGTTTGGGGGATTAAGTAGAACTCTAAAATTCGCCCTTGTGGCTTTTACAGCGTATAGAACAGCAGTAGTTTTAGGAAATGTCGCAATGGGAGTATCAAAGGCAATCGCAACTGGTAGTGTATGAGTAACCGCAGCAGCATTAGCACAAGGAGCAATAGCTTTAGCTGGTATAGGTGCCTTAATAGGTGGTTCAGTTATTGCCGGAAACGCTATAGATAGTATGGATTTAGATAGAACAACTCTTCCAGAAAATGGTCCAGGGGCTGAAGGAGCTTTAAACGTTAATATAGTTCAAGATCGCTATGGTACTTTATCTGAAGTTTCTAGAGCAAATGGTGGAAGTAGAAAAGTACAAACGAATTTTGGAAGTGGTAGTTAATGAATATTAAAGCTTTTAACCGTAACCTAGTTTTAACAATAAATGGAGACAGGAACTGGGCTTTTAATGACGATATTAAGTTTAGTTATCACGCTTTTAACTATTCAAAAGTAAATATAAATAATGTAATCCATAGAAGTCAATTCAAAAGCAAACACCTAGAATATTTAAACGTTTTAGATAAAATACCCTTACACTCAATTGCTACCTTAAGCAGTAACGGACTTACATTTTTTACTGGAATTATAACTTCTATTGGAAGACTTAGTCTTCACCCCAACAAGGTTAAAGATTTTAGCATTGAAATAAGCGATATAAGAGAGTGATTAAGCAAAAAAACACCGGCAGATATACAATTTATCAACTTAAGCCCAACTCGAGCTTTAAACGCCTTTATTGAAGCATTAGACGAACCTAAAATAAAAATAGGAAAAGTCAATTTTACAAATAACGATAATATTAATGCCTACGATACAGTTAATAAGAATGCTTACTCAATTCTTAAAGAAATCATAGCAACCCAAACGAAAAGCTTTTTATACTTTACAACTGACAAAAATGGGAATTTACTTATTAATTTTAAAAGTGAACAAGAGTTCAAAGCACAAGAAGCACTAACCGTATCACCACAAAATTGAAAAGATTTAAAAATTACAGATATTACGCTAGATACTAATTCTGATCACTATATAAATAAAATTCGTTTTGAAAGTGAAAATATTATAAGCAGTAAGCCAGTAAGAGAAACTCAAATACTAAACAAAAATTTAGACAGTGTTGTATTAAAAAATAATATTGCTTATTGAGACGACGATCAAGAGTTTAATTTCTACATTGATACTACTTCAGAGGATAAAAAACAAATTCCCCTTGTTGTAATTCCTAAATCTAAAGCGAGTGAGGGATTTAATTATCATTTTTATTACACGCCAGAAGACAATGAAATAATTAGACACCCAGAATTTACACCAGAAAACAAAATAGTAACGTTAAGTTATTTTATAAAGCGTAAAAGTGCGGTTACTGTAGAAAACTCTAAAGAAATAAAAAGAATAAATGAGCTAACTAATTTCAGGGGAGACGTGTACGCTTATGATAAATATAATGACTTTAGTAATATAGCCGACTTGTATAAATTCGCTCAACACGAACTAGATTTAAAAAGCAAACTTGTTAATAACTTAAATCTCACTTGTGAAGTACCATTCCTAAATATCGGGGATAGTATCAACCTAAACAGTGGAATTAATGGAGTTGACGGTAAATATATCTGTAATTCATTCAGTGGTACCTATCAAGGTTCAAGTGACACTCTAAAAATTAATTATTATTTAGCTAGTTCCCTAGACGCAGACACAATACTCAATTACTATGACAGTCAAGCGTTTAGAGATAACCCAGCTAGAAAAAAAGAAAAATTACAGTCAAAATATCAAGACATTAAATACTTTACAAACTTTCTACACTGAAAAGTGAATATTAAGATAAGACAAAATGGTTCATATTTTATAAAAAATGTAGGCTTACCACAATACCTTCCTTATGGTACTTTATACACTAGAAATGTCAAAATTGAAAACACACGAAATAGAATACTATTAGATAAGTCAGACCCTATTACAGCGAATAAATAAAAAAAGCCAACCTATTGTTGACTTGAAACAGCGTCCTTTCATTTTGTGTTAGCTTTATCAAATTCTTGAAGTTTTCTAACATAGAGTCTCTTGTATAAAAAGAAATAAGCAAACGCGTAAAAAGGTAAGCAAGCTAAAATTAAAGCTATTGAATAAAATGCGATAGCACCTAGTGTTCCAGAGTAGAAGAGAAAGTCTTCATTATAAACAAATAATGGTTTAGGATTTTCGTAATCCTTGATAGGTAATCTTCACTCTTTCCAATCAGTAGTGTAACCGTCATATTTATAGACCCTTAATTTTGCTGAAAAGGTACTAGGTATCATAGCTAAAATTCAAATAACCACAAAGATTAAGGTTATGGATAAAGTTAAGGTAATGTATAGTTTGATTTTGTTAAGTTCGTGTTTTCTTTTTTGAACTAAAGAGAATGACTTCTTAACATTTTCGTGTTTTATATTCTTATTATTCATAACTAAATTATATAAAAATTCTTAAAAAATTAAAAAAGGAGCAAAAATGGAAAAGTACCCGTTACTTGATTATGAAACATTTAAAAATAGTACAGATAAAGGGGAGAAGTGGATAACAGACTTATTTACTTATATGTTTTCCAAGGATACAAAAATTCCCAAGCGTACTAATATGGATATACCAAAAAATATTAGTCTTAAACAAATTCAGAGAAAACAAGAAAACTTAAAATTTAGGTACCCAAATTTAGACAGCACATTCTATCAGTTTTTAAAAGATTACTCAGCTGAGTACAAAGAACAATATAACTCAATGCTTTTTGAAAAGAGTAGCAACTTAAAAACAAATGGTATTAACGCTTTAATAAATGTCTTACTTAATCCTAGTGTAGAAATTTCAAACATACTAGCAAACGGTCTTGCTGAAAGTGCTTCTTTACCAGCGCAACTCCAAAGATTAAATAGCGAATATAAAGATATTAATAACATTTATTTAAATGAGTACATTCATAAGTACAATGTTTTAGTTCAATGACGTGTTTTAACAGCAGACAATAACCAAAAGTTTAGCAACTTACAACTTACATATAACAACTTTAAAGTTATCAATGGTGAAGAAGCACCTTCAACTATTCGAAATGTTTTTACCTATGGAAACTCAAAAGACCCAGAACTATTACCAGTACCTTGAAAAGTTAAATTATCTAAATTAAACTACATTTTAATTCTTGATCGTGAAGGTAATTTTATCAAGCTTAATGACTTTATAGATAACCCAGAATTTCAAACTGTTAGACCATTATTCAAGTTTAACTTGTGAAGTTTAGGTTTCGACAAAAGAACACTCTTAAGTCGTGAAGCAATTCAAAAACAATATATTGAAAAACAAAAAGAAGTCGGCAAAAAGACAGCTAGTTATGAAACCTTAAAACGTCAAAGAGAAGAAAACGAAAAAAATTCAAGTTTTACTGGTGGATATATAACTGACTTTATAACTGGACAAAAAAGTTATAAAAATAAAAAGCAATGACTAGACTTGGCACAAAGTAATTTAGACAACCAAAAGAAAGAACTCGACGCTTTATCACTTGAAATTGAAGAGCTTAAATCAGCGCTTGAAGAAGGCGCAGACGGAAGAGCATTACCACCTAGAAAAGAAGACGTTAAGTTAATTGACTTCAACGAAAGCGCAAAAGAAACAGATACCTACGACTTCTTGCTACATACAAAAGTTGGAACCACTTGATATGGTAGAGTTAAAGTAGATATTTTAAATAATAAAATTGAGTTATTACGTGGTGGATATATCACATTAGAAAAACAAACAAGCCCAAATTTATATGCTAGATATACAGACGCTAAAGATATTAAAATTATTAGCTATGTTGAAAGCAAAGACGCAGACGAATTTTTAAGAGTAGTCTTTTTACCTAAAGAATATAACTATGAAGAAGTTGACGGCTTAACTGGATATGAACAATTGCTTACTAAAAGTGAGTTTAGATTGTTACTAGAATTAAGTCAAGAGGCAAAAAGTTACAAAATAGGTCGTACAACCTTACCAGAAAACATTACGTGGGATACTACAAGTGATAGTGATCGCAAAGCCCAAGAAGAATGATTAGAAAAGTGAAAAGGAAATTATGGTTTAGAAGCCCAAGAAGCACGTCCTAAACTAGGTTATGCTATTTCTACCGCAAATGAAGAGAAAAAACATAGAACACTTCGTGCCGGTTTTACTGGAAAAAAAGATTTCACTTTTGAAGACGGTTGACGTAAATTCTTCTCAAATATGGAGGTTTCTGATATTGCTAGGTTTAAATTAAAAAAACCGGTAGAAATTGAAATTGGGCTTGATATTCTTAACCCAAGTCTTCCTAATGGAACCTTTGTTTTAAATAAGAAAAAAAATATTATTCTCAACAATTCAACACAAGAAACACGTTCTTGAAACGTCCACAATTTAAAATTTACATTAAGTTACGACGCTGAAGAATTTTACGAGCAAGTGGTTTATTATTTAATTAAGCGTATGAACAGCATAGAATACGATCTCCTTCTTGAAGAAAATATAGAAAATGTTGACAACTTAATAAAAAACTCATTATTTTTAAAAGATAACGTTAAACTAGAAACAAGTTATAAAATAAGACGTAACGCTCAAAACAATAATCACGTACTTGACTTTTATTTAGGTAATAAGGTGTTAGTATCTTTAGAACTCCCTAGAAGTTTAATAATGAATGAAGCTGGACAGACAGTTAATTACGAGACACTTTTTAGAGTTAATCTTTTTGAAATGAGATTACCACAATATACAACTCAAATTAATAAATATAAACTGGTAGGAAGGTGTCCTTTTACATTACTAATTGAAGAAGATAAAGAAAAAGCTTTCCAACTTAATTTTAAAGTGGAACAATTTTATAATGAATACTTTCAAGACTATGTAACTCAACCACTTATAATCAATAACGAGCTTATTTATACCTATGCTGACGTTGATAATGTTAATTATGTAATACCTTTCAATTTAAGCCAAGATAACACACTAGAACCAGATAATGTCAGACCTAGAAAATTAGAACCTTATAAAAATGGAATAGCTTTTTTTGACAGAGACGAAGTAAAAGAAATATATAAGATTAGTCAACTAGGTACTGACGCACTTGTACTTTTAAGTATGTACGAAGACCAAGACGACACAGAATTATATTCATTACACTACTATATTAAAAGCGCTGACAGAACGCAAGACAGCAAAATGCTTCAAATCACTGGAGACTTTTATACAAATGAAACTAGACGTGAATTATTAAAAATGCCAGTTGTGCCTATTGTATTTTGAGAAGAGAATGTTTTCCAATTCGTGGACGGAACAGGTAATGTCTGAAGTACATTATTTAACAAAAAGCCTTACACAATTATCCAAAACCCATTCATTTATAAATTAGAAAACGGTAGAGAAAATTACAGATATCTTGGAGATGCGGTAGAAATTGCTAGGTTTGAGAGTTCTAATATGCTTATATCACTACCAATTGACGACGTTAAACAAATAGAAAATAAGGTAACAGCATACTCATATATGAATGAGAACGTACTCAACTATATTAGTAATAATAATATTGATAGCACTTGACACTTAATAGGAAATGACGGCTTTTCTAAATTAGCTACTTTCAACAACAAAATAATAAAAACCGCAAATGAAAATATTACTTTTACGGCAACAATTGAAATGAATTTTGGATATTATGATCAAGTGACTGACAGCATTAAAGTTGATAAAGAATTAAGTGTTTTAGTAGCTTCTATTTTTTCAAATGCTGATAATATCAAGAAACTTAAGAGCTACAACATTCTATGTGACGTCTACTTAAAGAAACCAGACGGAAGCTTGGAGTTAGAAGTGGCAAATCATAAGTTAGATATGACAAAATACGAAAAAACAATTAAAAATAACACAGTATGAGTTCAAGTTCCATTCATTGTCTACACAACTAAAAGCGCAAGTTTAGATTTTGTAATTAAAAACTTCAGAATTGGTGGTGATAATCCAGACAGTTATAGAAAACTAACACAATGAGAAGACGAGTTAGAAATCGCAAGCAACACTGAAATTATTATTAAAGATATTATTTATTCACTAAACGCATAAAAGGAGACTAAATGGCAAAAGTAAATTTTAAAGATAAAAAAGATATAGCAGTCCCCGCTAACGTCAATGAAGTAAATTTAATCAGAGCGCAAGATATTAATGAGATAAAAAACAGCATTAATACAAACTACGACGAATTTACAACTTTTAAAAGCACTACTGATAGTTTAACAAATACCCACGACGAAAAATTAAAAACATTAGAAAGCTCAATAAATCAAAATAAAAGTGATATATCACAGCTGAAAGAAAAACCAGCTGGTGGAAGTATTAAACCATTAAGTACAGTCAAAAAGAGTGGTAACTGTCCAGCATACAATTCTGAATTAAACTTATGATATTTAACAAATGGTGGTTCAGATACTATTTTAGGCATTAATATTATCATTAATTTTACCAATGGGAACAGCAGAACATTTAGTTTTGTGCCAGATAACTTAACTACTAAATACGGTTTTAATGTGATCGCAAATGGAGACGGTGGAGAACCTAGAGCTTACTATTTTGAAGTTCGTCCAAATGGTTCAAGTGGATATGCTAGTCGTTGGCGTGATTTATATGTTAAATATGCGGGATATCACACTCTTTACAATGCGACTTGAAGCACTTCAAATAATGGAATTAAGAGCATTGAAGCTGTATGTGTTTATATCGCAGCATAAGCAAGAAAGGAGGCAACATTGATATTATTAATAGCATTTATAATCTTGTACTTTATACCAGCCACAGACGCTCAAATATTAAACAAAATACCAACTATAGCAAGTCAAGAGCAGCTAGACCAAGTTAAAGCTATAACCGACTTAACACAGTGGAGTGCTCTTGGTAGAGCAGCTAGAGCTTCTTTCGTGCTTGCTATGTGTATTGAGGGGCTTATTGAAGCCAGTGTATTCCTAGTTAAAGGTCTTCCAGTGATATGACGTTGAATATTTAACCGTGGGGAACGTAGTATTAAAACTGTAGAACAGCTTAAAATGATAAAGGAAAAAATAGAAATGAATGCTAGACTTACGCGTCGAGAACAGCGCTTATATGATAAGTGAATTATTACCAAGAAAGGAGGTAACAATGAATAAAAAATTCTTATTTTTAGGAGCTATTGCTCCAGTTGTTGTAGCAGCACCACTTGTTGCGTCAGCTTCTTGTACAAACAAATTCAAAAATCCATTCAAAAAGATTATTGATAAAGTAAAACCAGCAGATAAAAACAACACAGCTCAACCAGTAGCACAACCAGCACCAGCTGTAGAAAACGGAGCTAAATAATGTTAAAATGACTACAAACGCTTTCAAAAACAAAGCAAAGAATAATTTACATTAGCGCTATTTTAATCAGTATTTTAAGCTTCTGTCTTATCATTGCTTCGATAGCGCACGACGGTTATAACGAGTTTGCTAAAGCTTTTTACATTTATAAGCAAGAGCCTATTGTTGACCCAAGGTGAGAACAATTTCAAAAAGTAGCAAAAGAAAGTAATATAGCTCCTGAAGTTGTAGCAAAAGTAAAAGAAATTTATGGTGGGACTTTTTACACAGAAGTTGAAGAGCAAAACGCTTTAGGTTTCGGATTCTTTATCGCTACAATGACACTTCTTTTTGCGTTATGTTTAATGATTACAAGTTCATTAAGTTATGTATCTATTGGACTTATTAAATATAACATTCATACCGCATACCGTGAAAATATGATTCCAGAAGCTGAATTTACTCAATTACTTAACATTTTTGAAGTTATAGAAGCCAACGAAAGAAAAAGCAAAAGAGAAACACTTAAACTATTAAATGAAGCAATAAAAGAGCAGGAAGAACAAGAAGGCAATAATGAATAAAAATCCACTAGAATATTTTCATTTAAGTAAAAAGCCGTTAACAGCCAGAAGTAAAAAAATATTAGTAGCGTGTTTAGTATTTTGTGTGATCGTACTATTTACACTTTTAATGCTATTAATACCTTTTAAAAATGGCTCTACGCTTGAAATATTATTAGCTGAATTTAATACAGATAGTTGAAACAGTGCTAATATTTCAAAATTTATTAGTGGTATTAGTGTCTGAATATTTATTGCTTGAAGTTTAACACTTAAAATATCTCAAACCTTGCTACATAGAAAATATAAAAAGCTGATAAAAGAAGAATTATTAAAACACGAAGATATTACTTTAACCAAAGAAGAAATCAAGGAGAAAAAACAAGAAATGCTTAAACAACTTACCAAAAATGAAGCAAAAATTGATAAAATTATAAATCAGTTAGCGTATGTATTAAGTAAAACAGCCCAACGCATTGACGCTAACACATTATTTCAAATCAGAGATATATGCGAGAATTTAACAGATACACAGAAAGAAAAGAAAATAAAAGTAACTCAAGCGCTTGAAGCAGTGGGAGTTGATACAAGTTTAAAAGAAATTAAAAACGTTATAAATTCTATTTAAGCACCTAGCGTGCTTTTTCTTTTAAATTTTTATTTATATATTTTTTTATATGTGAGTTATAATTAGAGTAGGAGATAGTTATGTTTAACGATATTGAGAATTTTATTAAATATACTAAGCGTAAAAATTTAACAATCGGAACAATTAATAGCTATGTAAAAGTATTAAAAAAATTTCAAAACTGTACAACCATTAATGAAGTTAAAAAAATGCTTGTTACATCAAAAATGAAACCGTCAACAAAAAGCGTATATAAAGTTATACTAGCAATGTATTTTGAATTTTTAGGCAAAACAGAAGAAGCTAATGAACTTAAATTTTTAAAACTGGAAACTCAAGGTGTGATTTATAGAACTGTACTTACAAAAGAAGAAATTGAAAAGTTTTTAAAGCCTAAAAAAGACGATCAAGAATTAATACTATTTTATAAAAAACTCTTTTTGTTTATGTTCCAAACTGGAATTCGTGCTGACGAAATACACCATATAACACAAGTTGGTAGTAGCTTATATGTTAAAGGTAAAGGTAGAAAAACTCGTGAAATCCTATACAAGAAAGAAAGTTGAGAAGGAATTAAACAAGAAGTTAAAAAAAGAAATAACAAACTTTTGAAATATGAAAAAATGCGTTATTACCTTAAAAAGATATTTTATAAGAAAAATGTTAGCTTACATACTTTAAGACGTTCATTCGCAACACATATGCTGCTAAATGGAGCTAATCCTAAAACAGTACAAATGCAAATGGGACACAGTAATATAAACACTACTTTTGGATACTTAAATATTAATAAACGTCAAAAACAAGAAGAATACGACAAGTTTATGTAGTAGAAGTCTGGGGACTTCTTTTTCTTTACCCATATAAAAAAATACACCTTTAAAGTGTATTAATTAACGTTTATTTTCTCACTCAAAATATGAGTTTACTTGTTTATCAGCTTTTAGTGTTTTGAGTTCTTTTTCAAGTTCTTGAATTCTTGAATTACTATCAGTGCTAGTTGGAGTTGTTTTTTGATTTTGATTATTAGCCATATTTTCTCTTAATATTTTTTCTATATTTCAAGTCGCTTGACGAGTTCTTTCTATTCCACGTCTTTCTTCAACACCACCATAAATTGCTAAACCACCAGCAACTAAAGTACATAGCACAAAAATTGTTCCAAATGCGGTTACAGCTTTATCTGATTTAAAAACTAAAGCGCTTAATGGTAAAAATACCACACCACTCAATATTATTAATATAGAAAGCATTATTAAAGCAATTTTTGCTCATTTTGGTATTCGTCTCATAAATTTCTCCTTTTTGTTTTACATTAATAATTATACTAATTACTTTCTAAAAATTTAAGCTGATATAAACCATTTTCCGGAACTTTAACAACTTGTAAGTTTAAATGATTATAAATCTGTAATACTTCACTTTTAAAGTTGTTTAATGTAACCATTTTGTTTTTGGAACTTTCACAGAATGTTTTGTACTGGTCGTAAAGCTGAAGTACTGACTTATTAATTACAATTTCCCCAGAGCTATAGTCTTCGTCTTTAAATTCAGGAGACTGTTTAAAGAATAATATAACACTGTTATTGCTTTCTGAATACTCTAGCAATGTTTTATCAGAAGCTCCACATTCTGTAAATTGCTTTTGCTCTCTTAAACGTTTTAATCCGTCAAGAGCTAGGTTAAATAATGCTGTCATATTCTCTTTTGTAAGTAAGCGATCAAGAATATTAATATCACGTTTAGCACCACGAAAATCAGCGTTAAAATTAGCAATTATAAAACGTCTAAAGAACCCGTCGCTCTTATCGCTTGTGGTTGGTAGCTTATTAGTAGCAAAAATATTTTTAGCTCTGTTCTTAAATGAGAAGACGTCTTTACCTTTGAATTCAGTGCTCATTGGGTCACCTGTAACCGCTTTTTTAAATTCTGCTGGCTCTTGAATATGGTTGGTAGAAATATCACCCCCAATATTAATCATTTTATCAAGGAGTTGCGCTGTTTTGAAACGTCTTTCATAGTCTTCTAGAGATAAGTTCGAAATGTTTTCAGCACTAAAAAAGTAATGGAGCACTTCTAAAAATGTACTTTTACCGTTTGAAGCTGTCTGCCCAAAAATTAATAAGGATTTTTGAAATTTTAAATCAAAAGTTAAACAGTAGCCTATAAATTCATAAATCACTTTAACTAGGTCTTCGTCGTTATTACATACTTGACGAACAAAAGTGTCTATTTCTTCTGGGTTGTGGCGATTATTAGAATATCAAACATTAATCTTATTAATAACAAAATAAACTGGGGAGAAAGGTTTAGCTTCGTACCGTTCCACGTCAAACAAACAGTCTTGTAAAGCAATGATATTTTTTTCTGGCTCACGGTCTGGAACGTTGGAATTAATTCTAAAGTTATTTAATATTTCATTAAGACGAGCAACCGATAAAGTAGGATAAAGCTCATATATTTTTCCTTGTAATTTAGCTTCGTCACGCACATAAATGTTTTTCTTTTCGTCGTAAAAATAAACTTGAGACGCATAGCGTGTAATCTTGAATTCTTTAATACAAAACGCTATAAATTTATGTAGGTTAAACTTACCGTCTTCACCAGCTCACTCTTGTTCTTTTTGATTAAAAAATTGGTCAAAATTTAGAAAGCACCCAGCAACTTCAGAAGCCCCTAAAGGCTCAGCAAAAAAGTATGTATTGATTAAACTTATAATTCTTTTGATTGTATCTTTAGCAAGTCCTTCACGTACTAAAAACGGAATTCTACTAAACAAGTTATCACGACGTGAACCTTCTTGTAAATTAGTTGGACAAGGGATATCCGTGTAAGAATTTTGCTTGCTTAAAGGTGTAAGTTCAATAGGGAGCTTATCAACATTAAATCCGTAGAATTTTACTCACTTTCTAAAAGTCCCATTCTTTTTAACTACAACATAAGCATTATTAACAGTTTTGATATCAGCTCTAATACCAAGTGGAAGCATAATATCAACTGCGTTTTTGAAGTCTTTTGGTGCTTTAAATCAAAAGTGGTGTCCCCTTTCAGTTTCCATAATATTCACAATTCAGCGTTCTTTTTCTATTAGCTCTATTAATTTTGTTGAAGAAAGGGGATTATCTTTATTATCAACGTCGATAACTATTCAGTCGTCTTCAAGAATAATTCCAAGGTTGCTTTCACTAGCACAATTGCTAAAAGTCTGTCAGTTGCTTTTTGACTTAATGCTTGCTTTTGGAACCTTATTTTCATTAAGAATTATAAAATTAGATTTATTATAAAAACTTATAACTTTTTCTTTCATTTCTTGTTGTTCCATACTCTCTCCTTATTGTTTAATGTAGCACTCCATACAAACTTCATTATCAAAAATTTTTCTAATTACACTCTCGTTAAGTAATGAAGCTCCACATAAATAGCACTCGTAAGCTTCACCGGGATAAGTGTTTGTTATTGTTTCCTTGTTGCTACCATTTCCGTATTTATATAAGTTAATTCGATTTAACGCAATAGCTTCGTAATAGTCGTAATCGAGTTCTACGTCTTGCGGTTTTAGTTTTCTAATATCAGTTGTTATGATTGTATTTCGCTCACTGCTTTGTGGGACTTTATCCTTTTTTCATACCTCATTTTGCTTGTAAGCCTTAAAAATAGGACTTCCATTTTTAGTGTAAAAAATACGTCAAACTTTTCGCGGTTTGAGTTGTATATCACCAAAAAAGGTATCTGTAAAATTACCATTAATTGTAAAAACGAATTGAAATCTAATTAGTTCAGTTTCAGCCTTTAAAGTCTCCATAACTGGAATACCATAGACAAAATAATTCACTACGCACTTATCTATTACAGTTAAGTTATTATTTACATTTCCACGTACTGTATTGTAATCTAGGTTATCGAACTGTTTATCTCAATACTTAACTTGGGCTCCTTTTGCTTTAACTTTATCCTTGTTATTTATTAATATGTAGTTATTAACGTCTTTTTGATATATCTTTTTGTTAAAGTCCCATTCTAGCCCCATTTTTGTTTCTTGCTCCCATATTTGTGTTAGCTCTTTTATTTTGTCTAAATGCTTTTCATTATCAAGTCTGAAATAAATACCGTCAGTATTAACTTGTAGGAAATAAACGTAAGGGCTTAACATAACGGTAAGCAAGAATATAATAAGCTGCCCTGTAATACAGATACTTTGGCGTTGTTGTGGGTCTCATAGTGGATTATACTTGTAATCCATAGCCCCAAAAGGGCGCACTATCAAGTCTTTTAAATATGCTGACTTTATTTTATCTATATGTTTTATTTTTACTCTTTCATTAAAAAGTTGCTGCATTTGCTCACTCATATTAGGTGTTGCTCTGCTACCATAGCCGTATTTAGCTATAAGCGCTCCATAGTTACTAGTAATATCAATTGTTATTATATTTTCGTCTTTAGTACTTAAATAGTTTTCCACAGCTCCGTGTAATCCACCAGAAGCAAACTTTAGGCTCATATCTTGGAATGGTAAGTCGAATTCTACTTGCTCTTTAATGTAATCTGTTGCGTATTGTGTTTTATATGTAATACTTTCGAATTTTTCTATTATTCACTTATACTGTGGAGCATACTTTTGATAAAGCTCTTTAATGTTTTGTGGTGCTTTGTATTTGTAGTATGTATAATGTGGTAATTTGTTTTTATCAGCTTTAAAAATTGTGGCTGTTATTTGGCTGTTTGTCTTGCTTAAGGAAGCTGTAGGAAGATTATAATCAGTTACTAAATTCATTTTAATTATCAGTTGATCAATAAACTTTAATAGTAAGAAGGCTGTTGCCTTAACGTCGTAAATATTATATTTAACAACTGCTTCAATTTGCTGCTCGTTTAAGTCTTCTACATAGTCAAAAGGGACGTCACTTTCTTCGATAGAAACACCTAAAAACGCTTCATATTTTTTTAAACTCATACGACTTGGGGAAATTAAGTCTGCTACGTCAAAAGTTGCTATAGGTAAGTTTTTAAGCTTTACAGCACTATATTCTCAAGGTGCTTTTTTGTCTCTAATAATTCACTGTGATAAAGCATATGGGTCACAATTTTGAAGAATTGCTTTTAGTATTCAGTCGTCATATCTTACTGAATTAAATCCACCTAGTATTCCCTTAATTTTAAAAGTCATTAATTGTTTTAAGGCAAAATAATCATTCTTAACAGTTATTAATTCTTTAGTTTTTAAGTTATAAAATGTAACACACCAAAACTTTTTAAAAACTTCGAAGTCGTAAATTCAGATGTCGCAAGGAATTGAATTAAGTTTTTCAGTAATATTATTCATTGTTTTCTACTTTTTGAATTTTTAGGCTAAGTTCTCAAGTATATTTTCCATCTGTCATATCTAACTCTCTAGCGAACACAACCCCGTCAAAATTAAAGTTTTCTTTTTTATCTCAATAAAATGAATTAAATATTTCTCCAATTTTATTATCACTACTTATATGTGCTTGACCTAGCTCCTTGTAGTTATGCTTTCATTCTGCCATTGTTCATTCCATAATTAATCCTCTCAATACTGTTTAATAATCTGTTTAAATAGTTCTTTTAGCACTCCTACATAGATACTGTTTCCAGCTAATTTTAAAAGTGCTCCAGCTGTTAATAAATCGTTTTGTACAAGACTACTTGCTTGTTTATCACTTAAGCCCATAAGCATTAATCTATCCTTATTATTGAATTGAAAAACTTTATTATCATATGTTAAACAAGGGTGTGTTGGGACACAAGATAAAATAGTTGGAGTTATTTTATTATTTAAAGTTAGCACTCTGTTTTCAGCTTTATATGAACGATAAAGTAAGTCAATGTTTTGCTCTCCGTATTCAGTTTTACGAATTTTGTAATTTCCTGAAGCTAAAACATTAGTGCTTTCTACCACTTCTTTACGATCAGTATTTAAATCTAAAAATTCTCCTAGTGTTTTATTTGTTTGATAAGTTTCAAGTGAATTAAAATCAAAAGGAACTGTAGAAAAGTCTCTATGAACTGATACCATAAATGCTCTTTTACGGCCTTGATTTGCTCCAAAATTTGTTGCGTCTAGAACTTTATAAGTTGATACATATCCTAACTCGTTTAACTCTTGAATAATGCTGTTAAAATCTTCTATAAAGCGTGAAGAGACTATATTTGATACATTTTCCATTACTAAAATTTTAGGCTTTATATCACTGTTTTTTAGTATTCTAATAATCTCTCAAACTAAACCACTTCGAGTTGTATTATCTTTAAAACCAGCCTTTTTTCCATTGTTAGAAATATCTTGGCATGGGAATGAATAAGTAAATATATCAACTTCACTTTTAATGTTTTCCACTTGAGAAATATCAACACTAAATTCTGTTGCTCACTTAATTAAATATGGATACATTGAAGCCAATTTTTCTTTACTAAATGAATTTCAAGATTTAGCGCTTGCTACTGTTTTGGTGTCTAGTGAGAAGTTGTATTTGGCTAGCTCTTCTATCATTTGTTCTTTTGTTTTATTATTTTCAGGATCGCATTTTACACCACTTAAAGTGTAGTTAGCTAATATCGCATAAACATATCATTCAACTTTATTTACAGTTTCTACATTTACACCTAATTGTTTTAAAGCTAATTCTTGACTGGAATAACCAGCAAAAGTTTCTAATAATTTTATACTCATTAGATTAATTTTAAATATCCCAGAATTTGGCTTGTACTCATTGAATACGAATTAGCTAGAAAGTAATGTGTTCATATATTTTTTAATTTTACTCTTATAGCATTAATGTCTTTTAACTGTCATTTTGTACAAAAGCTTTCGTCGTGAATAAAGTTTATAGAGTCGTTTTTGATTATTCAGAAGTCATAATGATATACACCATATTTAAAGCGTTCCACTAAAATTATTCTGAACTTACTACTAAAGCCAACACTTACTTCTAAAAATGTTGCGTCGCGGTAAGTTTCTTTTTTTAATCTATATCACACCTTGCTTTTTCTTGATAATCCAGCTTTAGCAAACATTTCTAAAACAACTTTATTTGTTGCTCTTTTAGTATCTATTTTTTCAGTTAAAATTTTGATAACTTCTTCTGTTTCGTTATTTATATAATCTCTTAACAATTTAATTTTTGACTGATACATTATTTCTCCATTTCTTCTAATTCTCAAGCTGTCTTTTTTTCACCATTCAGCAAGACATAAACTTTTTCGACTTTAAAGTTGTTTTTTATATCTTCATAACTAAAATTTCTAAAATTCATATAATTACTTTCTATTTCTAAAGTGTCTGGATTTATAAAGCTTATATACTCTCATTCCCACAGTGTATTAGTTATAAATTCTTTAATTGCTGTATCCGTTTCTTCCAGTGTTTCATATTCTCCATACTCAATAAAATCTTCTGGATTATCAGCGTCAGCATATAGCGTTATAGCATTATCCACAACTCATAATCTATATAAAAATTTTTCTGGATATTGTTGCTTCATTATTCTTCCTTATGTTTTCTTATTGGCGACTGTCGTCGCTTTTTTAATTTGTTTATTTCTTTTTCTAGTTGTTTAATTTTTTCTTCTTGGTGCTCAATAGTAGTTATTAATTGGGCTAAAACTTTGATCGTTTTTCTTTTGAAGCCATTAAGCATTTTTCTTTTTAATCACTAGCCTTGTAAATTTACGAACACCATTAACAAAACATTTATCTTTCTCCAGCTGCCTTAAAATGTTATAAGGAGACGCGTCTTTATCCCAACTATAAGCGAATGTAACTGGAACTGCTAACTCTTTAGTATAGTCTTTAAAGAAGTCTTCTATTTCTTTCAATTTATTAATATTGACAATATCAGTTCCGTCTATGTATTCAATAACATACTCTTTTACTTCCTGCTCCTTAAAAATATCTCGTTTTTTATAAGCAACTGGTAAATTAGTAATTCAAGACGTTAATCCCGATAAAGAAACTAGACTCTCTTCTTCACTTCCACCAGCACCAGAAGGATATTTTAAAAAGTATTTAGGAGTGGTGTATGCTAGATTATATTTACCTTGGATAAAATGAGGAAAAACATTGCTATAACCTACAGATAGCTTATTACCGATCACAATAAAGTTGATATTATTTTCTAGTAAGACGTTATATCATTTACTCCATAAACTAAAAGGTGGATTAGTTATAGTGTAATCAGCTTCTTTTAGGATTTGAATTATTTCTTCATTAAAGAAGTTCCCGTCATTTTCTAACTGCTGCTTTTTAAAACTAAATATATTATTATCGTCTCCACCAAAATAGTCATATCGATATGAATGCTCTTCATTATCATTTTTTAAGTAAGTAGCTGTTAGTTGTTTTAGTCCTAATTTTTCAAAATTTAAATGGAAATAGGTTCAAAATTGAGAAGCTGTCTCTGGCGTTACTTTTCCAAAAAGTTCTCTTTCTACTCTGTCGCTAGGGCAAACTATGTGCTTATCTTTAAAAAACTCTGGATTGATTTCAAGTCAAACATTCATTTCGTTTTCTATAGTCTCATACGGTGTATATCATTCGTCCATTTTAGCTTTTCTAGCTACATTCATAGCACCGTTTAAGGTTTCGTGTTTATTTTGAAAGCTTGTAAAATTGTCTAGCACATTCTTTGTTTTAACTGTTTCTTTTTGTTTTTTAACGTGTTCGAAATTACTTTTTACACTCATTAAACTAAATTAAATAAGTCTTCCATTGAGTTACTAATTTCGTCTTTTCTGTTTTCTTTTAAACTATTAAGTTCATTTTTAGCTTCTAATGTTGCTGACGTTGTTTTAGTTTTTAAACTGTGAATTGTGACGTCATAATAAGTTTTTGTTTTATCTTTTGATTCTCTATTGGTGATTGTAATTTGGATTGGTGTTAATTCAGACTTGAATTCGTAAAGTGCTTTTATTAGTTCAAACTCATTTTTATAGCTTTTATTTAGCTCAATAAATAAGGTGTCAAGCTCGTTTTGGTCCTTTTGTACTCTTCAAGCATATTTGTAAGCTTGGTCTATAATAAACACCTTTTTAACTGTTTTCCCATTGTATGCTGCTGGTTGTAAAATTTTGGCTACAACTTCAACAACTTGGTATCTTGCTCCGTCTGCTTCTTTTGTTAAAAGTTGCGCATCAATAATTTCTCCAGAATAGTCTCCAGCTGGTAGTTTGTTATCGTCTTTTCTGTTTAATTCTTCGATACGTTTATTTCAATCATTTGTAAAATTAATTGCCATTTTGTTCTCCTTTAAAAGTTAATTGTTTTTCTAATGATTTTAATGTTGGTATGTTCCCAAACGCGGTTAAGCTGTCTTCATATTGCGCGTTGGCTTGTAGCTGCTCCACATTATCAGAATTTATTTTAAAAACTCCAATTGTGCGTGCTGGTGTATAGCTATAGCGGCTAGGTTGTATAGATACTAGATAATATTGCCCAGTCTCTTTATCTTGCGCTACAGCGTGAGTGTAAATTAATTCCATTTATTCTCCTTTATATTCTTGTTCAAAAATTTTAAGTGTGTAGTCTTTTGCGTTTTTAAGTGCTTTATAAATATCTAATTCAATGCTGTCTTGTGCTACTAGAAAAATGTATTTACAGTCTTGTTTTTGTCCAATTCGGTGTATTCTTTTAATACTTTGCTTGAATAACTCACCACTTAATGGAGGTGAAAAATAGACTTGTGTTTTGCTAATTTCTTGAAGTCCGTCAATTCCCCGTGCTCCACTAATAAACTGAATTAGAACCACTTTTCTACCTTCATATTCAAGCGCTGCCGCTAGCTCATTACCTTGGCCGTTTATTGTAAAAGACTTAATTTCTAGTTCATTAAGTAAAGCTCTGATATAAACTGCTTCTGCTTTATAGTTGTAAAAAATCGTTAAGTTTTCTTTCGTGCTATTTAAGATATCTTTTAAGGCATTAAGCTTTGAGTAGCTATATAATTTATAACTTCCAATATCTGTTTTAATAACTCCACTTGCTAACTGTCTTAAACTGTGTAGTAGGCTAATAGAATTATCGGCAACCACTTGAGTTGGTTTATTAAAATCTGTGACTCTTTGCGCTTTCATTTCATAATACTGATCGCAAGTTTTTACATTTATTATTTCTTGTGATTTGGCTGGTAGCTCTATAGCGTCTTCACTCTTTAAAAAGTAGCTTTTAGAATGTACTAACTTAATTAGCTCTTCTACATTTTTGTATCCCGTAATTATGCGTACTTGATTACCCCAAGGACTCTTGTTATTTGGCATTGTGTAGTATTTTGTAAAACAGTTCATAAAGTCTAAATATGTAGATTTATCGTCAAAAATTTGTAATAATTTCATTAAAACATACAAGTTTTCGTAACCATTAGATAATGGGTCCCCACTCAATAACAAGACACGATCATAATATTTATTGTATTTGAGTAGTGTTTTTGAAATTAGTGAGGTAGGGCTTTTAAGTGCTTGTGCTTCGTCAATAATTAGGTTGAATTTTTTACTTAAATTTATTACCTTGTTTTTAACTAGGTTAGAAAGCACTCTGTAACTTATGATCGCAATAAAATCTGTATTTTTATCTATTTTGTCGTAATCGCTTGACTTTTTAACCTTGTACAAGTTTTTAAAATTAAAGAATGAAGCTTCAAGCGTTCAATCGTCGACTTTATTACTATCTACAATAATAAAAGTGGGTGTATTATTTTGTAATTTGGTTTTTAAAATGTGGAGATAGTTTAAAGCTGTAAAAGTCTTCCCTAGTCCCATATCTAGTGCTAGCAAGAACCTTTTATTTTTTAACGCTTGAACTATTCCTTGCTTTTGGTATTCATATAGTTGTTTAGTCATTTATAAATTGCTCCAATTGTTGATTTGATATCTGTTTTAATTCTTCATTTTTATTAGTAATTATCAGTTTAATAACTTCTTTATAATTGTTCTGGTCCACAAAAAGATATATTACGTTGCTTCTAAATTCTTGTGCTTTTGCGAGTTGGAGCATAGTAGGCTTATTAACTTTGAAGTCTCTTTTTATCTCTATAGCGTAGGCATAAAAGTTATTAAAAACTCATAAGTCTGCTAGCCCAGCCCCTTGTATTCCATTTGCGAACAACTTAAAATAATTTATGTTATTATCTTTCAGTATCTTTTTTATTCTGTTTTCTAGGTTCTTTTCCTTAATCAGATTCGGTGTCATACAAGTGTGTCCCTAATGGTTCAACACGTTGAAATCTGAACTCTGGAAACTTTTTAGCAACGTCGTTGTCGTGCTTTTCCATGTTGTAATTACTTAAGCTAGCGTGTAGTAAAAATATTTTGCTATTAGGTAAAAGTTTATGCTTAACTTTTTGCAGGAATTCAATTGCTTGCGCTTTTGAAAAGTGTCCAAAATTTGAGAACTGAATTTCTTCCTTAATTGTTTTAGGAAATGAATTTGGAATATGATTAAGCTCCATTAATAAAACTTTACAATTATTAAAAATATCACTATTAGTTGTTATGTAGTTTAAGCTTCCACAGTCAGTAAAGAATGCTACTTTTTCTTGCGTTTTTCTAAACTTGATAACATAACCATTATTCGCCATTGAGTTATGATTCACCTTAAAAGCTCGAACTTGAATGTTTTCGTCTTCCCAAGTATTATCGTAATCACTTATAAAAATGAACCGTCATATATGACTTCTAACTCAACCACTTTTATCTCGAATAACTAAAACTTCATAGCACTTTTTATTAATGAATATTTTTGCGTTATAGTTGTTTTTTAAAAATGTAACAAGGAACTCTGTGTGGTCGGTATGCTCATGACTTATAAAAAGGTATTTTAGAAATATTCAAGCTAGTTTGCTTTTTTGAGTTGTAAAAGGATTTTTCCCTATATCAAAACCAAGATTTAATCCGTTATTATGTAGTAAATAACAATTTCCACTTGAATTACTTCCATAGCTTAATAATTTCATTAATTTACCACCTTTGTAATTAAAAATTGTTGGCTATATTTTTTAGCTCATGTGTTTAAGTTGTTGCTATCGATATGCTCACAATTATCAAGCAAAATAAAGCTGTCTAAATCTACTAATTTACTAAATAAAGTGCTTAAACTTATGCTTATTTCTATCTGCTTTGCTGTGTTAAGTTCTAGCAAACTAATATTTTTATGTTTAATTACTAACTCTTCTTTTTCTTTGTTCTCATTTATTAAAGAAATAGTGAAGTCACTTTTTAATTTTTTAAGAATTTGAGAAATGTATTCAGTAAAGCTATAAAGCACTTGATCTAATGCTATAAGTTCCATTTTAAGCTTTTGTAATTCGTCTCTAGATTTTTGTTGGCTTACTTCAATTTCTTGCGCAAAAGGTAACAGGAACTTATCAACTTCGTTTTTAGGTTCAAGATATTTATTTGTTTTTAAATCTTTGTAAGAAGTTAGTTTTTTAATAAGCTGTGTTGGTATTCCCTTGATTGCTAAATTTTCTTGCTGTATTCTTATTTGGCTATTGTAATCAGCTTTTAATTGTGTGCTATCTCAATCCAGTGCTTTTAAAACTCGGAAAGTTCTTTGCTCAAGCTCACTACCTAATTCTTTATAAAAGTCATTTTCATATTTTTGACTAAAAACTTGAACAAACAGACTTCTTTTTTCTTTAGGAGTTAGTGTAAAAAAATATGCTGGGGAAATAATACTTAATAAAATTTTTTGCTGTGTCTTTAATAAACTATTTATTGTTTTAAAGTATTTTTTAGTAGCATAGATATTATCATTAATGTAAAATAAGTTGTTTTTATAACTTAATATGTAGTCTTTATTATCAATAGTAAGTGTTATTTCTGCAACCGGTTTTTGAACGCTATTAATATTTTGTGGATTTAGCTTTTTGCCTTCTAGGTCTTTACCCGCAAGCAAGAATGTAATGCTTTCTAGTATTGTCGTTTTTCCCCAACCATTTGGAGCTATTGCTAGCGGTTTAGTTAAGCTGTAATCTGTTAAAATGAGACTATTATAAAAGTCAACACCTTTAAAATTTTGAAGAAATATGTGTTTAATCCTAATCTTCATAAATATCCTCAATTTTAGGAATACGTCAATCTCCAGCTAAATAATCAAGTTCTAGTGCTGCTTCCATTTGCTCTTTTCCAGTTGTTGTTTTTAACTTTTTAGACAGTCTTCTGAGTTTTATTTGTGTCTTTAAAGAGTTCATAATTAGTAAGTCCTTTCATAATAACTTTATAAACCTTTTGGATTTCTTCTTGCCCAATTGCTATATAAGCGCTTTTATTTTTGCTGCTAACGTAGTTGCTACATAAAAAGTTAAATCCATTCATAATTGTGCTTAAGTAGTTATTTATTACATTTCATTCCATTTTTACGCTTGCTACTAAATCTAACACAGCATTTGTATATTCTTGATATGCTTCTTTTATTTTGTTTTCAAAAAATAGTGTTGTCTCATTCAATGGCTCACTGTTATTATCAGCAAAAGTAATATCCTTAAATATTTGCTTAAACTTTTCATAGTCGATTTTGTAGACAGCATACTTAAATAAATATTTTTCTATGTTTATAAGTGTGTTTTCATTGACAGCTTTATTTTTTTCTTTATCCATTAGTGCTCCTATTTTGTAAAATTTAGTTATGATAAATTGAAAATTTCCATATATGTCAAAAGAATGGGCTACATTACGCGACAAACATTTAAACTCTCAACCATATTGTGTTGCTTGTCAAACTACTTTACAGTTACAAGTCGATCACATAATTGAACACGGTAATAATCAAACTTATTTTTTAAATCCAGAAAACTTACAAACTTTATGTATTAAGTGCCACGGCCAAAAAACTTTTAGAACTCAAAAATTAAGAAAATTAAGAGTTGATAATTCTAAAAAAATTAAGTTAGTTTTTAATTCCACACGTGGTTTAAAGGTGGGTGATAACACTCTATTTAAGAATGCTTATACAAACTTTTACCAAGTAGGAAATGTTGTATTCTTTTATTTTGCTCAACCTTTTGAAAGTTATAGTATTAAAGAGCTAGCTCTTATAGTTGAGTTCCTTTGTAACTTTTTCTGGTTCGTAAAGTGAATAACACCTAATATAGATAACAAGGTGCTAGCAAACGATATAGCTACTAAATTAGAGCTATAAGAATAGGTGGGCTTTACGCCCGCTTTTTAATTAATAAGTTTGTTGTGTTCATAATTTGTCTCCTGTTTTTTTTATTTATTAAATTGATATTCGTTTTTAACTCTGTCGTATCTTTCTAAAACTTTTGGTGTAAGGTATAATTTGTCTCTGTATTCTTCTAGATAAATAACTAATTTATAATCAAAACGATCAAGTACTTCGTTAATGTCTAGAATTGTTGGGAATGTGCTTTTAATTGACTCTCATACTCCAACTGTTCCTTCTTCTCCAACAAGGCAATCTCCGTCAAGTTCTAGGTCTAAAATGTTTTTATCTGTAATAAGTTTTTTATATTCTTCTCCAGTTTCTTCATTTCTAAAGTATCCTAATTCGTCGATATCTTTAACAATTCCGTCTTTGAAGTATTCTTGAAGTTGTTCAAGGCTGAAGAAAATTGTTTTTTCGTCTAATACGTCTCTAATTATTTTGTCTAGTTGATTAACTTCAACTTCTTGTTCTCACTCTTCCATTGAGTTAAAGTATAGTTCTGCGTTTTGTGTTAATAAGCTTTTAAAGTGTTCTAATTTGTTCATAATCGTGTCCTTTTCTTTTGTGTGATTTTTAGGAGCTTTTAAATAAAAAGGCTCCACCGTTAAAGGCGAAACCTTGATTTTCCTAGATAGTACAATATTTGTATAAGCAATAACTAGTCAATAATTCAGCTTGACCTGGTAGTGGTTTTAGGGTAGTACAATATTTGTATAAGCAATAAAAAAACGAAGAAATTGTTAATAATTTAGCACGCTTTAGAGTAGTACAAGCAATAGTTTTTTTATTTTTAATCATTTACGATTTTATTCACCAGTCAAATAAGTGGCTGTTTTTTTATTAACTGATAAAAATAAAAGTAATATAATACAGCTATGAATTTAACAAAAATTTTTGATATGCAAAAAGAACTCGATAAACAAATTGCTAAAAAGAGTCAAGATGCAAACCCTGATTTAAATGTTGAAGATATCAAAGTCCAAAAAACTCTAGCACTAATCATTGAAGCAGCTGAATATATTAATGAAGTACAAAGTTTCAAATACTGAAAAATTCACAAGGATATTAAAAAATCTGCAGTAACTGAAGAATTTGCTGATTTAATTCACTTTTTAGTTAATTTTTCATATAAATTTGAAATTGATCCCGAAATTGAACCTTTAATTTTAAGCGATGATATCAACATACAATTCCAACACCTATTTATTGCAATAGCTGATATTATGAAAGAAATTAATAAAACTAACATTCTTAAAGCATTTCAAGTTGCACTTGGAAGTTTTGTCATGCTAGGTTACAATTATGATGATTTATTTGCAGCTTATGAAGCAAAAAATCGCAAGAACTATGAAAGAATTGCAAATAATTACTAATTCTACAATAAAAAGCTATATAATAATATAGCTTATTGCCTTAGTGGTGGAATGGTAGACGCTGCGGACTCAAAATCCGCTGGAGCAATCCGTGCAGGTTCAAGTCCTGTCTAAGGCACCATATGACTCCTCGGAGTCTTTTTTTGTGTCCTAATTTGTAAATATTTCCAGCATCTTGAATAGTAGATTAAAAAATATATAATAAAAATGAGATAAAAATAAATAGATGATACAGGAGTAAACATGAAAAAGAATTTATTAATTACTTTAAGTACTATTACTTTACCAGTTATATGTACAATAGCTACTAATTGCAATAACAATAGTACAAATGAATCCAGCAATAACAAAACAGATAATCAAAATCTTAAAATTGGTAAAGCAGACATTCCAAGTGAATTATCAACTTATATAAAGCAAGATAATATAGGAACTAAAATAACTGATAAAGAATATTATAAGCTTATGGTAAAGGCTTATACAAATTTATGCTTTCTAAAAAATAAAAGTGTTGATCAAAGTTCTGAAAAAGCCATTAGATCAATTGATAGTAAAATATTGAACGAAAAAGATAAGGAAGAATTAATCAATGCTATCGAAAATTTAGATAGTCTTTATGAAATTGTGGACAATGATTTTCCATCTTTTAAAATGAAAAATATATCTAATTATCAAGGATTTAAAAAAACAATTGCTAAGAAGAAAATTACTAAGGCAGAACATTTATTCTTGTTAATGTGCGATAGACTTAATTCAATTATAAATGATGAAAGTCACACATCACTTACGCTAGAAAGAAGTTCGGATATGTTCGAAGTTCGCCATAAGATATGGGATTTAGTACAAATGATATTATGAGCAACATCAAATGATGATTGTCTATTAGTAAATGAAAAAATAGACTTAGATGTCTTTGCTCCAACAATACAGTTCAATCCATTCTGAAGTAAGCGATATATTGAACCAAGTTGTGGTTACATATATAACATTAATTTTGATAAAGTTAATGATAACCCATATGCAAGAATGAGCGCGCAAATCGCAAAGCAAATAATAGATTGAATATTGAAAGATAAAACTTTTATAGCTTCATCAGCACTTCCTAATGATTATGATGCGATATTTGATTCTAATGAAAATGCAATTAAATATATTAATTTTAAAAAAGAAGTGCACTCAAAATTAAATGATAATAAGAAAATCTTTGATATTATCTTTTATTACTAATTCCTAGACCTAAAAATACTCCATATGATTATTAAATGGAGTATTTTCCTGTATTCTTATGTACAGTGCAACACTAAAAATCTACACCTAATTTTGTGGCGTAGATTTTTTCTTGCGATTGTTATTTAATTTTCCGAAGTGAACTAAGTGCCTTTTTCCTTTCTTTTTTGAGTTTTTCAAACATATCTAGAGCAGATTTTCATTTAAAAATTTTTCTTGGTTTTGAATTAATTTCATTCTCTAATTTTTGCAATGATTTTTCATTTACATTATCAAAATTTGTTCCTTTTTTATATCTTCTTCTAATTAATCCATTTGCATTTTCATTGGTTCCTCTTTGAAAAGAACAATAAGGCTGTGCCTTATATATTTGAAAACCTTTTCTTTTAGCAACAAACTGAAGCTTTTCAAATTCTAACCCATTATCTGCTGTGATTGAATAAACATACATCCCTTCACTTTCCATTATCGTTATAAGTTTTGAGAGTTTTTTATTAATTTCAAATGGGTCCTTTCCATGAACTTTTATAATTTTAAGAAGTCTTGTTTGTCTTTCAACTAGCGTTAATAAATGATCATGAATCCCTGCTTTTTTACCTATAACCAAATCTATTTCTTAATGTCCAAATTCACTTCTATCATTGATTTTATGGGGTCTAAGTGCAATTGGAAAAGTATATTTATTATGAGTTAGTCTATGAATTCCGGGTTTGCGCTTTGAGTTTTTTGCCTTATATCTTGGCTTTTTTAATCAGTCCGGCTTTCACTGATAATAGTCTATTCAGCGATAAATTGTAGATATTGATGGCATAAAACAATCCCATTTATTTTTAACTTTATGCCATGTTGCTTCGATACCCATTACACTCTTAGAATATTCAGCCCTAAAATGTTTAAGGAATTTTGAATATTTCTCATCCATTCACGGAAACGATCTTTTAAAATGATATCTATGCATAGATATTAAAAATGATTTTTGAGACTCATATTCATTATTAACAGTATTTCGTTTTAACTCCCTTGAAATAGTTGATGGATTTCTATTTATAATTCTAGCGATATCTCTTATTGAATGATGAGTAGTAAAATATAACACCTCAATATTTTCTCTTTCTTTTCGAGATAATCGTTTGTATTTTCTCTGCATACTTATATAATTATTTAAGCACTCGGTTCGTCAATTAAACAGGGTGCTTTTCTTATGCAAGAATATACAAAAACACCCCATAAATATTATATAGGGTGTTGCACTGTATTTAAGAATTCAGGAAAATACTCCATATGATTATTAAATGGAGTATTTTTGAAGTAAAAATTATTATCACAAAAGCTAACATTTAGTAAAATTGAATAAATAAAAAATAAAGGAGAATTATGAGAACAGTTAAATTCGCAAATAAAGATTATAACCTTGCTGGCACAGCACCAGTTGTTGGTAATGAAGTAGTACTTCAAGGTGCCAAAGAAGGTAAATTTGACCAAAGCGCACCAAAACGTGAAAACAAGTATTTAGTGTTAGGGACATTCCCATCTGCTGATACAATGGTGTGTGATATGCAAATTTTAAGAATGGCTGAATTATCACATAAATATAAAAATGTAGATTTTGTGACTTTTTCAATGGATCTTCCAACTGCTTTAAGTAACTATGCAGAAGACCACGAAACAGGTAGAGTGCAATTATATTCAGACTACTTAGCACACGATGTTGCTCGTGGTCTTGGAGTATTAATTGAACAATTACAATTATGCGCTCGTTCTTTATTTATACTAGATGATCAAAACAAGATTAAATATATGCAAATAAACGAAAACACAAATGAGCAAGTTGATTTCAAATCAATGGAAGCTAAATTAAATGAATTATTAAAGGAAAATTAAAATGGATAAAAAATACGAAAAATTAGCTACTCGTTTAGCTAAATATATGTCAATTGAAGCGATATCTCGTTTCGAAGAACCAGTTGCAAATGAACTAAGAGCAAACATCAAAAACAAATACGAAATCACTAGAGATGCTTTTGGCTCAATTATTTTCCATAAACCTTCAAAAGTTGCAAATGCGCCTAAAGTAATGCTTGCAGCTCACATGGATGAAGTTGGTTACATGGTTAAATCAATTGCTGACAACGGAAATATCTTAGTTACAACAATTGGTGGTGTATGACCAAGTGTTGTAATTGGAACTAAAGCTACTGTTGTTTCAAATGCTACTGGAAAAAGATTTGAAGGTGTATTTGGACACACATCAATTCACATCATGGATAGAGACAAAATTACTGTAGCAATCAAAGAAGCTGACTTATTTGTTGACCTTGGGTATGCAAACAAACAACAAGTGCTAGAAGCTGGAATCGAAATTGGAGATAAGATTTTCTTATCAGGTGAAACAATTCACTTTGCTAATAACATTATTGGTGGAAAAGCTATGGATAATAGAGCTGGTGTTACAGCTTTAGAATTTATTGCTAATAACCTAGCTGACTTAGATTTAGCTTGTGATTTATACCTAGTTGGAACTGTTCAAGAAGAAGTTGGAACTAGAGGTGCTAAAACTTCAGTTTCAATTATCAACCCAGATGTAGCTTTTGCAGTTGATACAGGTGCTTCACATGATACAACTGGATGTAAACCTGGTACACCAGTGCTTGGTAAAGGTGTTTCTTTACTAGTTAAAGATGGTGGTACATTGCCTGATCCAAAATTACTTGCAGTTTTAATGGATATTTCAAAGAGAAAAGATATTCCTGCTTATAAATATGTAGCTGAAGGTGGTGGAACTGATGCTGCTGAATTACAATATGGTGAAGGTGGAGTTTCAGTAATGACAATTTCAATTCCTCAAAGATACTTACACTCACCAATCGGTTCATGTTCTCTTGTGGATATTCAAGCTACAATTGATTTAATGACAGAATTTATTAAAGAATTTTCGCCTGAAGTATACGCAGAAAAAATTGCATATAAATAATAAGTGACTAAAATAACTACTAGCGAACTAGTAGTTATTTTTCTATATAAATTTTAAGTCAAATGTATCATTATTTTGCATTTGATCTAATTTGTTATAAGTTGCTTGGTCTAACTTTAGGTAGATGTTAAAAATACTTAATTTAACATTTTTAGGGAAGTTATAAGCTAAAGCAATATTTTTATTTGGATATAATACTGTATCTCAACCAGCGGGCACTATATGATTTTCATCCTTATATGCTAGTGAGATTTGTAATTTTTCGCCTTCAAAGTTTAATGTAGCAGCTAAGCTTTCAGGTTGAGCTAGAATCACATTACCTTGAGTATTGAATACAGGATTTTGTAAGATTGAAATAAGAGAAATGCCAAGTGATTTGAGCTGATTTTGATTAACTTGTAAGCGCATTAAGTAATCTGTATTTATCAGCTCTTTATCTTGTGATAGTTTTGTACCAAAGTTTGGACTTGGGACATTTGCTAGTGTATTAAAGCTACCTTGTTTTTTTGCTACAAGAGATATATCAAATTGCACATTGTTATGTAAGTTGCTTTTTAGGTGGATTTTTTTATCATAAACTAGATCATCAATAATGTAATTTGAAAGTATATGGTAATTTTCTCTTCTTAATCTATTCAATTCATTAATATAAGTATCATTTCCTAATTGGCTTGCAGTTAGTGTAAAAGCATGTGGATCAATGAACAAGTAGTCAGTTACTAAGTTATTTCCTTCCTTACTAATAAGCATTTTCATTTGATTATTCATTGAACTAATTGAGGAAGTAAAGCTATTATTTTTATTTAAATCAAGTGATTTTAAATAAAGTGACCCAAATTCTTTTTTATAAGTAGCAATAATTTGATCCAAATCATTAAAGGATAGTTTAATTCCTGCATTATATGAAGTATTTACGTTAATGCTGTTGTTTTTAACTTGATATAAAGACTTAACTTGTTTTAAATTATTGTTAATAGTTTGCTCTAAGTGAGCTATTTTATCTAAATTAATTGACTTATTAGACTTCAGGATAGTTATATTGGTTAATATATGACCATAAATTGAATTTAGATAATAAATTTGATAAATAGCTTGCACATTAGCAAATTCCTCTTGGAGATTGTAAGAAAAGTTTTGATTAATATCAAAATATTGATTTAATGTCACTAGCATTTCATTACATTCATTAATGGTTTCATCAACAAAGTTTTTCATCGCTTGAGTCAAAATAAAACTAGTTATATTTGCTTGCTGAAAAATAGCCTGAAATTCCTTGTATTTAGCAGTAAAAATATTATCATTTTGTACTTGCTGTTGTGCAAAAGGTAAAAAATACTTATTAAAACTGCTTGGCTTTTCTAGCCGATAAGATTTAATTTGCTCTCTTAGTGCTAAGTTGACTTGACTTTGTTGCAAAATATAGTCAACTATTTGTTTTTGCATGTTGGTGTAGTTATCTATAAAAACTTTTGCTTCAGAAGAAAAAGCTTTAGCATATAAGTCATTATGAATAGGATTATTATTTTGAGTTTGTGAATGTTGACAGCTACTAGAAAGGCCTATTAGAGAAATACTTGGAAGTGCAAGTAGTTTTACTAGAGTTGTTCATTTCATATTACTCCTTAATTATTACTTTGTAATCTAAATAAGATACTTAATAGTTCTACTTCATTAAGCTTGTCAATTTGATTTTGAACTTGATCAATTGGAGCTTTAACTGTATTTAAAATAGAAGTAACTTCAGACTTAATTGTTGCTATATCACTGTACTGATTAATTGAAAGACCATGGTCTTGAGCTTTGCTAATTCATTCTTGGATTGTTACTTTAGCATCAGCAATTTGAGAGTCTAATGCTTCAATGTTTTTATAATACCTATTTTTAGCAGTATTTAAAGCACTTTTAATTTGTTCAAGAACTTTTTTAGCGTTTTCTTTATCTTCAGTTGATGAATCTTTTGAAGCTAGGATTGTTTCTTGCTTGCTTTTTTCATCATTAATTGGTTTAATTTCATCGTTATAGTCTTTAGTTATGCTATCTTTTTGCAACTCAAGTTGTTTAATGGCATCTTGAATAGTTTTTTCACTTTGTTCTTTGCTTGGAGCAGCATCTAAATAATCTAATATGTTATTTAATGCTTGCATTCATTTGTCAACAGTAATGTAATTCTTTCCATCTTTAACAGTAATTATTCGAGCCAACTGACTATTGTAATAGTCTGTTGAATTCGTATTATCATTTGGCTGGTATTTAGGAATTAAGAAATTTTTTACTCATGGTAAATATGTATCTTCAAGTACTATTTGTTTATTTTCTAATTCTTGTCTAGTTTTAATCAATGCTGGTATTTTATCTTTATTATCTTTTTTAAAGAACTTATTATATAAGTCATCATTAATGCCAATATAAGCTTCTACATTCAATGTTGTATCTTTGCTAGCTAACACAAAATTGTAGTTTTCAAAAATTAGCTGATCCCATTGATTGATAATAGATCTATTTCCTTGTAATCCAGCATATAAAGAATAAAAGACCAATAAGTTTTGCCCTATTAAATAGTTTTTATCAGCATTTAGTCCTCTAATACCAAATGGTAAATATCCATTAGTAGTTTCAAAGAATTTTTTCATTTCTGAATTTTCTTGTGATGGAGATAAAATTAAACCTAATGCACCTGCTACTTGACTAGGTATATTTACTTTTATTACATGGTTAACATTACTTGCATCAAACTTTTGAGCCAATCCTGTAGTAATATCTGGTTGAGAAGCAAACTTTTTAGTTGCAACATCACGGTTATATAGAGTAGCTTGTAGACTATCTGTTTCTTGTTTTTGTGAACTAGAAATATAAGCTAATTTAATGTCCACATTTTCACCACCAGCAAAATTATCATTCATATAACTAGGATTTAATGTTTTCCCATGATCGCTGTAATTGGTTAGTAAATTTTGGATTGCTTCACTTGCTTTTTTATCTTTTGCTATTACATCTTGTTTTAAAATTTGATCAGCAGTTGTTAATTCATTAACATTTTGATTTGAGGTATTAAACTTAATATACACTGGGTTAGCATTAAACTGATCGTTTAACATTTTTTCTGGTTGTCTTTGTTGTAATACTTGTACCATAAATTTTGTATAGAAAGGTTTAGTAACATTATTTTCAAATTCATTATGAATATTGGTAATAATATCGCTTAATTCTCATTTATCGTTGATAATATTTTGCAATTGAAAGTCATTAACATATTTTAATCATTTATTAATTCAACTTTCACTACTTGCAATTAGTTGCGTAAGTTCTTTATTTGGTTGTTTTAATGTCTTGCTTAAGGATGACAACATATCATGCATTCCATAGTTTTTAATTTCTAATTGGAGTAAAACTGTTGGAACTAGTGAAAATTGAAAGACTTTTTTGGTACCATCTAAGTCATTAACAAATTTGTCTTGATATGCTTTTGCTTTCTCAGCATTTACTTTTTCTGCTTGTCCAAGAATAGCCGCATAGGTTTGGATAAAGTTATTAAACATATCACCGATTGATTTGTGATTTTGCAATACATTTCTATAAAAGTCAATAGGCTTTTCCATATCAACATTTGTTATTTTAGTTAAAATTGCTTGGAATGTTTGTTGCATTTGACTTGCAAAATTATTTACATTCTTAATATCATTGTAATAGTTGTAAAAAAGATTATCAAGCTTACCATTAGGGCTTGAAAGTGATAATTCTCCATAAAATTTATCAGCAATTGGTGCTAAGAATTTGTCATTCTTAGTATCGATAATTACTTGTGTAAAGTATTTATTAGCTTGATTTACATAAAGTTGGCAGACATTTCTGTAAGCTTCTACACTTTTAATAATTTCATTTTGCTCTGTTTTGTTTTTGTGATTACAGCTGCTTGAAACCATTGGCAAGGTAATACTTGCTATAGCTGAGCTAGCTAATAATAAATTTCTATATATTTTCTTCATAATTTTAATTATACTCTCTAAATTAAAAAGCTTAGGTAACTTGAATAAAATCTCTAAGAATTTTATCAAGTTTAACTAGACTATTTTACAAATATTCCTATTATGTAGGCATATTAGTAAAATTTGTCTTTTGATTTTTTTACTAGAAAATATGTATAAAAGTCCTAAACAAGAAGAAACTTTATAAGCTAAAAGTTAAAAAGATTTTTTTAAAGCTTATGCAAAAGGATAAAAGGAAATGGTAATCAACATTTTTTGAAGTTTTTGTGGTATTATTTAAATACTATTTAAATATTTTAGGAGGAATGATGACTTCTTTAGTAGTTGTATTACTAATTATAGGTTTCTTAATTATCATAGTTTCATTCTTAATGTCACCTGATTCAAATGGTTTCTCAGGGGCTTTAGTTGGATCTGGTGATTTGGACTTATTTAAACATTCAAAAGAGAGAGGGGTAAAAAAGATTTTAAAATATTCAATGATTACACTAGGAACATTAATCATAGTGGGGTCACTAGTAATTAGAATCTTAATGTAATATGAAAAAAAATCTTATTTATGACTATATAAAAAATGGAAAGCCAAAAGCTTTCTTAGAAATTGCGAAACACTTTAAAATTTCGCCAAGAGATAACAAATCGCTTACAAGAGTGCTTTCAGAACTTCAAGGTGAGTATTTAGTTTTTAAAAATAATCGTGATGAGTACTATGCGCCAGTGCTAGAGCAAACTATTGAAGGTATTTTAAATGTTTCTCAAAAAGGAAACTTTGGTTTTGTTGACTATGATATTGATGAAGAAAATAACACCAAGAAAAGCGTCTATGTTAAATCATTTAACTTTAATGGAGCAATTAATGGCGATACTGTAAAAGTTAATGTTTACAAATCAGATCTTCCTGGAGGAGATGATTTAACTCATGGTGTAGTAACTGCAATAGTACAAAGAAATAACCAAGAGGTTGTAGGCTTTATAAAAGAAAAAAATGACACGAAATACTTTGTGCCAGTTGACAATAGATTGAAAACTAGCAAGTGAAAATTAATCTCTTCTACTGTTCCAACTAAGTTAAATGATTTAGTAACTTGTAATATTTTAGCTTATGAAGGAAACTGTATAGATATTCAAGTTGCTCGTGTAATAACAAATGAAGCTGACCCAATGGTGTTTGTTAAATCATATCTTGAACAAATTAAAGCACCATTATCATTCCCAGAAAATATGGCACAGGAAGTTAGACAAATACCAAGTACAATTGTGGCTGAAGATTGAAGTAATCGGAAAGACTTTCGTGATGAAATGATCGTTACTATTGATGGTGACGATACTAAAGACTTTGATGATGCTATTACAGTTAAAAAGCTTGCTAATGGAAACTACTTTTTAGGAGTTTATATTGCTGACGTTTCTTATTATGTTAGAGAAGAAACAGCTATCAATGAAGAAGCCTTAAAACGTGGAACAAGTATTTACCTTGTTGATCGTGTTATTCCTATGCTCCCAGTTGAATTATCTAATGGAATTTGTTCGCTTAATCCAAACGAAGATCGTTTTGTTTTAGCTTGTGAAATGGAAATTGACCCACAAGGTAATAATGTTAATGTTGAAATCTCTCAAGGAATTATTGAAAGTAAGTTTAGATTAACTTATAAGAATGTTGACAAGTTTTATAAAACAGGTTTATTAAATGAAAATGATGATCCTAATCAAGTTAAACGCTTAAAGGATATGTTATTAACTGCCCAGGAATTAAGTTTAATTTTACATAATTACAAAATTAATGAAGGTTATGTAGATTTTGAAATTCAAGAACCTAAAATTAAACTTGATGAGGAAGGAAGAGTTAAAAGCATTGAAATCAACCCTCGTGGATTTAGTGAAGTCCTAATTGAAGATTTCATGGTTAGAGCTAATGAAACTGTGGCTAAATATTTATTTGATGCTAAATTACCTGTACTTTACCGTGTGCACGAAACACCTGATGAAGATAAATTAACTTTATTAAAGAATTCACTAGCTGCAATTAATGTATCAGCAGCTGAATTAAAAGCTAATACAATTACACCTAAAATATTTGCTGATTTTGTTACAAAAGTTAAAAATGAACGCGATGATGATTTTGTTAAATTAATGTTTTTACGTTCAATGCAAAAAGCTATTTATTCCGATAATAATATTGGCCACTTTGGACTAGCATCTAAATTTTATTGCCACTTTACTAGTCCAATTCGTAGATATCCAGACTTAGTAATTCATCGTACTATTAGAAACTTTTTAATTAATAAAGAGTATGACAAGTTAGATGAATACAGAGAAATGCTGCCTATTTTTGGAGATCTAAATACCAAGAGTGAACAAAAGGCTGTTCAAATTGAACGGAATGTTAATGATTTAAAATTTGCTGAATTCTTAAAAAATCAAATTGGAAAAACCTTTAAGGTACAAATTTTAAGTATTTTAAACTTTGGATTCTTTGTTGAATTTGAATTTAAAGCTAGTGGTTTAGTACATAAAAGTACCTTAATTGATGGTGAATATGAAGCTAATGATGTATTAACCAAATTAGTCTCAGCTAACCGTAAGTTTACTTTAGGGGATTATGTTGATGTAGTAGTTGTTGGAGTGGATTTAGTTGAAGGTAAAGTTGACTGTGTTTTAGCTGATTTATACCAAGATTATATGAATAAAAAACAAAAAGAAGAAGCTGAAAGAAACAATGCAAAGTTTAAGAAACAAAGAAAATAAACTTGTAAAAAACTCTTTGGGTTTTGACTCAAATTTATATGTTTACCAAGATAAAACTATGTTCAACTATTCAGTTGATACCATTTTACTTGGTAACTTTATTTATTTAACTCAAAAAACTACTAAAGCACTTGAAATTGGTACAAATAATGGTGCACTATCAATTTTTGTAGCTTCACGTTCAAGTAAATTGCAAATTGATGCAGTTGAAATACAAGAAAAAGCTGCACAACTAGCTAGGCATAATGTCGAAATGAATCAAATGCAAGATCAAATTAATGTTATTTGTGCTGACTTTAATGATTTTTGAAAGCAACATACTAAAGAAGCTAGAGCTAAATATCAAACCATTTTTTGTAACCCACCTTTTTATCCATATGATAAAAGTAAAATTAAAAAAGATATTAGTCAAGAAAAGCTAATTGCCACACATGAAATTTATTTAAATTTAGAGCAATTAATTATGGGCTGCAGTAAAATAATAGAACAAAAAGGGTTTTTAACTATTGTACTACCTGTAGAACGATTAGTTGATACTTTTGAATATTTACGTAAGTATAAATTTGAACCCAAACGCATTCAATTTATCCTACCAAGAATTGATGATAAACCTAAATTTGCTTTAATTGAAGCTCGTTATCAAGCTGGGTGAGGGGTGCATTTTCTTCCTAACCTTTACTTACATGACAGTAATGATAAGAATAATCATGCTTATTTACCTGAAATTAAAGCTTTATATAAGCCTAAAAAAGTTTAAGGAGCAAAAATGAAAAAGAATTTTTATATAACTACACCAATTTATTATGCAAGTGGTAACTTGCATATAGGGCACCTATATACCACTACATTAGCCTGAGTAATTGCTAACTATAAAAAACTTGATGGTTACAATGTTAAAATGCTAACTGGAAGTGATGAGCATGGTTTAAAAATTCAACAAAAAGCTGCAGAACAAGGCATAGATCCACAAGAGTTTGTAAATAATCTAGTTGCAAAATACCAACAAATGTGACGTGATTTTGATATTGACTATGATATCTTTTCTCGCACTAGTGCTCCAAGCCATTGTGAAAGTGTTAAAAATATTTTTTCATATTTTTTAGATAAGGGCTACATTTATCGTGGTAAATATGAAGGTCTTTATTCAGTGAGTGATGAAGAATTTTTAACTGAAACTCAAGCTATATATAAGGATGGTGCTTATTACCACCCTCAAAGTGGTCACCAATTAATTAATGTTTCAGAAGATTCTTACTTTTTTAAAATGAATCAATTTGCTCCATGATTAATTCAATACATTGATTCACATCCAGACTTTTTAGGGCCAAATAAAATTATTAATGAAATGAAAAACAATTTCTTACTCAAGGGACTAGAAGATTTATCAGTAACTAGAACCAATATTGAATGAGGAATTAAAATTAATGAAGATCCAACTCATACCTTATATGTATGATTAGATGCTTTATGTAACTATATAACTGCCCTCGGCTTTGACGTTAAAAATTTAAGCCAAAGTGTAGAATTTGAACAATATTGAAATGAATCTGAAGTTGTTCATTTAATTGGAAAAGAAATTTCTCGTTTCCACATGATTTATTGACCAATTTTCTTACAAGCTTTAAATTTAAAACAACCAAATAAAATTCAAGCTCATGGTTGACTTGTTACACCAACTGGAAAAATGTCTAAATCAAAAAATAATGTTGTTGATCCATATGAATTGCTAGCAAAATATCATCCAGAAATGATTAAATATTATTTTGCTTCACAAATTACTCTTGGAGAAGATGGAATTTGAGAAGAAAATCGTTTTATAGATGTAATTAATGCTGATTTAATTAATAACTATGGAAACTTAGTAGCTCGTAGTGTTAAGATGAAAGCTAATAGTTTTGAAAATCCATTACACTATCAAGTTTCTAATCTTGCTATAGATCTAGCAATTGAAGAAAAAATAGCTAGCTCACTAGCTAGTTACAAAGCTCACTTTGACGCCTTAGAAGTTGATAAAGCTTTAAAGGTGGCAATTGATCTTTCAAGTGAACTAAATAAATATATTGATGAAACAAAACCTTGAACTTTAAAAGAAGATTTACCACGTTTAGAACAAATTCTTGTTAGATTGTTCAATGGTATTTATGCTGTCTCATTATATTTAGCTCCAGTATTGCCAAGAAAAACTCAAGAAGTGGCTCAAATTCTAGGAATAAATAATTTTTCATTTGATTTAGTAACAAACTGGTCTAAATTTGATAACATTAATCAAGGGAAAGAATTTATTCTTTTTTCAAGAATTAAGAAATAGTATTTATTTAAGCAATACCAAATACTATGTTTAGGAGTATTTAATATGATTTTTGCAAAAGCTACAAGATATATAATTAATCCAGAAAAAATGAAAGGATTCATTGATTATTTATATATCCTAACTAAAAAAACAAGAATGAAAGAAGAAAATCTTTCTTTTGAATATGGTTTAGAGGCTGAAGATAAAGTGCTCGTTATTGAACGTTGAAGTTCAAAGCAATCTTTTGAGGCTTTTAACCAGTTAGAAGAATTTAAAAAAGAATTTGGAACTATTAGAAAAATGTCTAAAACAGTCCAAAATGTCTATGAAATAGAGCTCGCTAAATAATAAAAAGCGAGCTTTTTTATATAATCTGCAAATGTGGAACAAAATGTGGAAATAAATTTTTTCCACAGCATAAAAAAATAAATGCTCTATAATTAATTATAGAAATTGTAACTTGAGCAGGATACAAATTAAAGACTTTTTAAATTGCTCAGACATTTCTTGAAAAATACAAAACACAAAACAAGAGCAAATATTTTATATTTGTTTATTAAGGAGTTTTAATTTATGAATTTTAAATTTAAAAATATATTATTAGGAGCTGCAGGGCTAGTTGGTGTAACAACAGTTGCTCTTTCAGCTGGATGTCATGACAAAAACGATAAGGTTAAACCTGTTGATGGTGATGACAAAGATACAAGAGCTCCATGAGAAATCAACCCTGAATTAGGAACGATTACTTTATTGGGTCAAACTTCTACAATGGCAGAACGTGTTGCTAACTCAGTCGGAAATAAATCAAATACAAATCCAGACGCAGCAAATGCACAATTTGCACAAGAAGTAAAAACAAAAATTGTTATCGGACACACATTTTCTCAAGGTTCAGTACAATCAGTTGGTATTGACCAAATCATTGCTGTATATAATGACCTAGTTCAAAAGAACAAAGCAGCATTTGAAGAATATAAGAAAACTCATGCTGATGATCAAGATGGACTTAACTTTGTTTCGCCAGTTGGACTTTCATTGGCTGCTAAAGAAGTTGATACTAAACCTTTAGGTTCAGGATATTCAGCAGGGGCAAATGCTGTTACACAAGCTGTTCAAAATGGTAACCCTAACTTTGCTGACATTGTTTTAAACTATGCACCAGTTGCTTCAGCATTAGGAAGCAAAAATATGTTATTAAGCTTTAATGACAATGAACCAGAACTTAACTTAGATTTAACAAACTTTTCTAACAACTTTACAGCAATTAATGCTGAAACTCAAAATGTTGATAAACCTTCATCATGAATATTACCTGCATTAAAGAGTACAAATGTATTATCATTAAATGCACCTGTTATGAACTACATTTTAGGAACAATCCTAGAAAATGGTGGTGTTATTAAAGAAGGTGATGATAAAATGACAGCTTTATATAACAGCATTAAAGAAAAAGGTGCTGCAGATGCTTCAGTGGTTTCAGGAATATGAGGAAAACCTGTATCAAACATTAAAGACTTATGTAAAGACTATGTAGTTTCATACTCAATTTTTGAAAATTACAAAGAATTATTAGAATTTGCTAAATTTGCTCAAGGCCTATTTGAAAAATCAGTAAATAATCAAAAACCTGCAAATGCACAAGTTCACATTTTTGGGGTTGACTCAGCAACATCATTATATGAACAAGCTTTATTTTCAATTCTAGATGGTGATACATCAAAAATGATTCAATCAGTAAATCACAACAATGATGGTGTTCAAATTTCATATACAACACTTCAAAAAGATGGTTCAGCTGCTAACCAAGGATCAAAACAAATTTATGATGCTATTAAAGCTTCAGTTGAAGCAGGTGGAACAAAATTATTCCCTGGTGGACAATTCTCATCTAGAGACCAACAAAAACATAAATTTGCTTTCTCAATCGGTTCAACAGCTGGATATTCACACAACTTCGTTAAAGGTGAGATAACAAACTATGTTTTAACATTAAATAGTCAAGAAGTTTCAGCATTAAACTTTAATGATAAGAATGGTAAATTTAGTGATGTTAGAGAAAATTATGGAACAGGTTACCAATTAGTAACATTACCAGATGCTCCTGGTCTTCAAAGCGCACAAGCTGAAACACCTGCTGATAAAGTTACACCATTATATTTATTAGGAAGCAAGATGAACGGAATTTATGCATACAATGCATTAACAGCCACAGCATTAAAGAATACACTTCCAGGTAAATATTCACAAATGTTTGCAACACAAGAAGATCAAACATTATTTGAAGGTGTTGTAAAAGATGCAGCTGTTAACTCAAGAAAAACTATTTCACAAATCGGATTCCTTGTATTACCATATGATTCAAGCAAAGCTGATCAAAAAGCATTTTTAGAATTAGCTAAAAGTAAAAACTTATATGCTGGAATGCTTAAAAATGACTCAAAAGATAAAGTCACATATCAAATTATCTTAGCATTTAAAGATGGTGTTACAGATACATATGCTATCTCAGAATCAGCAAATAAAACACTAGAATCATTAGGATATTCAATTGAAAAGAAATCGCAAGCAAACTTCTTAGGAGAAGATGAATTAATCTCATTACCAACTCCTACAAAATGAGTAAAAGAAAATACTAAGAATGTTGTATTTGGACAAGGTCCTTCTATTATGGGTCTAGTTTCAAACCAAACAGATGAATTAGCAACAAAACAATTCATGAAATGATTAATTACATCTACAACTAAATATGTATTTGACCCAGATGATAAACAACAAACTCAATACACACCAAGAGATTACATTCAAAAACAAATGAGCTATATCTTACCATATGCAGGATTTGAAAATGTTTCTTTAGAAGATGCTACAGCAAGCTTCATTGGAACAAATGCATACTTAAAAGTTGCATTTGAACAATTCAAGAAAGTTGCTACTGACCCTACATATGTAATTTTCGAAGAACCTGGTTCATTAAAAGCAGATTCATATAGAAAACAATTAGACGCTGCATGAGATGGATTACAAACTTCAGTAACAACAGGACAAGCAGTTCAAGACTTTACTAAGTTCGTAACAGAAGCTTCAAAATAATAATTAAAAATATCTATATCTGTCAAAATATAATTTATCGAGAGATAAATTATATTTTCTTGTATGGAGACATTAGGAGAAATATGAAAAAAATAAAAAGCATTTTAATGCTTACAATTGGATGTGGAATGACAGCACTTCCAATTGTTGCTTCATCATGTAGTTTAACAGATGAACAAAGAGCAGATAACATTATTAAGAAAGAGCAATCATTACAAGGAATTAAAACAATAAATGGCCTTGATAAGACTATTGAAATAGAATTTAATTCTTCAACTCCTTTTATAGTTAAAAATGGTGAGATCTCATCGGTTAAAAAATTAAATACAAATGGTAAAGTTGCTCTTGCAAAATCAATTGCCAAATTAACCGAAATGATATCAAACAAAATTGCAGAGTTAGTTCAATTAACTTATACACCTGTCGAAACAACATACTTATTACCAAATAGCAGTACATTTTCAAATTTACCAAAATATTTTAAAGTAGAAATTAAACAACCTAAAGGTGAAACTATTAAATTACTTTATGTTTTATCACAATTCAGCCAAGAATTTGCTGATTGAAAAACAGGTGAAAAATTAGGGGTTAATGAATCACCAAATGAAGAAGTTCACTCTAAAGCTTTAAAACTTAAACAAATGACAGCTATAAATAATTTTAAATACAGCGCTTTAAGTATGGGTGATTACAAAAATGTAAAAGATTTGCTTGTTACTTTATCTAAAGATACAGTTATGAAAATAAACCCAACATTTAGTGATTATTCAACAGCTCCAGATCCAAAAATATTTAAAAAAGTAAATATTGACTGAAGCAAAGTCGACACTAGAAATTACTTTGACGGAAGAATCACAACAGTTTCTGATGGAGATACCTATGCTGTAGAACTTTATGAAGATAAAGATACATTTGAAGGTAAATTCAAAAAAGGATTAAACCCAATTAAAGATAAACATGATCAAAAAAGAGATCCAAAAATTGAACCTAATATTCGTTTATCTGGAATTGATACACCTGAAAAAGCTGTTTCACAAAAATTATCATCACCATTTGAATATGCATTTGCTTTAATGCCTACTCACTTTGCTGAAAAATTATGATCAGAAGATATGAACTATAGAGACCATGTTCGTGTTGCATTCCTAGGTCATGATGCATATGGAAGAACAACAGCTGATGTATTTTTTGGAGAAGACTATCAATATTCATATAATGTTGAAATTGTAAGAGCTGGATTAACACTTCCAATGCCTAGCTCAAATGTTCAAGCTGATGGTTCAAACATTCACAGTGTTAAAGGTTCATACGAAGATCGTATTTATGAACAACTTGCAGGAGCTATGTTTGATGCTATTGAAGCAAAAAGAGGATTCTTCCACTATTTTGCTACCCCAAGTCAAGTCTCAACATTCATTTATTTAGCAAAAAATAACTCTACATATGCAACATTTGAAAACATTTATAAAAAGTGACTTGCAAAGAATGAAAATAAATAACTTTTATTAGTCATTTTTAACCTTAAAAAAATAATTAATGTAAAATTATTAAGTATTTATTTTTCAATCATAAATATGTAAAACAAAAAGAAAGGAAATTAATGAAACTAATTAATAAATTAATTTCATATGTAAAGGAATTATCAACAAAAGTTAGTGAAGATGATTTAAATAGAATCAAAAACTATACAAATCAACTAGCTAACATTGATTCTGAATCATTCCCTGCTATTGAATTAAAAAATCTTAACATAGATTTTGGTGAAACATTAGCTGTTGATAATGTAAGTTTTAAAATACCAGAGGGTAAATTAGTAACCTTATTAGGTCCATCTGGATCAGGTAAAACTACAACATTAAATGCTATTGCAGGTCTATTAACAGTAACATCAGGAAAAATCTTATTCAAAGGAAAAGACGTTACTGACTTTACGCCTCAAAAAAGAAAAATTGGGTTTGTTTTCCAAAACTATGCCTTATATCCACACATGAGTGTTTATGCAAATATTGCATTCCCACTTAAAAATGACCCTGAATGACAAAAGAAATTCTATTTAAATAGAGAAAAAGCAAGAAACGAAATTCAAATCGTATATCTTAAGAAACTTGGGGCTACAGAACAAGAAATTGCAGAATTAAGAAATGCTTTTGACGTTATTATGCTTATTTCAGAAAAATCATCACACAAAGTTGCAGAACTATATGCAAAAATGGTAAATGATTATGAACAAGCACACACTGAATACAAAATTACTTTAGTGCATGAAGATTCTGAGATTTCACTATTAACAAAGAATGTAATCAAAACTAACGAAAAAATTAGACAAGATTCAAAACAAAAAATTAATGAAATCAAGGAAAAATTTGCTTCAGATAAAGCAAATAATTTACTTCCAGAACTACAAAAAGCTGAAATCTTACAAGACTTAGATAAAGCAAACTACAAATTCCAAAAATTAGCTACAGCTGAAGAAATGGAACAAAGAATTATTGAAATCCAAGAATTCGTAAGCAAGCTTTTATTAGTAGACTTCTCAAACTTAATTTTAAAAGACAGAATTAGAATTGTTAAGTTAGAGGAACAAGCTTTAAAAACACTTACAAGATACAAATACTTAATTAAACAAGAAGAAATTGTAAACAGATATGAAGTTCTTAAAGCTCAAACAAAGAAAAACTATTTAGAACAAAAAGCTAAGTTCAATGAACTTTTAAAAACAAATGAAGAATATAAACAATTAGTATCTGACTCAAAAAGATTACCTACTGTTGCTAAAATTCTTTACCAACAAAAAGCTAAAGAACTTGTTGAAAAATATGATGTTAAAAATGTTTTAAAACAAGAAAAAGACAATAATGATTTCTTAAACGAAGAAGAAAAAGCACACATTAAAGAATTAGCAAAAGCTGATATTACTTTAAAACAAGCAATCCACAACGAAGTTATGGAAGTTGCTGCTCGTGTTGAAATTGTTCACATTCTTCAAAAGAAACCAACAAGACTTTCAGGGGGACAACAACAACGTGTTTCAATCGCTCGTGCTATTGTTAAAAAACCTGAAATCTTATTAATGGACGAACCTCTTTCAAACCTTGATGCCAAATTACGTATTTCAACACGTCAATGAATTAGAGAAATCCAACAATCATTAGGAATTACAACAGTGTTTGTTACTCACGACCAAGAAGAAGCTATGTCTATTTCTGACATTGTTATCTGTATGTCAATGGCTAAAGTTCAACAAATGGGTACACCACTTGAACTATACAACAAACCTAAAAACCAATTCGTTGCTAGATTCCTTGGTATGCCAGAAATGGGATTATTCGCTTCTGAAGTTGTTAATGGAAAATTAACAATGGCAGGTGTTGAATTACCACAAATCAAATTAGTTGGAAAAGACAATATCACATTAAATATTGGTGTTCGTTCAGAAGACTTTATTATTAAAGAAAAAGGTCAAGATTATTCATTCAAAGGTAAAGTAGTTGTACAAGAAAACTTCGGAAAAGAAAGTAAATTAGTTGTTGATGTTGAAGGAGCTGGAAGAATTAACTTCTTACTTGACAATAACTATGAATTCCGTATTGGGGATGACATCTTCTTCGATGTACCGCTAGCAAAACTTCACATTTTTGATGCTGCTAGTGAAGAAAGACTACAATATGAAATTGTTAAATAATAAAACACATTTATTTTTACAAAAGAAATTACCTTTTCTTTTTAACTGATCAGTTAAAAAGCAAGCATCTAAGAAATCTACTTTATCACACTCTATACTTGATGAGAGAACTCCTGCTTGAAAACCATTGTTATTATTATTACCTGGTATAGTATTGCTTTTACTATTTACTATTACCCCTATGATAATTAACATTGTTGAATCATTAAGAACCGATTCAGGTAATGTTACTTTAGAACACTACCAAAAAGTTTTCACAGACGCTCGTTTTGCTGTTGGGGTTAGAAACTCATTCATATATGGTATGTTTGTCTTACCATTTGTTATGATTATTTCATTAGTTATTTCTTCTGTTATAGCTAAGTTATATAGAAAATATGCAAAAAGTTTTTGACAAACTGTGTTCTTTATGCCTTATGTAACTAATGGGGTTGCTGTTTCTTTAGCATTCATCCAATTATTCAGTACATACGGATTATTAAACAAAATTTTAGGAACAAATGTTCCATGACTTGAAACAAATGACCAATATACATTTAATGCTTTAGTAGCTATGATTATTAATGGTATTTGAAATGGACTTGCATTCAATATCTTAATCTTCACAACAGCTATGTTAGGTGTTGACAAAAACCTATATCGTTCAGCTTCAATCGACGGAACAAATGGATTTAAACAATTTTTCGCAATTACACTTCCATCAATTAAAAGTACAATTAACTTCTTAGTTACACTAGGAATTATTGGTGGATTAAAAGTTTTCCCACTTGCATTATTTGAAAACAAACCAGAAAATGCCTTTAATGCTGGTGGTGGTTCATTAATGCTTTATGTATACTTACAAACTCAATCAGGTAATATACATTTAGCTGGTGCAGCATCAATTTCATTATTTATCATCGGAGTAACCTTCTCATCAATGGTTAGAGGTGGATTCTTCATGATACAAACAACATTAAATAATCTAGGAGAAAGAAATGTTTGAGTTAAAGTTAAAGCTACGCAAGCACTTTATGCAAAAAAGACTTCGTAAGAACCAAGAAAGAGTTTCTTCACAAGTTACAGAGCACAGTTTAACAAAAGTTATTCTTATTAGCGTACTTAAACTATTGCTCTTAGTATTCTTTGGGGTATTAATTTTATTCCCATTCTTCTACATGATCTCTATCTCAATGATGGATGATTCACAAGCTGCTGCGCTTAAAACCGAATTTAGATTTTTCCCTTCATTTGGTGAAGGTCTAACTTACATTAACGCCGATGGGCAACATGGTCTTAACTTCGTTCCTTGAACTCAAGTTGTATCAAATACATACAGTAGAGCTATGTCTTCAGGATATTGAAGTGCCATGTTATTAACATTCTTAAACGTAATAGTATCTGTTACTTTAAAAGTTTTCATTACATTCTTAATGGGATATGCATTCTCTTTACGTAATTGAAGAGGAAAAGGACTTATTTGATTCTTTGCATTAGCCCTATTAGTTTTACCAGAAGTTGCGTTGCTATCAGGACAATACTTCGTTGTTCTTAAAACGAAAATAGCCAGAGATTATGTCGGATTCCTATTTGCTATCGCACTTCCTTTCACTGCAAGTATTTTTAACACATTAATGTATAAAAATGCTTTCGAAGCTATTCCTGGAAGAATTAAGGAAGTATCACTTGTTGATGGTGCTTCAGGACTTAAATACTTATTTAAAGTTGCCTTTCCAATGGTTGTGCCAACAACATTAACAATCATTATTCTTACAGCTCTTGCTTCATGAAACTCATACTTATGACCATCTATTATTTCTACAATTGCTTCAACTAGATTAGATGTTGTTTCAGTTTGACTATTCAAAGCTGGTATTGACCCAACCGATCCTGACTCAGGAGCAAACGTAATGCAAAACGTTAAACTTGCAGCCAGCTTAATGGTTATCTTACCTATGTTTATTGTTTACTTAATCTTCAGAAAGAGAATCATGGCTGCTATTAGTAGACAAGGTTCAACAATTAAGGGATAATTATGAAAAATTACAAAAGAAAAGTTATTACTTGAGCAATTATTTCAGTGCTAGCACTTATTGCTATTATTGTTCTTTCTATTCTAATTTCACAAGTACAACCATTAATTGATTTAAACGAAAAAGTTACACTTGATATTAAAATCGTTGATTTAGCACAATATGTTAAATCATATTCTATAGGAGGGATAGCATTCGCATGTTTATTATTTGTTATGGGTACAGTAATTACTTACTCAGGATTCAAATCACTTAAATATGTTGAAATGTTTAATTAATATGAACAAAAAAATTAATTTTAAGAAAGCAAAATTATTTTTAGGATCATTTGCAGCTATGGCTATCTTGCCAGCAACTGCAGTATCTTGTTTCTATAGAGATGACTCAACAGTACTTTATGCTGAAAAATTTATTTCAAAAGATGGTAATGGATTTAGCGCTAAAGAACATTTAACAAGCCAAGAACAATACAATAAACCGAATTTAGTAAAATTTGAAAATGATTTAATTACTAAAAGTAAATTACTAAAATATAATTTCTCAAACTTTATTTACAGCCCTCAAAACAGTGTTTCAGTAGACAATAACAACTATTTAAAGGATTTTAAAAATCTTTTTACACCAAACTATAAAACAGAACAATTAGATATTAATCAAGCTAATATCGATAAAATTGACAATGAAGCAATTCGTGCAGATGCACTTAAAAACATTAAAGAATTAAATGCTACATTAGCTGAATATTTAAAAGGTATAAAAGCTAATAAAAAAGAATATAAAGCAATTCCTCCAATCTTTAGATCATTTTCAGGTCTATTAGAAGCTACACAATTAACAACAGATGCTTTTAACTCATTCAAATTCCCAACTGTTAAACCTAACGGTTCAATCGATAAAGAAATTGAAGACACTGAATTAAAAGGATATGTTAAAGGAATAGTTGAAGAACTAAAAAGTTATTCTAGTGTTAAAACATTCAGCTTCCCTAAACCAGAAGATGAAATTACAGAAGCTGATGTTAAAGCAGTTATTAAACATTTCTTACAAGATACACCTTTTTATGCAGAATACTTAATGAATGAAGCTAAATATCCTATAACAACTAAGGATAATGCATCATCAAAAATGTTTGTATGAAACAATGCAACTAAATCAGGTGTATTCAATTACCAAGTTCTTACAAAACTTTACAACACAATTCCATCAGCTGTAGTTCAAAAAACACAAAGAGAATTATTTAATTCAGTTTCAAAATTCGACTTTGCTTCTGTTGCGAATGATGAAGTTGCAGCAACTAAGAAAATCTACAAAATGATGTTTGACAACTACAAGAACTATAATGTTTCATTAGCAGCAGATGATAAACGTGGTATGGCATTAGGATTCGCACCTGAATACTTAATTACAGGAGTTAACCCAGATGCTTTAGATGACAAAGGACGTCCAGTTCAAAACGACAAATACCAAGTTTTCAACACATTAAAAGGTGCAAATGGAACTATTGTTTCTGTACTATCAGAAGAAGAACAAAGAGAATTCCTTGCTCAACCATATAATTTCTTCTGATCACACCTATGATTAGTAAACATTAGTGAACTATATAAGGTTCAAAGCTCATTAAAAAATAGTCAACAAAACCTCGCTAACTTTGAAAAACAACTAGCAGCAGCTAAAACATCAGCTGAAGCCAAAAAAGTTAACAGCTTAATTAAAGTTACAAATGGTCTTATTGCAACTGCTACAGCCAAAATTCAAGAAATTGAACTCCAAATAGACGCAATTAAAACATATTCATCTAGAGAAATTCTTCCTGCATATGAAAATATTACAAAATTACAAGCTAAAAAAGATGCTGGCGAAACATTAACTTTAACTGATTTAAGCTCACTATTTGATAGCCAAATCAACTTTGTAAAAGCCTTAATTACATTAAAAGGTGGAACTGAATTATCAGCTGACTTAGTTGATAAAGCTACAATTAATGGTACAGAAGAAGAACAAACTAAAATCTATAATGAAAGAATTGCTAAATTAAGTGACATTATTAAAGTTATGGTTAATAATGCTACAATAGCTAAAGATTCAATGATTAGTAAGAATGCTATTGTTTCTGCTGGTATTGCACAAAGTTTTGCTAATTTATACAAACACATCACAGAAACAGTTACAAATGTTTATTCACTTGTAGATCTATATGCTCAATTACTATTTGCTAATGGTGGATACCAAGTACAAATTGTTCAAGGTACAAATGCAGCTTTAATTGCTGATTTAGAAACCCAATTAGCTAACACAAAAGTTCAATTTGAAAAAGATAATTTAAATGAACAAATTAAACATGCTAAAGAAGGAATTTACTGATTAGAAGTTTTTGATAAGGCTTCAAATAAATGAGTTGCTTTTGATGTATTTAGAGCTTACTTATCATATAAGAACCCTAATGCATTCCCAACATACGTGGGTGAAAACTATTCAGTAAATAACGCTTTTGCTTCATCACTTTCAAATCAATATTCAATCAATAAAACATTTGAACAAGTAGCTCATGTATCAGCTTCTTTAGAAGTGCAAAATGATTAAGATTTTAATAAGTTAAATATAGTATGCCTAAATAATCAGGGCATGCTTTTTTATACAAAAAAATCACACCTAGGTGCGACTATCCTGCATATGGAGCAAACAGAATTATTGAAATAATAATGTTTACTACAATAATAATAAAGAGTGAAACTTTCTTTTTTGCCATAATATATGATCCTATAATTCCTAATGGAACATATATCTTAAGTAAAATGTTTTTATAACCAGTAAAGTAGTTATTTTCACTAATTCCTACATATCCTTTAGTTGATGAATTAAAGTAGTATTCAGGTACTAAAATAGAAATTAGTAATGAAATAGCAAGTGAAATCATAATTCCGGCTACAATAGGCTTCATAACAATAAGCATGTTTGCTACAAAGCTATTTGTTTTAAATTTCTTTACATATTTCATGGTTATAACCATAACTGCAATGGCGGGGAGACAAAAGACTAAATAAGTAGCAAACATAGCTAAATATCCTCATCAAGCACCATTAGCAACTACATAACCTGTAAAGAAAGCAAACTTAGTTGAAACAACCCCAGGGGTAGTGTTAGCTACTGTAAAAATATTATTAATAGCAGCTTCATCTAATTTATCAACCCCAAATGTTGAATGCATCAAGTTTCATAACCATTGGAAAATAGGCATAAAGACTTGCCCGCCCCCAAATACAGAAAGTGATATAAAGACAATTAAAGGAATACAAACTAAAAGACCAATTATTGGCATTATTTATCCTCCTTGTTTTCAACTTCTATACATTGCATATTGTTTTCAATATCAGCTTCTTCTAATTCTTCTTTAGAGATCTCACAAATTTTATTTTGTTCGAGTGCTTGTTGTTTTGGTGAACTTAATTGTCTTTTCTTTCTAGTTGCTAAATATCAAATACTATAAATACCAATCACTACTACAATAGCAACTACTGGTAAATTATATGGTGCAGGGATAAATAATGAATATCCTGCTGAAAAAAGAAAAATAATTATTCATAATGGAGTAGCCATAGTTTTATGTGCTTGTTTAGCATATCTAACTCCAAAGTTGATTAGAAATGCAATAATAGCTACTAATACCCCAACTGAAACTATTTTTAAATAATTTGCTGGTAAATACTTAGTTAACACAACTAAGAAAGCAAAAGCTAAAAGAACATGCGGCAAAATTGCTACTAAAGTTAAAATGGTTCCTTTTACTTTTCCAAGTAAAGTTATTGCGATATAAGATAAGGTTTGAATTACAGAAGCACCAGGTAACATATTGGTAACTATAACAATATCATCAAATTCTTCTTCTGTAAGTCATTTTTTCTTTCCAACTGCTTCCCTTTGAATAACAGGCATAAGAGCATTTCCACCACCAAAACCGATGATCGTGACTTTAATGATAAAAAGAAAGACTTCTCAAAAGCTAGCTTTGCTAGCAACTTTTGTTTTAGCTGTTTTCATAATATCCTTTCTATTGTATTCTACCATTTGATAAACAATCTTAGTTTTTCTTTTGATGTTATTAGCAAGCTATAAAGGAAAAAATTTAACTTTTTTACCAGATAAAATTAACTTTTTTCTTTCAGCAAATGAAAATATATCTTATTAAGTAATTATCGTAATTTCCTTTATTCCTATAGGATAAAGCTAAAAGTCAAAATATGGAAAAAATGTGGAACAAATATTTTTTCCATGATTTGTGTTAGATGTGTGTTATAATAAACCCATGAAAAAAGAAAGAAACGTGATTACAACTAATATTATTATTACCTTCATCCGTCGTCACTGACATATTATGATGAATGTATTTTAGTTGTATCTGTTTTTGGCTCATATAAATAACAGATTCAACCTAGAAATCTGTTATTGCTAAAGATAAACTATAGAGGAGCTTTTAGTAAAAGTAAATATTTTAGCAGGCATGCGATAATAAATATTGAAAGGATATAAAAGCCGAAGCATTGATGGTGGCAGCCTAGATGCTGGTAGAAAAGCATAAAAGATTTCTACTCTTTGTTTAAAAACATTGGTGCTATAGATTTACAAATTCCAGGGATAAAAAATAATTTTTTGCTATGGGTTTTGTAGGTTTGTAGCCTACAAAACTTTCTTTTTCATATTCATTAAGGAGATAACATGGCAGCTAAACAATATAAAAAATATTCTGATGTACCAACTCAATACCGTTGGGATCTTGAAGCAATACTTGAAGGGCGAAGCCTAGAATCATGGATTACACAATATAAAGAAATATTTCAAGCAAGAATAAAAAATAAAGATACAAAATACAATAACATAGATGCATACTTACAAGATTTAATTGAATCAGAAAAGCAAACTATAATAAGTTATAAAATTGATAATTACTTATCAAATAATCATAACATCAATATAGTTGATCCTAAATTTAAGCAGTTAATACAGGAATGAGAATTCTTAAATCAACAATTAGAAGAGGAATATGGTTCAGAAACAAATCGTTTCTTTGCTCACATTGAGCAAATGAAACAATGAAAAGAAGATCCAAGACTAGCTCTATATAAAAGAGAAATTGAAGACTTTATTGATCAATATTCTCACAAACTTAGCGACGAAGTAGAAGAATATATTATTAAGTCTTCTTTAGGAGAACCTGATCCTCACAACATTTTTTCAATCATAACAGACAGTGAACTTGATTATGGATATATTACACTTTCAGATAAGAAAAGAATGAAAATGAATCCAACTAATCGAGTAACATTTGCTAAATCAAATAATAAAGAAGTTAGAAAACAAGCTTACACTAACTATTGGGATGCTTATTATGCACATAGACAAGTGTTAGCTGAAACCCTTTACCAACAATTTAAAAGTATTGTGGTGGAGGCTAAAATTAGAAATTATCCTTCAGCAGTAGCAATGTTAACTAACTCAGATAAAGTAACGGATGCTATCTTACAAAAACTTTTTGACCAAGTAGCAACCCGTAGTGTAATCTTTAAAAAATATACTCAAGCATATAAAAAGTTTTATCAAGCTAAATTCAAGGAACCAATGCAAAAATGAGATGGCTCAAGAGAATTAGTTGATGTTAAGTCACAATATACTGTAGAGGAAGCCAAAGATATCGTATCACAAGCTACTAAGCCTTTTGGAACTGAATATCAAGCTCAAGTAGCCAAAGCCTTTAGCCAAAATTGAGTTGACTTTATGCCAGTGGATAATAAACGTTCTGGTGCTTACAGTATTGGCGGAACTTATGGAATTGAGAAAAAATACATCTTAATGAACTTCGATGGTAGATTAGATAGTGTTGAAACCTTAGCTCATGAATTAGGACACTCAATGCACTCATATTTCTCTTCTACTTATCAACCATTAGTTAAATCTCAATATCCAATCTTTTTAGCTGAAATTGCTTCAATCTTTAATGAATTAATGTTGTTTGATTATTTACTCAAAAATTCAAATGACGACAAATTAAAATTTAAAATACTAGGAAACATGATCTCAGGCTTCATTGGCACAGTATTGCGCCAAGTTGAATGAGCTAATTATGAATACGACTTATATAATGCAATAGCTGCTGGAAATGCTTCTGGTAGTTATGAAACATTATCTGATATATACTTTAAAAATTCTTTAAAATATAAGAGTGATAAGAAAAAAACCTATAAATACGATGCTAAAGAAAATCTAAAAGCAATTTATGTACCACATTTCTATTATGGATTTTACGTTTATAAGTATGCCATAGGTCAATTAGTAGCTAACTACTTCTTTGCTAAATATCAAAAAGAAGGTACAAGTGCGTTAGAAAATTACATTAACAACTTTTTAAAGGCAGGATGTAAAGACTATCCAATCGAAATTTTAAAAAGTGTTGGTGTTAATTTAGAAAGTGAAGAATTCTATCAATTAGGTTTTGACTATGTAGCAGACTTAATTGATCAATGAATTAAACTCGGAAATAAAATTTTCAAAATCAAAAAATAGGAGGAGCATATGAAAAAAAGACCAATACTACTTTCTAGTTTGTTCTTGGTTCCAACCCTTAGCGTGCCAATGCTGGCTTCTAGCTGTAATGATCCACAAGCAGATGAAAAGCCGAGCATTACAAATGATAAGCAACTAGAAGAAGCACAACAAAAAGTAGCCCAATACAATGCAATTGCAAATACAGCATGGGAACAATACAGCAAACTAGATGGTCAAAAATCAGCTTTACTTGCTTCGTTATTGCAGGAATCAAACCTAGTAAAAAACCAAGAAAGTAAAGTGCAATTACAACAAAGTGAAATCACTACTTTAAATGCTCATATTCAATACTACAAACTAGCTCAAGAAGCTAAAGATTTTGCTACATTTAATAAAACTATTCTTGAGTTATCTAATGATGCTTTTAATAGTGCAATCAAAGATTTACTTGAGTCAATGAAAAATATTAAATTCAATATTGAAACTAATGGTCAAGAGCAAAAACTTAGTTACAACCTAGTGGAGGGTAAATTAAATAAAGCAAAAAGTAGTTTGTCTGGACTAGAAGATAAGTTAAGCAAAAATGATGTAGCAATTGATAACTTAAAAATTAGTCTTAAGGCTTTTCAACGTGATCTAGAAACTGAAAAAGATGATGCTAAAAAAGGAGAAATCCAAGAAAAAATAGAAAAAACACAGGCAGATATAAAAAATAGATTAGAGGTTGAAACACCTAAATTAGATAAAGAAATTGCAAAAGCTAAAGCAGATATTGAAACAATTCAAAATCTCATAATGCAAGTTCAAAATGCTTTATTAAAAGAATCTTTACATGGAAATGCTCAAGCATATAATGCTAAAGTGGCTGAGTTAAAGAAAAAAATAGCTGATCAAGAAAAAGTTATCGCACAATCTAAGAATGAATTAAAGATTCAAACAGACAAATATAATAGTTTTAAAGCTACTATTGATCAAAAGATTGCAGCTATTGTTCCAGATTTAGAAACAGCATATAATCAATATACTACTACATTTGATATTCTTAAAAAACTTAATACAGATATCTATAACTATGATTTAGAAGCTTTAGATAAAACAGGAATTGACCCACAACAAGGACAAGGAACAAACTTAACTAAAGAAGAATTACAAGCAATAATTAATCCAGATATTGAATTTAGTAACTATCCAGTTGGGGATAAAATTGCCCAAGCTAGAGTTTATCAAAATGCTTATAACTCAACATTTGCTCTTTCAGCTTATCCAGCAGATTTCTCTGCCTCTTATGGAGGAAGGGTTTCAACTTCTACAATTGATTCAACTACATTAAGTTTTATTTCAATTGAAACATTGGGAAGACCAGATATAAATAAAGAAATTAAGTATGAAATTAACTCTAATGGTGTAAATGAACAGGTGAAACAAGGAATCATTTCTCCTGAACTACAAAGATATAAATTAGAGTTGGCAGATGCTATTTATGTGTATATCCCAACTACTGATGCTAGTGGAACAACTACTTATGAAACTAAGGTATTTGATAGTGATGATGCCGGAATTGCGCCAAAAGGAGATAATCCAGATGGAACGTATTCAACAACTGTAATTAAACGTAGTTCATCAAACCCTCGGTCAATTAATTCTGATGAATTTGTTCAAGCCTTAAATAAAGCAGCAAAAATTTCCTTTAGAATTAGACCTGGTCAATTTTGAGTTACAGCTAATGGAGAAAGAACTAAATATCCAGTTAAAGCTGAGGATTTCTATTCTTCTATTGTTAGAACATTTATGAATGATGCAAGTTTTAGACGTTCACATGGAGGAAATAGTTATATAGATGCTGAAGCTAGAAAATTAATGACTACACCAGGAAAAACATTTTCAGCTGATAGCACCTTCCCTAATGCTTATATTTATAATTTATTTAATATTGATATTTATGGAATGCTTAATAAAGCAAATAGTGTGCAACAAGTGCCTAATCCACAAAATCCTGAAATAATGGATGATTTATTTGTTGTTAATAAAGTTGATTCTTCACCTGCACAATTTATTGAATTCTTTAACACTATTGCAACAGGTTATGATTTTGTACCTGCACCTTCTGCATACATTAATCAAATGACAATTAATAATACAGAAGATATATTTGCACAAGAAGTAGGCATTAGAAATGATAAAAAAGCTTATAACGAAATAGTTGAAGCAGTAAAGTCAGCATCTGGACTAGCTAGAGAAACCGGAATTTACTGATATGGAATAAATCCTGAAACCACTTTATTTGCTGGTAAATATTACGGAAAACCTTATGATGCTGAAACATTCTCATTATCTCAATACCTAAATCCATATTACTTTGATACAACATATACTGGTTCAAAGCAAACTATGTTAAAAATGACTACTAATTATTTACAATCTCCAATGGATCCTGAATCATACAAAGTTAGCTCATATAATAAATATTTATCAGGTGGGCTTGCAAGCTATAAATTTGGTGACCTGACACAAAATAACAAATCATTAGTTTTAAAAGATCCTAAAGCTTATGGATTATCATATGTACAAGTACTATCAGCTGACTCATTGACTAAATCTTTCATTTGAAGTTTAATCCCTAAAGCATCTAATAAACCACACTTTAATGAGGCCTTTGCTTATGCAATGTTTGGAACTTCACTTAAAGAATTAACTAGCGGAACAGCTAAAGGTATTCTTCCATATACTACAGTTGGACTTGGGGGAGAATTTAGAAATATTCTTTCTTCTGCTATTGCGTGGGCGTCATTTGCAGATCAATTAAGCATTGGAAACCCTTCATACCCATGAATTACTGCGCTTGCACCTGATGCAAATATTAAATCAAGTGATTCTGACAATTCATTGCCAAATAACAGTCTAAGACCTAACCATGATATTATTAATGGTTCATTTGTAATCGATGCAGCTACAGGTGAGAGAGTTGTTTTCGAAGCAACTGGCGAAACATTCTTAAAACCATCAGACACTAAAAATCTTAATGTAGCAGCTCAAGATGCTTCAAAATCTGTAGTATACCAACAAATGCAAGTTCGCATGAAAGCATTACTAGATCAAGTTTATGAACAACATCCTGAAATTTCGGATCAACAAGTTCAGATTGAAATTATGTGACCTTATGGAAACATTAATCAAACACAAAAATTGGCATACCAAAATTATGCTGCTACAATTAATGAACTTGATCCAAGAATCAAATTCACAATTATTGATTTCCCAACTGAAAACAAAAATGCTTTCTTTGATTACTGATTAAGTGATACAACACCATTTTTAAGAATGGGATGAGGATATGATTATAATGGAATTGGTTCAGGGCTAACAGCATATTCTCAAAGTTTAAATTTAACAGCATTATTTGCTAATATTTTAGTTAATCAAGAATTTGCAAATAAATTAAAAATCGGATACCCACAAATTTATAAAGCTGCCCAAGCATTTAATAAATTTATTTCAGCACCAGGACACAAACTTTCAGTCTCACTGGAGGATATTGCAAATAATCTTACTTCAGCAGAATTACAAAATATTGAAAACTGACTTGGCACAAGTAAATATGCTAATGGTCAAATTGTTCCACTTGAAGAAAGTGAAATGAATAGTGATTATATTGGATACAGTGACTTGAATGCAAAGTTCTGACTTGAATATAATAATGATCCAAGCGTAACTAAAAAAGATTTACTTGATTTAGCAGTAGAAATTTCAAATATAACTGGAGCTGTTCCAGATATGTTTAATTTAACAGCTTCAAAATCACCTTTTGCTCAAGCACTAACTAATCCAAATTACATCTTACCTATTACTTTTAATGGATTTATTGATAATACCAACTATAGAGTAGCAAAACCAAAGAAATAGAAAGGAAACTATGTGAAAGTATATACTTAAACGGATCGGGTTTGCAATTGTTACACTAGTTGCAATTACTTGCGTGGTGTACTTATTGGTGGCACAATTTTCTGACAACCCATTTGCACTGAAAGCTATGCAAGCACAACAAGCTGCTGGAAGCTCTGGTAACTCAACTGCAAAAGAATTAAGAGATTTATATGACAAATCAGTGCAATATCACTTAATTCCAAATAATTTAAATTATGAACAAGTTAAAGAAACTTGAATGACTATGAAGCTTAGTCCATTTATTCGTTTTGGCTACTGAATTCAAAATCTTTTCACCAATCAAACTAACCCATTTGGTGTCCCATATGATCAAACTATTTTCCAACAAACTGATACTACAAGTATTTCTCAATATTTTTTCAAATACCTTAAATACTCAATTATCATTACCCTTCCTGCCTTTGTAGTTGCTGCTATATTAGGGATTACACTTGGAATTGTTGCTGGATATAAAAGAGGAAGTGTGCTTGATGCTGGAATTAACTTCTTTGCATTAGTCTTTATAGCGCTTCCTTCATTTGTAATTGCACCAATTTTAATTTCAATTTTATTCTCAGTTAACATCCCACCACAATTTATTAATTTTAATAACCAAACAGATGTAGAAGCCTATGGTGTGGGCAAAATGATAGTATCTTGAATTCCACCTATCGCAATTATTGTATTAGGCTCACTATCAGGATATATTACATATACACGTAACCAAGTAATTACTGTGTTAACATCAAACTATATTTTGATTGCTAAATCAAAAGGACTATCAAAAAGAGAAATCTTCTTTAAATATGTTTTAAGAAATATTTCAATTCCATTAGCAGCTATTCTTATTCCTTCATATATTGGACTACTTAGTGGTGGAATTGTTATTGAAACTTACTGAAATGTACCTGGTACTTCTCAAGTTATAGCTCAAGCTTTCCCTAGAGGAGAAATTAACATTATTATGTTCTCAACTGTCTTCTTTACAACCTTGAGCTTATTTACAACAATTATTGTAGATATATCATTTGCAATTTTAGACCCTAGAATTAAATATACAGCTGCTTCTCCATATAGCTATACTAAATTTATGTTAGCTAGAAGAGAAAGAAATAAACAATTTAAAATGAATCAAATCGTAGCGAAAGGAGAAAATGAATAATGAATGCTAAAGAGTTCGAAAAGAAATATAACTTATCATTAAATCAACTTAGAACCAGCGTTACTCAGTTTGCTCCACGTGAAGAATCGCTACTTAATAATATTGCTGGAAAGCCAAAGAAATTACTAGTTGAAATCTTTAAACGTTTCTTTACTAGTTGAGTTTCAGTACTCTCACTAATTGTCTTTATCGCAATTTTGGTACTTTCAATTGTGGTTACAGCTGCTGCTAAATATTCAGCTACTGTACCATTATCCCAAACTGTACCAATCTACTTACCAGATGGCAAAATGCTAGAAACATCATCACCAAACGTACAAAATTTACCTCCGCTCTTTTCACCTTGATATTCTTCAGAAAATATTCCTAACTTCTTTAAGATAACTCAAGAATGAGCAAGTAGTGACTACTACAGTGGAGTGTTATGAAATAGATTTATGTACTTTGGTGATGACAATATTAATAATGCTATTAAGATTGTGCAAATTAATAGCGATACTCAAAGTGTCTCAGTTAATGCTTATGCTTTCTTAAAGACTCGTAATATTGCCATTGCGTTGCAAAATTCAGGTTTAGCAAAAGATGCTCCAATTGACCAAGTGAATGCAATGATTGATAAAATTATTGCACTTAACCCTCAATTAAACTTATCAACTTACTTAGGAACAAATAAAGATGGAATCGATATTTGAACCTTATCATGAGTTGGAACTTGACAAGCTATTAGACTTGCAATTATAGTTGCTACAATTCAAACTATTATTGGGGTAGCAATTGGGGCTTACTTAGGTTTCCATGTTGGATCATGAATCGATACAGTTATCATGCGTCTAATTGATATCTTTGTGGCTCCTCCTACACTTATTTGATTATTAATCTTTGCTTCAACATTTGGAACTACTGATTTAACTTTAGGAGTTGCTTTAGTAGTTATTGGATGAGTTGGTTCTGTTGGAAGCACTAGAATGTTTATCATTACAGTTAAGGATCAAGAATACATTACTGCTTCTAAATCAGTTGGTGCTTCAAAAGCTAGATTAATTTACAAACATGCCTTGCCTGCAATTATTGGAAAGATTTCAACTAGTTATGTTGCTTCTATCCCAGGTATTATTATGTCAGTATCATCACTTGCCTTCCTTGGTTTCTTCAAATCAGATCAAGCTAACCTTGGGGCAATTCTATCATCAGCAGCTGCTCAAGCTGGAGATAATGCCTTTATCTTAGTACTGCCTGCTATGATTCTATTATTAATTTCAATTTCACTTCACTTCGTGGCTTTAGGAGTACATGACGCTCTTGATCCAAAAGTTATTAAAACAAGATAGGAGAATTTATGGAACAAAAAGAAAGACTACTTACAGTAGAAAATTTAAAAGTCTCATTTAAATTGAGAAGAAATAAATTCATCACTATCGTACGTGGAGTAAACTTAGCTATTAATCGTGGAGAAATCATTGGAATAGTAGGAGAATCTGGTTCAGGAAAATCAGTTACTTCTAAAGCGCTGCTTAATATCAATGATAATGCCTTTACTACAGCTGATAAAATGGAAATTGATGGTATTGATTTACTAGAACATAAAAAAGATTCATTCTGAGAAAAAATTAGAGGACATAAAATTGGTTACATTCCTCAAGATCCTTTAACTTCTCTGAACCCAACTAGAAAGATTGGAAAGCAACTACTAGATGCGCTAAATAAAAATGAAGATTGAAAAGATAAACCAACTAATGAAAAGAAACTTTATTTAGTCAAATTATTAAAACAATTTGGAATCAGAAATGCTGAACAAGTTTTTGATATGTACCCTCATACCTTATCAGGAGGGATGAAACAACGGGTAGTTATTACTATGGTGGTAGCACTTAAGCCAAGCTTAATTATTGCTGATGAACCAACCACTGCCCTAGATCCAACTGTGCAAGCCTCTGTGCTAGCATTATTTGAACAAATTAGACAAGAATTTCAAATTACAATTATTTTAATTAGTCACAACATTTCAGTTGTTGCTAAATTCTGTGATTACATTTATGTAATGTATGCTGGAAAAATCGTGGAAAGAGGAAGTAAAAAAGACATCTTTACTGACCCAAGACACCCTTATACCTGAGCTTTAATTTCAGCTATCCCTGAAAATCGTGAAGATCGTTTATATTCAATTAATGGAACACCACCTGACATGAATAACTTACCTCTTGGTGATGCTTTTGCCCCGAGAAATGAATATGCCTTAGAAATTGACTTCTTAAAGGAACCACCTTTATTCGAAGTTAGTCAAGATCACTATGCAGCCACATGATTACTACACCCAGATGCACCAAAAGTAACACTATCAAAAGAATTACAAGCTAGATTAGATAGCTTTAAGAAGGTATTTAATGAGTAATAAAAAGACAATCTTAGAAATAATTAACCTAAAGAAATATTTCGTTAATAAAAATGCAGTTAATAAAGCTGTAGACAATGTTTCTTTTGATGTTAAAGAAGGTGAAATCGTAGGACTGATTGGAGAATCAGGTTCAGGTAAAACAACTATTGGACGTTCATTATTAAGACTTTATGATGACTACAATGGATTTGTGCGTCTTGATGGCAAAATCATTTCAGGGAAAAGAATTTCACGTAAACGTAAAAAGTTTATGCACAAGAATATTCAAATGATCTTCCAAGATCCTATGGCTTCATTAAATGGGCAAAATACCATTTATAGTATTTTAAAAGAACCTTTAATTGTTAATGGGATTATTAAAAATAAACGTAAAGATATTAGTAAAGATTGACGTAAAGTTAAAGGTAACTTTAGATTTACTTTTATTGAACATGCTTTACAATACCAATTAAAAAGCTTGTTAATTTCAAATAAATTACACGAACCTTTCATTACAAAATGAGAAAACCTTGGTAATCAAATTACTTTTGATGTGCAAAATAATTTAGATGACCAATTTAACTCATATTTTGCTTACTTAGAAGAAAGAACTAAAATCAATTCAATTGTTATTAACAACTTATACAAAAACACTGAAGAATTACTAGCTTTATATGAAGCAAAACAAGCAGACTTTAGAGATAAGAAAATTGATTTTGACGAAGTTGAACTTGAAGAAGCTAGAAATAAATATAAACATGAAAAAGAACTATTTTGATTTACTCAACAATATTATGACCTTAAGGCCTTATACAATGAGCAAAAAGTAGTTTTTGATGAAGATAAAACTAATTACAAAGATACAGCTAAAATTTCTAAAACCTCAATTAAAAACTTTTTAGCTGAAGTTAAAAATGAATACCGTATGCATAGAAATGATGCCTTCTCAACAACATTTTTAGATTACTACTTCCATGAATATAAACTATATTTAATTAATCATCGTTTATATCAAGAATTAAAAGCCAACTATTCAAAATTAAAATTCCTTTCATTTGAAGAGTTACTAAAAATGTCAGATGAATTTAGAAAGTATTCTCAAGAATTCTATGCAACTAAATTAAATATTGATACAAGCTCAAAAGCTTCAATTAAACAACTTAAAAACATTGTTAAAGAAGAATATGACTTTAATTTAGATTCATATATTGAGCAATCATTACAATTACAAAGACAACTTAAAACTCAATACAAAAAATCTAAACAAGCGATAAACAAAACTAAAGCTAAAATGTTTGTTGAAGCCTTTAGATATGCTCCAGACTACTATGCTAGTCGTATGCAAGCTAAAGAACAATTAGCACAAGCCCAAGCCTTATTTGATGCTGAAGCTAAAAAATACATTGTTTCATATCGTGAAAGAATCCAAAAGCTACAGGAACAAATTGCTCAAGCTAGTGCGATTGATAAAGACTTACGCGCTAGAGATAAAAAAGTCTTTGCACAATTTATGCAAAATAATGATAACTTCATGAAGTTCTTTGAAAAAGAAGTTATTGCTCCTTTATCAAAAGCTAAAAAGAATAGCAAAGATTATAAGAAATACCTACAACGTCAAATTGACCTTAAAGTTTATAAAACTAACGTAGAAGATAGATTAAATGGAATTGCTTCATTCAAAATTGAACAAAAATACCTTAACAAAAATCTTTACAGTGTTTACTTATTAATGGGAATTACTCGTAAGGATCAAAAATACAAGAAAATGGGTAAATTTGGTTCTTTACTAGTAAGCTTAGGTTTACCACTAAGAATGAGACGTATTTCAAATCTTTATACACAATCAATTATTTATAAAGCTTTAGAAGATGTTGGATTGCTTAAACAATTTGCTTATCGTTATCCACACGAATTCTCTGGTGGTCAAAGACAAAGAATTGTTATAGCTCGTGCCCTAATAACTGAACCAAAAATCATTGTAGCTGACGAACCAATTGCTTCACTTGATATTTCAATTCAAGCGCAAGTGGTTAACTTGCTAAAAGACTTATGTAAGAAGAAAAACATTGGTATGGTCTTTATTGCTCACGACCTTTCAATGATTGAATATATTGCTGATAGAGTGCAAATTATGCACCTTGGTAAAATTGTTGAATCAGGAAAAACTGAAGCAATTTATGCTAACCCAATTCACCCTTACACAATTAACTTATTTAAAGCTATACCAAAAATTTCAAATGCTAATGAAAAATTCAAAGATGTTAAATTTGAACTTTCTTACTTAGAAGAACAAATGTTCCCTAACATTGCAACTCAATTTGAAGTTGAAGATGGATTGCACTATGTATACGGAACTCAAAGTCAAGTTGAAAAATGATTAGCAAAGAATAAACATGAATAAATATACCTATAAGATAGGGCTAAAACTTAAAAACGAGTTTACAAGCTTACGTTTTTACCTCATTAATTTAGTTTTCCTAGTGTTATATTTTGCAATAGTAATACCTTATTACATTGTTAATAAAGATAACTGAAACTATAATAAAGCTATTGATGCCTTTTCAGTTCCAGCCTTTATTACCTTCTTTATTGCAATTATTGCTCTAGTCCTTAAACTTGGCTTTTTAGAACGTACCTTTAAGAAAATGAAATTATCAATTGATAATATTCATGATGCTAAAGAACAAAAAGACCTCAAAAAGATGCCAAATGAAGAAAAACGTCTTTATTTAGAAAAGAAAAAGCTTGAAGCACAAAAAAGAGAGGATTATGCAGCTAGCCATCCCAAAACCAAATTCCCATTTGTTTTTGCCTCAGTACTGTATTTAATTCTTTCAATCGCATTTATTATTGTAATATATGCTTAAAACTAGTTAGCAACAGTAGTTGCTGACTTTTTATTTGCCCTTTTTAGACTAGAAAATTTAGCATATGATACAATTAATTTATAACAAGTTAGCTTGAGATGGAAGGATATATGCAAAAGGAAAAATTAGTACCAGCGATTAGGTTTAAAGGGTTTGATGAGGAATGAAGTAAAGAAAAAATTAAGGAATTAACTACATTTAGAAGAGGTTCTTTTCCACAACCATACGGTGAAGAAAAATGATATTCAGGCCCTGGAGCAATGCCTTTTGTACAAGTAGCAGATGTAGGAAATGCCTTATCATTAAATAGTGTGACTAACCAGCTAATTAGCAAAATAGCGATGCCTTTTAGTGTTTTTGTTCCAAAAGATTCTGTTATTGTAACACTGCAAGGAACAATTGGAAGAGTAGCTTTAACAAATTATGATTGTTTCATTGACAGAACCATTTTGTATTTTAATTCATATAGAAAATTACTTGACAAAACCTTATTTGCTATTTTAATTAAAAATAAATTCGAGCAAGAGGCATTACTTGCACCTGGGGCTGTAATTAAAACAATAACTAAGCATGAATTAAATAATTTTGAATTAACTATGCCTAATTTTAATGAACAACAAAAAATAGGACAATTCTTCTCAAATTTAGATTCTCTTATTCATTCTCAAGAACTAAAACTGGAAAAACTTCAAACAATAAAACAATCATTATTAAATAAGATGTTTGCTTCATATGACCAAAAAATGCCTGAAATAAGGTTCAAGGGGTTTGATGAGGAATGAAAACAAACAAGATTATCTAAGGTTGTTCTGAAATTTGACAATTTAAGAGTTCCAGTAGCTGAATCTCTAAGAACAAAAGGAACATACCCATATTATGGAGCTAACGGGATTCAAGATTATGTTTCTGGATTTACACATAATGGAGAGTTTGTCTTAATTGCGGAAGATGGTGCTAATGATTTAGATAATTATCCTTCTAATTATGTTAATGGTAGATTTTGAGCAAATAACCACGTTCATGTTCTTCAAGGAACTATAGGCACTATTGATAACAAGTTTTTAAATTATTTATTAAAAAAGATTGATTTTAAACCATTACTAACTGGTGGTGATAGAGCAAAGCTGACTGCGGGCGCGCTTGATACAATTTATATTAAAATATCAACATTTCTCGAACAAAGAAAAATTGGTTTACTCCTAAATAGTATTGATCTACTTATCCATTCTCAAGAGCAAAAACTAGAAAAGTTAAACAACATCAAGCAAGCTTTATTAGAAAAAATGTTTTGTTAAAATATGTAGTCTTATGGCTGCATTTTTTAATTTTGAAGCAAGAAAATTGTTATTACACCACGAAGTAATAAATTCATGATCCATTTGTCCTTTTTGCGTGCTAAAAGTCAGCGATATGATAAAATTAATTTATTAATAAATTAATTTAAAGGGAGCACTATATGAACAAGCAAGAATTAGCAAATAGAATTTGAGCATCAGCTAACAATATGCGTTCAAAAATAGAAGCTAATGAATACAAGGATTATATCCTTGGATTTATCTTCTATAAATTCTTATCTGAACAAGAAGAAAAATACTTAATTTCTAAATATAACTGAAGCAAAGAAGATCTTAAATACTTAGGTGAAAATAAATATGACTTATCTTTAATCAATAACAAGGAAGAACTTGAAACATTATCAGAAGATGATCAAGCTATGATTGAAACTATTGTTGATATTCAATCAACACTTGGATACTACATTCAATATGATGATTTATTCTCAACTTGATTAAAAATGGGTAAAGACTTTGGGATTGATACAGTACATAGAGGACTGGCACGTTTTAATAGCAATATTGGTCCAAAACACAAGAAAGTATTTAATAAAATCTTTAACACCCTTGAAACAGGACTTTCGAAGCTTGGAGATAGTACTGGAGCACAAACCAAGGAAATTGCTTCTATTATTAACATAATTAAAGATATCCCAATGGATGATAAACAAGACTATGATGTACTTGGATTTATTTATGAATACCTAATTTCAATGTTTGCTGCTAATGCTGGTAAAAAAGCTGGTGAATTCTATACACCACATGAAGTTTCAGTATTAATGGCTGAAATTGTTTCTCATGTGCTTAGAAACAAAGAAACTATTAGTATTTATGACCCTACTTCAGGTTCAGGTTCTTTACTAATTAACATTGGTAAAAGTATGTCTAAATACATTGATAAGTCAAACATTAAATACTATGCTCAAGAGTTAAAAGATAGTACCTATAACTTAACTCGTATGAACCTTATCATGAGGGGTATTTTACCCAACAACATTGAAACAAGAAATGGTGATACTTTAAAAGAAGATTGACCATACTTTGATGAAAACAAAGTTTATGAACGTTTATATTTAGATGCAGTTGTTTCTAACCCTCCATATTCTCAACCATGAGATCCAGAAATGATGGAAAATGATCCAAGATTTGCTGAATATGGTATTGCTCCTAAATCTAAAGCTGACTATGCTTTCTTATTACATGATTTATACCACTTAAAGAGTGATGGAGTACTCACAATTGTTTTACCTCACGGAGTGTTATTTAGAGGTGGTGAAGAAGAAAGAATTAGACGTAACTTAATTGAAAAGAACAATATTGATGCAATTATTGGTTTACCAGCTAACATCTTCTTTGGAACGGGTATTCCTACAATTGTTATGGTGCTTAGAAAAGATAGAGTTAATGATGATGTGCTCTTTATTGATGCATCTAAAAACTTTATTAAAGATGGTAAAAACAATAGATTGCAATCTTCTGATATCAAAAAGATTGTTGACACTTATGTAGCAAGAGCTAATGTAGATAAATTCTCACGTAAAGTTTCCAGAGAAGAAATCAGACAAAATGATTTCAACCTTAACATTCCACGTTATGTAGACTCTAATGCTAAAGCAGAATCATGAGATATTTATGCTTCAATGTTTGGTGGGGTTCCAAACATTGAATTAGAAGCATTCAATGATCTATGAAGTGCTTTCCCAACTCTTAAGGCAGAATTATTTGCTCCAATTAATGATAAATATTCAGAACTTAAAAACAAAGACATTTATCAAGATATTTTTGCTAATAGTGAAGTTAAAGCTTATGAACAAGATTTTAAAGATTCTTTAAGTTCATTTGAAGCCTTCTTAAAGAAAGAATTAATTGATGGAATGATGCAAGTAAACATCCACCAAGAAGAAGATATCATCAGTAATCATTTAGCAGCTAGCTTACAAAATAAAAAATTAGTAGACTTCTATCAAGCTTACCAATTGATGGATGATGAATGAAAAGTTGTTTCTAATGATTTAGAAGTAATTCAAGCTGAAGGTTTTAATGTAATCAAAGCTATTAAACCTAAAATGGTTTCTAAGAAAGATAAAAACAATAATCCAATCGAAGTACAAGATGGCTACATGGGATACATCTTACCTTTTGAATTAATTCAAGAAGTTAAACTTCAAGACTTAAAACAACAACAAGTAGCTCTTGAACAAAAAGTACAAGACATTGATGCTAGAATTGAAGAATTAACTGGTGAAATCACTGAAGAAGATAAAGAAACTTACAGTAACTTATTTGCTGAAGACACAGGTAAATTAATTGATAAAGAAGTCAAATCAATATTTAAAGAATTTAGTAAAGTAGCAAGCAATGATCCTGAAGGATTTGAAGCTAAAATTGTTGAAATTTCAACTCTAGGTGTAGAGAAAAAAGAAGTAGCCAAACAAAGTAAGGCACTAGCTGAAGAACTTGTAAAACAAACTATTGCTATTTATGATACTTTAAGCGATGCTGATGCTAGAGAATTAATTACTATTAAATGAGTAACTCCAGTAATTAAATCACTTGAAAGCTTACCTACAACTATTCTTGAAACTTATGCTGATAATCTTAAGAAACTTGGTGAAAAATACCAAAACACCTTAATGGATATTGAAAACGATATTAGAGAAGTTTCAAACACATTAATTTCATTAATTGACGAACTTGATGCTAATGAAGAAGACAAAAAAGGTTTAGAAGAATTCAAAAAATTATTATCAATGAATTAATATGAAGCATTTAGCCCTATGCCTAGGGCTAATTCTTTATATAATGAAGACGTTCTCAAAGAAAGGTAGATATGACTTTTGACTCAGAATTAAAATTTGAACGAGCATTAATTGAAAAGCTAACCCAGAATGGGTGAGAAACTCAAGTGCTCAAGAATAAAACAGAAGAAGAACTAATCCAAAACTGAGCAGATATCTTATATAAGAATAACCGTGATTCATATCGTTTAGGTAACTACCCATTAACCAAGGGTGAAATGAATCAAATTCTAGAAAAAGTAAGATATGCTACTCCGTATCATATTAATAAGTTTGTGAATGGTAAAACTATTTCAATTATTCGCGACAATAAAGATGATATTAATAACTATGGCAGAGAAATCAGCCTTAAAATTTATGATCGTGATGAAATTGCAGCTGGAATTTCAACTTATCAAATAGTAGAACAACCTATTTTCAGAATTGATAACCCACTTAAAAGCGATCGTAGAGGTGATTTATTACTGCTTATTAATGGAATGCCTTTAATTCATATTGAGTTAAAACGTTCAGGAGTTTCTCTTTCAGAAGCAACTAACCAAATTAAAAAATATAAAGCTGAACAATGCTTTACTGGTTTATTTAACATGGTACAAATTTTTGTAGCTATGACACCGGAAGAAATGGTTTATTTTGCTAATCCTGGAGATAGTGAATTTAATGAAAAATTCTTCTTCCATTATGCTGATATGAATAACGATGTAATTAATGATTGACGTAAATTATCAACCTTCTTTTTAAACATTCCAATGGCACATGAGTTAATTGGATTTTATACAGTAGCTGAAAGTGATGGTAATGATCGCTCAACTGGAACCCTTAAAGTTATGCGTAGTTACCAAATTTACGCAGCTAGAGCAATTGCGGAACAAGTTAGAAAAATTAATCGTGAAGATAACTGGGGAAGAAAAGGGATTAAAGGTGGTTATATTTGACATACCACAGGATCGGGAAAGACACTTACTTCCTTTAAAACAGCTCAATTAATTGCTAATTCAAAAGATGCAGATAAAGTTATTTTCCTAGTAGATAGAATTGAATTAAGTACTCAATCACTAAATGAATATCGTAACTTTGCTGAAGATCAAGAGTCTGTACAAGACACCCATAATACTTATTCACTTATTTCAAAACTAAAATCTAATGCAGCTAGCGATAGTTTAATTGTAACTTCAATTCAAAAGATGAATCGGATTGATACTGAATATCGCACAGAGAAAGACTTAGAAATTATTAATAATAAACGTTTAGTCTTTATTGTAGATGAATGCCACCGGTCAACATTCGGAGATATGTTTATCAAAATTAAGCAATTATTTAAAAATGCTATCTTCTTTGGATTTACTGGAACTCCAATTCAAGAAGAAAACATGAAGTCAAATAGTACTACAGTTGATATTTTTGGAGATGAGCTACACCGTTATACCATTGTGGATGGGATTAAAGATAAAAGTGTGCTAGGATTTGACTACACACCTGTTATTACTTTAGATTATAAAGCAATTAGAAAGCAAATTGCTTTACGTGAAGCGAAAGCTAATAATGAAAGTGAAGTGTTTAATAATCCAGATAAAGAAGGAGCTTTCTTATATTACAATGATCCTAAAAAATTTCCTAATGCTGGCTATATTGATTCATTAGGTAAAAGAAAAACCGGGCTAGAAGATTTAATACCTGAAGTGCAATATAAGCGACCATGAGAAGAAGAAGCAACTAATTTAAAAACACATAAAAATATGGTTGTTAGTGATATTTTAAAGAATTGAGAAGTACTAAGTATGGGCAGAATTTACAGTGCAATTATGGCTGTAAGTTCAATTCCTGAAGCAATCATGTATTATCGTTTATTTAAGTTGCGTATGCAAGAAAATCCAAACGGGCCTCAATTAAAAATTACTTGTTTATTTGACCCTAATATTGACAACATTGATACTGAACGTTCATTATTTAAAGAAGATGGTAAAGCTGAAATCTTGCAAGATTACAATACTAACTTTGACCAATGCTTTATGGTAACTGATTGAGATAAGTTTAAAAAAGATGTTGCTAATCGACTAGCTCACAAGGGAGCTTACATTGGAGTTGCAAAAGAAACTTCAAAACGTCTGGATTTACTTATTGTAGTTGATCAAATGCTAACAGGATATGATTCTAAATATGTTAATACCTTATATTTAGATAAAATACTTGAATATAGTGGCCTAATTCAAGCCTTTTCTAGAACTAACCGGATCGAGACAATTCGTAAGGAATCAGGAAATATCAAACTATATAAAAAGCCTTATACCATGGTAAGAAACATTGAGGAAGCTTTTAAGGTTTACTCAGGAAATAAAGCTAGTGTAGCTTACGTTGATAAAATTGGCCAAAATATTGTTACAGTTAATGTTTTATTTAAAGAAATCTCTCAAATCTTTATGGCTGAAGGAATTTATAATTTTGAGAAAAACCCTGAATCTAAGGCAGCAAAGGCTAAATTTGCTAGTGAATTTAATAAACTATGAAGAAGAATTCAAGCTGCAACCTTACAAGGATTTAACTGAGAAAAAGTTACTCATTACACAGAGTTTGATCCTGAAGAAGGAATGAAACCTAGACAAGTTACTTGTGATTTAGAACGTGTAACTTATGATGTCTTAATGCAAAGATATAATGAGTTAAAAGAACTAGCTAAAAAAGAATATGCAACAGCTGGCGAAAGTGCCTATGATGTAGATACAACCATCATAGAAATGGATGCAACTAGAATTGATAAAGATTACTTAGAAGAAAAATTTACTAAGTGAACTAAGGAGTTACAAATAAATAAAGATGCTGAACTAGTGCAAAATAAATTGCAAGAATTACAATCATCATTTGCAACCTTATCACAAGAAGAACAAAGTATAGCTAACTCATTGATTTTTGAAATTCAATCAGGTGAATTAATTATTACTCCGGATAAAAGCTTTAGAGACTATATTAATGAAAGAAAAGTCACGACTAAAACTACAAATATACATAATTTTGCACTTGCATTTGGATTACCAGAAGCTGAATTAAATGAATATATTAATTATGGGCCAAATGAAGAAAATTATAATGACTTTTCAAGATTTGATAAACTAGTTGAATTAGTTGACAAAACTAAAGCTAAAGCATTTTTAGAAGCTGAAAGTAATAGTGTTATTCCAGCTAGAAATTTATTTCCTAAATTAAAATTAAGATTAAAGAACTATATCTTAGATAAAGAATATGAAATACAAACCAAATAACTGCCTCGAGCAGTTTTTTGTATAAAAAAGCACACATATGTGTGCATATAAAAGTTTAATTATTTGTTTCTTTTTACTCTTTTTCCAACAAGAAGTCCAATTCCTGAGATGGCAACTAGAGCACCTAGAATTCCCATAGCAAGTCAGAATCCTTGATGTTGTGCTGAGTAATCAAATTTTAATGCATCTTGAGCAATTGGTGATAAACCATAAAATTCTTTCGAATTAATCATATTATTCATGATATTTCTATCTTGAGTAGTGAATTTAGCTGCTGGTATTTGAGTGTATTTGAAGTAATTGTTTTCTTTAATGTATTTCACTAAGTTTATAATGCGAGGATCTAAGCTTTGTTGTTTAGCAAGTTTATTAAATTGTGCTACATTTTTTGCTTCAATTGCACTAATTAATTCAACATATAGAGTGTTTTCTTTAATTCTAGTGTCATTTGCTGCATTAAATCCTGCAACATCAATTACTGAGTTAAATAGTTCTGCTAGTTTAATATTTGCTTCGGTATCATTGCTAAATTTAGCAATTGCTTTAGTTACATCAGCACAGCTCTCTTGATATTGAATATTAGTATCAAATGTTGAATTTTCAAATTTGTTAATTTGATACATGAATTCTTGTAAATTAATAAAGGCGTTATCAATTAATTTAACTGCTTGTTCAAAGTCTTTATCTAAATTCGAACTTGCTAATGAAGTAAGCACACTTGAATCTACATGTAAGTTATTTGCTGCTGGTGCAATTTTTTCGGATGTTCCAAGATCACTAATCAAAGCATTTAGTGAGCTTGTTGATGAATCTAAGCTCTTAGTTGAGTAAACAAATAGTTTATTTACTACAGTATTATAATCGCCAGCTTTAGCAATGAAACCTATGGTAGCTTCATATGTAGGAAGTGCTTGGAATTGTTTTTCAAATAGTTGTTTAGCTGTAGGAGTAAAGATACTTAATTTTTGTTCAAGTTCAATAACTGCTGCTTGTTTTCCATTTACAAGTGGAGTATCAGGAAATTTACTAATTTCTGCCTTGATGTTAGCAAATTTAGTTTCAATATCTTGTAAAGTATTCAGAATGTTGATATATTTGGAGTTAAAGTTAGAATTATCTGCATTTAAGAAAGCTGGGAAACCAGGGAATTGAGAATCGATTTCTCTGGCTTCAGCTAAAGTCTTTTTAAGTTCTTGGTTTAATAATTCAATTTGTATTTTTAGATATTGTGTTGTGTTAGCATATTGAGCAGAAGCTTGAAGTTCAGCAGTAACCTTATCCATTTCTGTTGCTAATCCAGCTGTTTGAGCAAATAATGGATCAAATGTTTGAACTAGTGGTGTAATAGTTGTTTTTAATTCTTCTAAAGCAGCATTAGCAGCTTGGTTGTATTTAACCAATTGAGTGTTGTAAGCCTCAAGAGATAAGCTATTTACTTGTTTATTTGATTCAATAATAAAGTTAATTAAGTTATCCTGAAGGTTCTTTTTATAATCATTAGAAGCTTTATTTGCTGCATTTGCATATAAAGTAATAATTGCAGCTACTTTCTCAGCTAAACTAGCTAATTCTTTGTTGCTTGATGTTTTAAATGATTCTAAAGCTGCAATTTCTGAATTAGTATTACTTACTAAGTTTGATAAATCAGCAACAGTTGAAGCTTCTTTAATAAGTGTATTTAGTTCAGCATAAACTGTGTTTAATGCAGCAGCCGGTGTGGCAACAATTTTACCATTATTCAATAATAAACTTTTTCCCAATGATATTAATGTGCTGATGTATGGGATAGCTGGATTAGCTGTGGCAGATTCAAGCGCATCACCAAGTTGTTTTCTAGCATTGGAAATTTGAATTGAGGCAATAATATTTTCTAGACCTATAGCTTCAATTGCTGTATTAATCTTGCCTAAGTCAAAAGTTAATTCTGCAGTTAGAGCAGTGCTTTGAACTTCTTTTAATGCCTTGAATGCTGAATCTAAAGTTGTGGCATTTTTTGAATTGTAAGCTCTAATAATTGATTCATTAGATAATGCATCTTTAATTATTTCATATGTTCTAATACCACTTAGTTGGTTATATGCAATAAGTAAGTCTTTCAATTCTTCACTAATAGTTTGTATTGTTGTACTAGGATAAGTTTTATCTACTATACTTTGAACATAAGATTTCTTAGCTTCATCTAGTCCGGTGAATGCTTTAGTAAATGCATCTTGTTCTTCTTTTGTTGAAAGTTTGTATTGATAGCTAGTTGTAAGAGTGGTAAATGTTGATATTTCTTGTATTAATTTATTAAAACTGTCTATTTCAGTTTTAATTTTATTTAGTTCATCATCACTTTTAGCATTTGAGACTTGAGTATTAAAAACCTCCTTTTGAGCAGGTGATAATTGACTATCTGTATTTATAATATTAGTTATTTCATCTTTACTTGTTTGTAAAGGGTCTACATTATCTCTTTGAACACTAATTGTCTCATTAGTAGTGTTTACAGAGATAGAAATAACAGGTAAGCAAATTCCACTAGTTACAATTGCACTAGATAGAATTAATTTGTATTTTCGACTGTTCATATTAGAATTTTCCTTTCATATAGTTTAATTATAATAATTTATTACTTTAAGATAGGCAAAAGCAACAAAAATGTGGAAATTATGATTTTGTTCCACATTTTTTAAATTAAAAAGTTTAAGATATCAAAAAAACATCTTTTAAAGTGTAAATACACACTCTAAAAGATGTTTTATAAAATAAAATTGATTTAAATATTATTTCAGCTTCTAATTCTGCTTCTTTTACTATAAGAGATAAATTTTTTAATAAATTCTTCATCATAGCAGCATAGTATTGACACTAACATGCTATTGTCTAAATTACTGCATGTTTTAATAACTGTGTAATATGACATTCTTTTAAGCAAGCCTTCTTTTAATGGAACTCCAAGAAATAAGAAAATAAATGTGGGGAAAATATTAACAAAGCACATAGCTGTATGAAAAACAATTTGCTTAACTGAGTGAAATCCCTCATCAGTTCCTATAGAAGGCAGTGAAAATATGCAAACAAATCCAAAAATTGAACCAAAGATAAGAGAAATAATTGATCACTTAAATAAAGCATCAAATAAATTAGATATAAAATGAATTGTTTTAATTTGAACTGAAAGTTTCTTTTGATATCTTGTCAAAAAACTTGATAAAAGACTTTTGCTTGCTTTATTGAAAATATCTCAAGGGTACTTACGGTATTGCTGTGTTCAGGTTTTTGAAACTATGTAGGCATAAAAATTGTCGAATTCTGTCTTGATTTGTTCATCAGTTTTTGGCAAGTCGCTATATATTTGACTTAATTGGCCAGAGTGCTGAAAAGAAAAGCTAATTCTAGACTTGATAGTCATTTGGACACCATATCATAGGTCATTATATACAATTGGACTATTTGGTATAGGGTTTGAACATTTACGTATATAAGCAATGTATTTAAATAGATAAATACAACTTTGGAAATAGTAAAAAATTGTAATTGGGTTAAAAGCAAAAATTAGCAAGTATAATGGATTAAAATGATAAATTCAATAAATTCCTATTAGTGTAAAAATAAATGAAGAAGCTAATGCATTATTAAATGATGCAGCAGCATTGTATTTATATAGTGGTTTATCCTTGTATTTTGCCTTTAACAACATTGTTAAACCTTTCCAAATTATTATCTTTCTTAAGTATTATATAGTCAAGATTAATAGTTTGCCAATTTATAATTTCTGTAGTTTTTAGTTTCATTTTTTTATTTCAAAAAAAGATAGCATATTTGCACCAGCAAAATGTGCTATCTTAAAAATAATAATTATTTATTATTTAAAGCTAATTGTGTTAATGTTTTAACCATTACACCTGTTGGACGTGAAGCAATATCAGCTGTTCCAGCAACGTCTAAGTGAATGTATTCAACATCTTCTGTAAATTCTTTTAAGAACATAGCAGCTGATGATGATCCACCACCAATTCCACTTAAATCTGTGTTCTTTAAGTCAGCAACAACTGAGTTTCTAATTTCTTTAGCAAAAGCTTCATCTAAAGGCATTCTTCATACAAGTTCATTTGATTCTTTAGCAGCTGCAGAAAGTTCTTCTCAAGCTTTTTCACTTGTAGCTCAAACTCCTGTATATGTTTGTCCTAAAGCAACTAAGATTGCACCTGTTAATGTAGCAACGTCAACTAATCTTGTTGCTCCTAATTTTCTAACACCGTATGTTAATCCATCAGCCATTACTAAACGACCTTCAGCATCTGTGTTGTTGATTTCAACAGTTTTACCATTCATACTTGTTCATACTGAATCAGGTAATGAAGCATCTCCATTAACTCTGTTATCTGTAATACACATTACAGCAGCTACATTTGCTTTTGGTTTTAATTGTGCAATAGCTTTTAATGCTGAGGCAACAAATACTGAACCTGACATGTCATATTTCATTCCAAGCATGTTTCTTCCAGTTTTAATGTTGTATCCACCAGAGTCAAATGTGATTCCTTTACCAACATAAACTGTTTTTTCTTTTGAATCAGGATTTCCATTGTATTCAATTACAACTACACGTGGTTCATAAACACTTCCACGGTTAACTGAAAGTAATAATCCCATTTTGTTTTCTTCAATAGCTTTTTTATCTAATACTGTAACTTTTAAGTTATCGTATTTAGCTAAATCAGCAACAACTTGGTCTGCTAATCATTCTGAGTTACAGATGTTTGGAGGTGTAACTTGTAAGTTTCTTGCAAAATTAACAGCTTCTGATAAGATTACAGCTTTATCTAATTCTGCTTTGTATTCAGCTTCGTTTGCATTTGAAAGTAATGAAACAGCAAATTTTTCATCTTTCTTTCCAGTTTTAGCTGAATAAATGTCAGCATTTACATAGTTGTAAGCTTCAACAAATGCTTTAACAACTAAAGCTAATGTTAAGTTTCCTTTAACAAAGCTTGCTAAATCAATTTGGTATTCTCTAGCTTGTGAAGCAAAGAACCCTTTAGCAAAGGCATATAATGATTCATATTTGAATTTATCACCTTCACCTAAATATACTAAAGCTTCGTTTTTATCAAAGTAATCTGTAACAACATTGTTTTTTTCAACAAGTGTTTTATCATATGAATCACCTTTGAAAACAGCTTTTAATAACATTGCATTATTTCTTGTTTTGTCAACGTTTTTAATAAACATAATTTTCTCCTTCTAATTTGTATTTAACTAAGTAGTTATATTTTACCCTTTTTAATTAAAGTGGTAGTTATTTATTTTTATTTAAACTTGATCCTTCTTAATGTATCTATGTTTTATTATTAAAGCAATTTGAATAGCATTAATTGAGAAGAAAAATACTTGAGCACAGACACCAATGATATTGGCTGCTGATGCATCAGCATTAGTATTAATAGATCATCAAACAAGTCAGCAAGTACATAAGACTTGGCTAATTGAAAACATTGGTAGAGAAAGATTTTTAACATCTTTAGTCTTAAATGTTTCAATAATTTGTGGCATAACTGCAAAAGCAATTAAGAATGGTGCTAAGAATGAAAGAATTGCTTCAAAGATAGGTGATTCTACATGAACAAAACTAAATACAATAGCAATAATTATGTAAAAAGCACATCACATTGCTAAATTTAAACTAAATTGAGCCCAGTGATCTAATTTTAATTTTCTAATTGTAACAACATTCTTACTAAAAGCAAAGTAAATGCTCATTAGTAGCACATTAGCAAAATAAACTGCACCACCTGAAATAATAATTGCCAAGTATGTTGGATTATTTCACCCCATAATTGAATAGCATAATGATCCGGTTTGTGAAACCATAATGCTAAAAACAGAAAAGCCATCAACGTGTCTAGTTCTTATTAATTTGTAACTTCCAAATAATACTGGTAAACAAGCAAAGAAGCCTAAAATAATACTAAATATGGTCATTATTTTTGACTTAATAAAGCATATTCGACTAAAGTAGCCACTAAGCAACCTTGCGGTTCACCTTGAACGTCAGCTGTTCCAGCAACATCACAGTGAATAAAGTCGATATCTTTAGTGAATTCTTTTAAAAACATAGCAGCTTGTGAAGAATCTACACGAACTGTTTGTGATCATGATGCTAAATCAGCAACTTTTGATCCTTTATTTCCTTTATTGTAATCTTCATGAAGGGGCATTCTTCATACTTTTTCTTGGGCATTTGCTGCAGCTTGAGCAAATAGGCTATATTTATCATCATTAGTTGATCAAATACCTGAATATGTATTTCCGAGTGCAACTAGAATTGAGCCAGTTAAAGTAGCAACATCTATAATTGTTGAAGGTTTAATTCTATCTGCTGCATAGAAAATTCCATCAGCAAGTACTAAACGTCCTTCGGCATCTGTATCAACTACTTCAACTCATTTTCCACTCATTGATTGGTAAACATTTTCTGGTAATGAAGCATCTGCATTAATTCTGTTGTCTGTAATACACATAATTGCTGAAGCATTAACTTTAGCTTTCATTTGTGCAAGTGCTTTAACTGCATAAGCTGCAATTACAGAACCTGACATATCGTATTTCATACCTTCCATGTGGTATCCTTTAGTGTTAACACCTCCGGTATCAAATGTAATACCTTTACCAACAATAGCCACATGGTCTTTTTTATTCATTTTGTTGCCTTTGTATGTAACAATAACTACACGAGCTTCATGAGTACTTCCTTTGTTAACTGAAAGAAGTAATCCCATGTTTAATTCTTCAATTTCTTTTTTAGTTAACACTTGAACTTCTAAGTTAGCAATTCCACTAAAATCAGAAGCAATAGCAGCAGCTAATTGTTCTGAGTTTAAGAAGTTTTCTGGCATGATTTGTAAGTTTCTTGTGTCATTTACTGCCTTAGCAATGATTTCAAGTTTCTTAATTTCTTCACCATATTGAGTTTGAGATCTGTTTAAGAATAAAGAAAGTGTATTAGATTCTTTTTCTTCTTTTTCAATTGTTTTCTTAAATAGTTTAGCTGATCCAAATGCAACTTTAGAATAAATTCCTCTTAAAGTAGCATCGTAAGAAATTTTTCCTTCTAATGCAAAGCTTTCAACATCAATATCATATGAATAGTTAATGCTTTCTGGTAATTGTTTAAAGAAAGCTAATAATTCATCTAATGTTTGGTGTTTAGCATCAAAATATACATAAGCTTCATTTGTTTGTAAATTATTTGTAATTCTTCCTTGTTTTTTAGCAACTCATTGAGGGAAGTTTTGACCTTCAAAAGCAGCTTTTAAGCGTAGGCTTGAACCTGGCTTATCATAATTAATTTTTAACATTTTCTTTCCTTTCTTCAAGATATTTATTAATTGTCATTGAAGCACATTCACGGTATGCACGAATTAAACCTCCAGCTCCAAGCTTTATCCCACCAAAATACCGAACTACTACCACTAGTACGTTAGATATTCCTTTTAAAGTTATTAGATCATAAATAGGTCTACCTGCAGTATTTTTAGGTTCACCATCATCGCTAAATCCAGCTGATTCAGCTCCATTTTGATTAATTAAATAAGCATGGCAAACATGGCGAGCTTTCTTGTGTTCTTTTCTTAATTGAGTAATAATATCTTTAACTTCATCCTTTGATGATAAAGGTATTAAATAACCAATAAATGTGGACTTTTTAACAATTAATTCTTCTGTAATCATAATTTAGTTTAATTATAAAGCATTATTTAATATATATTGTGAAAAGAGCAAGAAAAATCTAGCTAACTTTTCTTTGCTAACTAGATTTTTACCCCTATTTTCTAGGGATTATTGTATATTTCATGATTCAGTTACTTTATCATAAGGAATTTTTAAAGCATATTTTCAAGCAAATCCAATTCCAGGTGTAAGTAAGAATCCTACAATGAAAATAACTAAGTTTAAAAGCACCACAACTGTAACGCTATCGCCTTTATAGAAAAGAGGATGTTTGAAGTTCAAGAAATCATAGACAACTAGAGCTAATTGTTTATAAAGATCTGGACCTGGATTTTGAACTTCTAAAGCATCTAGTACAGGTTGCCCTAAGAAAAATAAGAATAGAGCAAAGAACCAGTAAGCCACTAGTACAATGCTAGAAAGTCAAATGGTAGTTTTAGTAACTTGAATGTTTTTGCGATTTAAGATCACAAAAATAAAGCAAATTAATGGATTTAGAAAGTGCACAATTGCACTATTTATAAATCTTTGAGCTTGGAAGTACTTTATGCTAACTGGAAAAATTAATGTTCAAAAGACAACAAATGTAATTGTAATGTAGGTGTTAACTAAAAATAAAGCTCTTTGTGCAATTCAACTTTTTGGATAAATGGCAAAAAGTATTAGTCCAATTCCAATAGCTAGGTTACTAATCCAAGTAAATGTTCCAGTAATTGCTCAAAAACTTGGCAATACTGCTGGAACAGCTTTTTCTGCTACTAGTTTAGCTTTTTCTTCAGGGCTAAATTTATCAATTATGCTAACAATATCATTTGCTGTAATTGCTCATCTTCATAAAGTTGCAATAAAGATTAAAACCAAAATAGCAATTCCGGCAAATAATGTTGCTTTTCTTAGTTTAGTTCACTGGTGAAATGTTGATTTTTTTATTTCAATTGTTTTCTGCATGGGAAAATTATATCCAATTATTTTAAAATTAGCTCATTTGTTACTTACAAGGTTTAATAATTAAATTATGTAGCTTGTTAATATAATTCTTATATTTTTTTATAATTAAATAGGTATGATTATTACATTAATATATATTTTGCATATGATTTTTCAACCTAGAACAATGGCACAATTAATACAAAGACAAGACACAAACATTGATTATTACATTTCGAAAAAAATCAAAGTTCAAGATTTTTACTTTCAAGATATTTTAGCTTACTGAATTAAGTTTAAGAAGACTTTAAAATACTTAATGACCTATAACGTTGTATTATTTGTACCAAGTTTTATTTTAGCGATTTGCTTTATTGCTATTGATAAGGAAACTGTAACATTATTTATTATTGGTATAATGCTTTTACTGGTAGCGGGATTGTCATTCTTATCAATAATTTATGCTTTAATCTATATTAGACATAGTAATTCTTTTATAAATATCTTTCAAGAATGACAAATGGCTAATAGTAAATTTGATGACGAAAATTTAATTGAAAATATATTGCAAGCTGATGCACTTGAAAAATATCATCAAGTCTCAGTTTGCTCAGGTAGACACAAGTTTATTGTTGTGGATAACAAAACTCTGGATAAGATTAAAGGCGAAAAGGAACCAGTTAATATCTCGATTGTTAATAAAGCCTGATTTAAAAGTACTAAACCAGCAAAAATCAAAGATAAGAAAATACATGCATATAGCTTGATGATACTAGCTAATGCACATAACTTATACATTGATGGATATAAAGCTAATATTAATATGTTCGCTTATGATTATTCAAAATTTGTTTTAAATAAGGACGTTAAATTATCTTCTAAGCAAATAAATAATCATTTGGAAATTCCTAATATCGACTTTTAAGAAAATTCTTAATTTCTATTAGATTAATGGTATTATATATAAGCATACAGCTGACAGCTGCAGAAATGTAGAGGAAAGTCCGTGCTAGCACCATCTGCGATGATGGTAGTGATTGCGCTTGGCCCAATAAGCCCTGGATACAAGCAATTGTAGACGACTAGTGCCACAGAGACGAGAGAAATGAAACGGGTAAACTCCGCAAGCTAGAAACTCAAATTTTGGTAGAGGAACTCAAGCTAAGAACTGAATGAAGCTTGGGAATATCGTAAGATATTAGATAAATTGTCAGCACCGCACAATTTTGTGCGGAACAGAACACGGCTTATGATGCAAAACACTCAATTTTTTTGAGTGTTTTTTAATTATTTTTTTCTGGATTGTATTAAAATAATGCATATTTAAAGAAAAAGGATATTTATGAAAGAAAAAACCCCTCTCCAGAAGATCAAAATTGCACTACTAGCAATTGGCAGTTTTATAATTGCTTTAGTGGTAATTTTACTTTCTGCATTTAAATTTTCTCACCCATTTAAGCCTGCGTTTTATAACTATAAGTCTTATATGTCAAAAACTAATATTGACAAAATTCAAAAAGACTTTACATATAAAACTTTTGATGAAATCAATGAATTTACCAATGCACTAGTTAATAATAAAGCTATTGCTGGAATTGGAAGTGACTTCCAAGCAATTGATTTAATTAAAAAAGGTCACATTAAGAAAATTGATTTCAAAAAATTATTTAAAAGTGTAGATCATGCTAACTTTGATGAAGCATTGCTTAATAAATTAGGTGATACAGAGTTTTTAGCTAATGTACTAAAAGAAATTTATTCACCAATTGTTTTTAATCACCTTGCTTCTTATGATGATGAATTAACCACTGACATTCATGGCAAAAAACTAGCTAATCCAGTACACTTATGAGAATACTTTATTCCTTATTATGCTCAAGATGGAATGATTGCTTACAATAAGTCTAAAGCTATCAATGGTAAAGAAATTAATGCTCAAAACTTACAAGCCAATGCTGTAGCCTTAAGCAATCAATATCAAACTACTATTGAGCCATATTCATTATTAAATGAGCTTAATTTAATTTCAAAAAGTGGCTATGGAAACTACATTATTACTGATGCAATTCGTACTAATATGTTATATGCTTCAGGTTATGACTTTCAAAATAATAAATTAACCTTACAACCTTTTACCGGAACTTCTACAGAACAAAATTATAAGAAACAAATTGTACAATTTGGAAATGTTATTCAAGCAGCTACTTCATACCCAGTAAGCAATTCACGTTACATTACTCTTGATGGAGATGGGCAAAATATTGTAGCTAGATTACTTGATCCAAGTAATAAACAAACTGACAGTGGAATTGTTTATAATGGTGATATGCTAGATATGTATTATTCTGACAATAATTATGATACAGTACCAAATGGTACTGTTGAAGGTTTAAAAATAGGCCAAAATGTCTTACTGGTTGATGGAATAGTGGTTAGAAATGATATTGATTCTAACTATGAAAGTAAGTTATATAAAACATTAAATGAAAGTGTGCTGCAAAATATAACTTGACGTTTTTCAAAAGCTAATAATACTTTTGATTTAAATGAAACTTATAAAAAATACAGCTTAAAAATTTATCAAGATTATCTAGACTCAGTGCTTAAACCTATATTTAAAGACATTGCAAAATATGCAACTGTAGAAAAAAGATTAATTGATTTATATAATCAGACTTTAGATGATATTAGTAAACTTAGCTTATATGATCGATTTGTCGTTGATGAATTATTAAGCGATAATTTAATCAAACAAAACTTCATCTTATACTCAGATAAACTATTTAAGACTAAGGATACAATTAACCTTAAAGAGTTAATTATTAACTTGATTAATCATGTGGATTTAGCAAATGAACAATTTGCTACAGTAGTAGCTGATAAGTATGCTAACTTGAATAACTTTGACTTTATTAACTATACACCAACTACTTATTTAGATTACTTATTTATCAAGCGTAATTACTTTATTCAAGATAATCAAGTAGATCAAAAAGCATTAGCAATATATGAAATTGAAGATAAAAATGGAATTCAACATTTTGCAATCAAAGGAGTATCTGAAGAATTACTATCACAAATTAGTACTTTCTACTTTACACAATACAAAGGATAGAAATTTGCTCACAGCCGTGAGTTTTTTTCTGCCTTAATGATAAAATTAAAATATGAATGCAGCCATATTAGAAAAACTTAAAAATAAAGTAAAAAATGTCCCTAATACACCTGGTGTTTATTTATGAAAAGATCGCTTTGAGCAAGTAATTTATGTAGGAAAAGCTAAAGCTTTAAATAAGCGTCTAAATCAATATTTAAAAGGAACGATTAATTCATATAAAACTCCAAAAATGCTAGAGGAAATCTTTGATTTTGAAATCTTCCTTTGTAGTAGTGAAAAAGATGCTTTAGCCCTAGAAACAAACTATATTAAGCAATATAAGCCAGCTTATAATATTGATTTAACTGATGATAAACGTTATCCATATTTAGCTTTACAAATTAAAAAGAATAATGAGTTGGTAATTTCATCAGTTTATCGATTTGATAAATATCAAAAAGATAGCTTTTACTTTGGTCCATTTCCAACCAATAGTAATTTCCGTGATTTATTAAATATCTTGGAACGTAATTTTACTTATGAAAATGGACTAAAAATCAAAGAGTTTACTTATACTAGTTCAAAAGCTAAGTTTAATCAAATTATTAATATTTTGAAATTTAAGGATAATAGCTTTATTGATAAGTTGCAAGAAAAAATGCAATCTGCTGCAAGCAATTATAACTATGAGCTAGCAATGGAATATCGGGATGCTATAAGTGTGCTAGAGAATATTAAAACCACTCAAATTGCTGAATTGCAAAACTATAATGATATTGATGTCTTTTCATTCATTCCACATGATAATGTAGTAGCTGTACAAAAAGTTTTTTATCGTTCTGGTATTCAAATTCAACATGCACATAGCTTTTATTGATCTGATATTTTACTGGAAGATTTTATTATCCAATATCTTGAAACATATTATAAAAACAATAAACTACCCGATAAAATACTTTTATCTCACACATATAGTGATATTGAGTTTAATAATCCTAAAATTAGTTCTCGAATAGCTTTCCCAATGCAAGGTATATTGCAAAAAATTTTACTATTAGCTAATGAAAATAATGAAGAAAACATTAAGTTAAACTATGATGAATGATATCGTAAGAATGCTAACTTATTAAATGCTTGAGCTGAGTTAGAAACAGTGCTTAATCAAGGCAATAAGATTTCTTCGATCTTTATTTTTGATAACTCTCATTTTGGCCTAAGTGCTCCTGTGGGAGTAGTGACTTGTTGAGAAAATGCCTCTGCTATAGATGCAAAAAGTTCTAAATTTGATCACAGTGAGCAACTAGCCATTATGGATAAGAAATCTGATGTGCAACTAATGTATTTAACTGTTGCTAAATTTATAGCCCAAAAACGTTTTATGCTTAATAACAGTACTATTTTTATAGTGGATGGAGCTATAATGCAAATTAATGAAGCTTTATATGCTCTCAAAGAACAGGATATTAATAACATTCAAGTCTATGGGCTAGTAAAAGATGACAATCACAGAACAAGAAATTTAATTAACTCCAAAAATGAAGTTTTAAACATTAGTAAGAATGCTTATAACTTACTTTCTAATATGCAATATAGCGTTGATCGTTATGCTAAAAATGTAATGAGCAGATCTTTTGGATTAAAGTCAAGAAGCAATGATTTAACTAAGATTAAAGGCATAGGCCCTCAAAGTGAAAAAGCATTATTAAAGCACTTTAAAACTTATCAAGCAATTAAAAACGCTTCACTAGAAGAATTAACTAAAGTAATAGGGTCAAGTAAGGCTAAAATTATTATTGAACAATATAAGGCAAAATAGTCTTATATTTTTTTCTGCATTTTGACTTATAGACTTTTTAGATAAAAAAATTCTTTTATGCCTACAATTTAGGGATTTTGGGATTTGTTTTTTGAAAAAATAATATTGTAGACTTATTAATCCACAGAAAGGAGGAATTATGTTTAATAATAATGATCAAAAATCAAATCAAAAGAACTCAAATAATACAAATATGAGTCATAATAATAAAGATTACAAAAATGTTAACAACAATAGATCTAATCAATTAAATCCAAATAACAAGAAAACAAAATAGTGAAGGGAATAAGTATTGAAATATAGAAATTACATAGAATACTTTTTTGTTTTTTGCTTATCTCTTTCAGTATTTATTTTTTCAACACATGATTTAAAGGTAGATACTTTTATAAAAAAATAAGAATATTTAAATCAGAAAAACATTATTTGGTTTATTTATTCTTATTTTTGTTATTACATTTATACAGTGAATAATATTTAGCTTAGTTACTTTAATATTATTCACTTTTTTATAAAAAAACAGTAGCCTAAGCTACTGTAGAACGCATTATTATTTAGCGTTCTTTTTTTCAAGTCTTCTGTTGAATCTGTCGATTCTTCCTGTTGCTTTAACTTGAGCTTTTGATCCTGTGTAAACAGGGTGGCAACCTGAACAAACGTCTACTGTAAAGTTAGGTCTAACTGATTTGAAAGTAAATGATTTTTGGCATGTTGAGCAAGTTGCTTCAACTGTGTGGTATTCTGGGTGAATGTTTTGTCTCATAATAATTCTCCTTAGATTTAGTTATTATTTTGAGTAGAACTCAACAACTAAAGCATCCTTGATTTCTGGGTGTAATTCATTTCTTTCTGGTAAACGATCTAATTTAGTAGTAAAGTCTTTTCTTGTTAATCATGAAGCAGCTTCACGAGCTTCCATAGCTTCTAAGATTTGTTTGTTTGTTCTTGATTTTTCTTTAAGAGTAATTTCTGATCCTACTGAGATAACCATTGAAGGGATGTTAGCTTTTTTACCATCAACAACAAAGTGGTTGTGGTTTACTAATTGACGTGCTTGTCTACGTGTTGTAGCATATCCTGCTCTGTAAACTAAGTTGTCTAAACGTGTTTCTAATAATTGAAGCATGTTTGTCCCTGTAATTCCTTTAGCTTTAACAGCTTTTTGGAATACTTTTTGTAATTGTTTTTCGTTAACTCCGTATAAGTGTTTTACTTTTTGTTTTTCGTATAAGTGTAATCCGTATTCAGATAATTTTACTCTTTTGTTTCCATGTTGCCCTGGAGCGTATGTTCTTTTCTTTCCTTTAGCAAATTCTTTTCCTGATTCAAGAATTGAAAATCCTAAACGACGTGATTTTTTAAATACAGGTCCTGTGTATCTTGACATATGATTTTCCTCTTTCTGCATAATGAGAGGGTTTATTTCTAATTGGATAAGTTTAACTTAATGTTTTCAGCTAAGCAGCTAACTTACTAACAAGAATAATTCGTTAAAATTATTTTCCAATCATAATAAACTGCTGTTTTTATGCTTATTTATTTTATCAGATTACTATATTTGCATAACTATTTAATTTAATTAATTAAGTGCTAAAATATAGATACAAAAGTTTTTATATAATAATTTTATTTTATAGGAGAAACGAAAAATGAATAAAATTCAAAAATTAAAAAGGGTTAAAAATACAAATATTATTACAGCAACATTATTTTTTATAGTTGCATTAACTGCAATAATATTTTTTGCTGTACCATCTATAATCAATGCAACAAGTTCTGGTGATTTTATATTTACATTGTTTTTCTACAGTATCGGTGCCTATGTTTGTTCAATTTTAGGAGCACTATGATTAATTAGTGAAATGGTAAATATAATACTGCATATTGTACTTTTTAAATTATTTGAGTCACAAGAAGATAAAGCAACAAGAAATGATATGGTTGTTTGGTTAGTTTTTACCTTATTTTTCTTATTTGCAATAGCAAATATTGTGTTAGCTGTAAAACAAAATAAGATTTTAAAAATGCACAAAGAGTGCTAATTATAACCTTAAAAGTCGTATAATTATCTAAAGGAGCAAAAATGAATACAGATTTATATAATGGATATAAGAAAATTAAAGGGCTTAATATTGCTTTTTTAGTTTTAATATTTTTATGTATATTTTTCCTTATTCTGTGGTTGATATTATTTGCCCTCAATACCGTAAATATGACAAACTCTATGGATGGGAATAATAATTCAACGCCTAATTTCGAAGATATCTTTGGAGGAGTACAACTAATTCCTTTTGTATTTCTGGTTATCACATTAATTGCTATAGGCATATGCATGATTTTAAATATTGTTTTTGTTTGCATCACTAATACAGCTGGTTCCCTTAATCAAAACCATGATGCTGCAAAAACTCTAACATGGGTTGGCTTTGGGCTTACATTTTGCCTACTACCAATAGGAAACATTATTTTAATTGTATCCGCATCTCAAGCAATGCATGCTTTAGCAAGTGATCAACAAACTGCTCAGCCAAAACCAAATACATACCACTCAAATGATATTTTTTAGGAATAATTTAATCCCATAAAATCAATGTTTTATGGGATTTTTAATACAGAAAAAATTAAATTGATTATAATAAATTCATACTAATTAGGAGAACAATGAAACAAAGATTATTAAGTGGGATTAAACCTACTGGAGATTTAACATTAGGAAATTATATTGGAGCATTAAGAAACTTTGTGGCTTTACAAGATGAATTCGATTCATACTTCTTTGTAGCAGACTTACATGCCTTAACCACAGGGACAGTGGATCCAATTGAACTAAAAAAAGCTCGTAAGACAATAGTAGCTTTATATATAGCTTGTGGGCTAGATCCTGAAAAAGCAACTATTTTTTACCAATCACAAGTTAGTGAACACGCTATGATGCAATGATTATGTGCTTCAGAAACTACACTTGGTGAATTACAAAGAATGACACAGTATAAAGATAAAGCAACTAAGCTTAAGCAAGGAAATGGAACTAGCAAAATTCCAACTAACTTATTAATGTATCCAACATTAATGGCGGGAGATATTTTACTTTACAACCCTGATTTAGTTCCAATCGGTGAAGACCAAACTCAACACCTTGAATTAACTAGAAATATTGCTGAAAGATTTAATACTAAATATCACACTAGTTTTACTTTACCTGAAGGATACATACCAAAAGTCGGGGCTAGAATTAAATCTTTAACTGATCCAAATAGTAAAATGTCAAAAAGTGAACATGGTACTAAATCAACAATATATTTACTTGAAAATCCTCAACAAGCTTACAATAAAATTATGAAAGCTGTAACAGATTCAGAAGGTAAGGTTTATATTTCGCCTGAAAAACCTGGAATATTAAACTTATTAAATATTTATGCTGCTTTAAGTAATATTACATTACAAGAAGCTGAAGCTTTATTTAAAGATAAAGACTACAAAGAATTTAAAGAAGCTGTTGCTACAGTTGTTCGTGACTTATTAATTAATATTCAAGCAAAATATGAAAGCGCACTAAAAATAGCTGATCAAATCACTGATCAAGGGGCCCAAAAAGCTTCTCAAATTGCTTCACATAACTTAAATAAGTTAATGAAAAAAATGGGACTATATTCCAAAAAATAACTTGCAATTGCAAGTTTTTTATATTTAAAACCAGCAAGTTAAATGGTTTAAATTTGATAAAATTACAACATGTTAAGAATTATTGCAGGAAAGTACCGCGGGTACAAAATTGAACAACCAGATGAAAAATATACTCGTCCAACCACAGATAAAGTGCGCGAAGCAGTCTTTTCATCCCTACAATTTAAGCTTGAAAATGCAACTTGCCTAGATTTATTTGCAGGATCTGGAGCTTGAAGTATTGAGGCTATTTCTCGAGGAGCTAGTTTTGTAACTTCGATTGAAAAAAATAAAGTGGTATTAAAAACTACTAAAGGTAATATTAATAAAATACCTGAAGCTAATAACATTGAATTAATTAATGAAGATGCGCTAGCTTTTTTATCTCATAGCAATAAGCAATATGACTTTGTTTTTATTGATGCACCTTTTATTGAGTATGATTTGGTTTCAGCTTGCTTAGCTAAACTAGTTGAAAAATCATTACTCAAAGAGGATTTTGAAATTATTGTTGAAACAGACAACTTTAGTAAAATAGCCTTGCCTGATGGTCTAAAAGTTTATAAAAGCAAGAAATATGGAAAGATTGAGATACTATTTTTATGTCAAAACTAAATCAATATCAAAAGAATCAAATTATTGAAGTAACTTGTAGCGAATTAAGCTACGAAGGACTTGGAACCTCTCGGGATGAAAACGGGTATGCTATTTTTACAAGTGACTTATTTCCAGGGGAAAAAGCTAAAGTTCAATTATTAAAAGTCAATAGCAAGTTTGCTTTTGCTAAAGTTAGTGAGCTGCTAGTTCCTTCTTTAATGCGCAATGCTGAAAAACAAGATTGCATCAATTCAGCTCCTTTAATTAATTTAAATTATCAAGAACAAATTAAATTTAAAGATCAATACTTAAGTAAATTATTAGCTTGAAATTTAGGCCCAGAAGTACTTGAAAATTATGTTACATTTACCCCTAGCCCAGTGACAAACAGTTATCGCAATAAAGTACGCTACCCTTTTATTATTCAAGAAAGCCAATTATTTGTGGCTGAATATGATATTAAGTCAAATAATTTACATTTAGCAAACAATTTTAGCCAAAATAGTCAAGCTATTAATCTAACAATAAACTATTTATTAGACGTATTAAATAATTACTATTTAGTTAATAATAAACAAAAGCACCTAATTTTCTATGAAGAAATTACTTTGCGTGCTAATAAGCAAAATGAAATTTCATTAGCACTAAAAATTAACTCTGATTATGATTTACCTGCTAAATTGCTAGCTAAAATTCAACAATATCAAGCAATTGTGGATTTCAATATTATAAAGAATGATAAAATCATTAACTTATATAGCACTAAACCATTTACAATGGCATTAAATAATATGCAATTTAACTGCAATATAAATTCATTTTTTCAAATTAATAGTGAAATGGCAGAAATAATTTTTACCAAAATTCATGAGATAGTTACCTCAATTCCAAACAAAGTTCTTTTAGATGCTTATTGCGGAGTTGGAGTTATTGGGCAACTGGTAGGTGGCGACAAGCAAATAATTGGAAGTGATATAGTTTCTTCTTCTATATTGGATGCAAAAATCAATGCACAACATAACCAAATAAATGGCCAATACTATATTGGCGATGCAGGTACAGTTTTTAAAAAGCAAGTTAAGAACTTACAAGATACAATTCTAATCTTAGATCCACCTCGTAGCGGAATTACTCAAGAATTTATTACTTGAATTAAGCAAAATCAAATTGATAATGTAGTTTATATGTCTTGTGATCCAAAAACATTGGTCCGTGATTTAAAAGACTTAGCTTCAAATTACAATATTTCATATGTTCAGGGATTTGATATGTTCCCAAATACTGCTCATATTGAAACAGTTGTCTTATTAAAGATTAAAAATAGCTAAAAAGTTTTAAACATTAGAAGGTATTCTAGTGTTTTTTTGCTGTTCTTTTACTTTTTTAGTTCGCTTTACATTATTTTTTAATTTATATAATGAAAGGAAATGATGGAAACAGAATTAAAATTATTTGAAATTTATCAAATGAATGATGAGATTGGTAATCTAATTGCACAGCAAGAAGAAATTGAATCTAATTATGTTATGCCTATTTTAGTTTCAAAAACTGATATATTATTTTGTGAAGTTAAAAAAATAAAAACTTATCCTGAAAACACTATTTGTAAACAATTATTAATTTATACTTGATCTAAACTTACTAACTATGTTGTTGAATTTAAAACTATTTATAAAATACCATTAAGAATTTTTATAGAGAAGTTTACCAACATACACAATGAAATTATTGGAGAAAAGATAGCTGAAAGTAGTGAGCTAGAACTGCTTGATGCTTTTGTTCAAGTATTGGAGCAAAAGCTTAAGATCTCAAAACTTATTTCAATTAATATTAAGCCTAAAACCAATAACAATTGTTATTAAAATAGTTGAAAAAAAAGTTTTTGTATTAAAATATTACCATATGATTATAGACCAGAAAAAGAGAAAGTACAAAACAAGCCAAACATTTGACAGTAATACTTGATTTTTAGAAGAGAGACTGCAACTACTACATAGCGAAACAAGAAAACAACGCTTTGCAGTTTTTGCAGCTCACTTCATTTATCAAGCCTTATTTATCACATTCTTAGCTCTAGGAATAGTTAATGCTTATAAAACACAAAATCAAGCTGTATATCAAACTTGATACACCTATATTATTGTTGCTGTATTAATTTTTGTATATTATAATTTTTGAATTTACATTAAGACCTACCAATTACACTATCGTTTAAAAGCAGTATTTAGCTCGCTAAAATATAGCACTAAAGAATATAACAAATTAATTAAGCTAGATTGATTTGTGACATTTTTACCTATTTCTAGCTTACTATACAAAACTCTAGTATTAGAAAACTACCTAGTACCCCAAAATAAAAATATTAATGCTTTACAAGACCTTACCAATATTCGCTATTTAATTAATTTAACAAGTAATAGTAAGTTTACTAAAGTGATCCAAGATGAATTTGCATTCTCAGTCCAAGACTTAACAATGTCAAGCGTTTTACTTGGGCTATTCTTAATAATTACAACATTAACAAAATTTACTGGATTATCTAAAGTTGGACTAAGCTTCGAATATGTTTTTTATATTATATTTGCCTTATTTTTCTCAACTTTTAAAGCTTCATTACTTGGATTAATAGCTGACTTTGCTTCACTACTATTTACCGGTGGAATTTGATCATGATTCTGAATGTATGCCATAGTACCGGTGGCAGTAGTGTTGATTGCTAAAGCCTTTCTATGAATGTATAAAGCAAATACAAAAGCAGCTTCCTTAATTACAACTATTATATTAGCCATAATTTTTGTTGCTTTATTAAGTGCTACAGCATATGCTGCTTATTTACATAACATTGATCCAGATTCAGGAATATTGAAGAATTTCTTTGGTATTGATAAGAAGAATGGAAATGCAATGGGATGAAGAATTACTCGTACCTTTGGTGTTTCAACCTTATCTGATACAGTGATTTGAAGCATGATAGCATTAAGTGGAGCATTTTTAGCAGTTGCTATAACACTTACTGCAATTATTTGAATTAAGATGCGTCACTTAAGCCAAGAGCAATTTAATTTAGTACCAAAGTTAGTTTTTGTTAAGAAATTATTAATTTCATTTGGGTTAGTTATCTCAGTTATTGTAGTTGCAAGATGAATTTATGGACCATATGTTTATATTAAATATATGAATTACTTCAATGGAAAGAATTACTTACTTGAAGATAAATACATCTATTTTATGATTCCAATTGTACTGCGTTCATTTATCTCGATCCCAATTTATACAGTGCTATTAATTACTATTTATTCAACTCTTGACTACTTTGATCAACGTGTTTTAAAACAAAAACGCAAAATTACTTATTAAGCCACAGCAGTGGCTTTTTTTGTATTAAAAAAGAGGCACTAGCCCCTATTTGTGATAAGTAATATTATTGCGAATTGTAAATGCACGATAAATTTGTTCCACTAGCATAACTCTAAAGAGTTGGTGAGGAAATGTCATTTTTGAAAAATTTATTTGATTTGGAAAGTAAGATTCAATTACACCATTTGAGCCACCAATAACAAATGTTACATTATCAATATCTAAAAAGAGATCACCAAATTCTTCACTCGAATATTGTTTACCTCTAAGAGATAGGTAAAATACTTTAGAATTCTTAGGAATCTTTTCCAAGATTAATTCAGTTTCCTTTTGCTTCTTTAGTTCAATGTTTTCAATCTTTTGTTCTTTAATTTCGATAACATTTAGCTTGCAAAAATAGTTTATCTTCTTTGCATAGTCATCATAAAGAACTTTAAATTCCTTGCTTAAGGATCCAACACAAATAATATTTAATTTCATTTTTCCTCCCGGAACAAGGACTAATATTATTTGAAATTAGTCTCTATTTATTTCTAGTTTCAATATAAAACATCAACATTTGGATATCAGCAGGGTTAATTCCACTGATTCTAGATGCTTGGCCAATTGTTAAAGGTCTAATTTTGGTTAATTTTTGTTTTGCTTCAGTAGCCACATTAGGTACTTTATCATAATCGATATCTTGAGGTATTTTAAAGTTTTCAAGTTTATTCATTTTATTTGCTTCAGCTTGCTGTTTCTTAATATAACCATCTAATCTAACCATAATGGTTAGTTCATTTTTGAATTCATAATCGCCAACCACTTCACTTGCTTCAACATCTGGTCTAGCAAGGACTCTTAGGAGCGAAACACCATTTTCAATCCCTAGGCGTTGTGCTAAGGGACTTTTTGAAGATAAATATGAATTAGCTAATTCATCAATTTTGGCTTGAATACTTGCATATTTATTAACTACTTTTTGGTATTGTTCATTTGAAACTAATCCAACTTCATTTCCATATTTGGCAAGTCTTAAATCCGGGTTATCATTTCTAAGCAATAAACGATATTCGGCTCTACTTGTTAGCATACGATATGGTTCTTTAGTTCCTTTAGTTACTAAGTCATCAATTAAAACACCAATATAAGCATCATCTCTTTTCAAGATTAAAGGTTCTTTATTTTCAAGTTTTCTTCCAGCATTAATTCCAGCCATTAATCCTTGAGCAGCAGCTTCTTCATATCCGCTAGTTCCGTTAATTTGACCAGCTGTAAAGATATTACTAATAACTTTAGATTCTAAAGAAGGTGAAATTTGTAATGGGTTTAAGGCATCATATTCGATAGCATATCCTCATTTTTGAACTTTGCAATTTTCTAGTCCAGGAATAGTTCGTAACATTAAATCTTGTACTTCTACAGGCATAGAAGTTGACATTCCATTTACGTAAATAATTGATCCATCTACTGTTTCTGGTTCAAAGAAAACTTGGTGACGTGGCTTATCTGAAAAACGCATTACCTTATCTTCGATACTTGGACAGTATCTTGGCCCAATTCCTTCAATTAAACCTGAATACATGGCTGAACGTCCAATATTTTCACGAATAATTTCATGTGTTTTTTCATTGGTATAAGTTAGATAACATGAAATTTGTTTATCTAACTTAACATTTGATCTAGTTGAGAATGATAAATAAGTATCTTCTAAGTTTTCTTTTTCAACTTTAGAAAAATCAATTGAATCAGCAAAAACTCTAGCAGGAGTTCCAGTCTTTAATCTTTGCAATTCAAAACCAAGTTTGGCTAAAGATTGAGAAAGCTTAGGAGTGGTTTTTTGATTATCAGGACCTGAAATTGTGATTTGATCACCTCTTAGGATACGAGAATTCATATAAGTTCCTGTTGTAATAACAAGTTCTTTAGCTTCTAAAATTTCTCCACCTTCAAGTCTGATTGCTTTAAATGAGTTATTTTCAACTAAAATTTCTTCAGCCACACCTTCAATCAAAGTAACATTTGGATGTTTTTGCAAAGCTTCTAAAATGATTCTTGAATATTTTTCTTTATCAATTTGAGCTCTCATTGCTCTAACTGCTGGTCCTTTTGATTCATTTAGCATTTTAATTTGAATCATTGCTAGATCTGAAAAATAACCTTGCACTCCTCCTAAGGCATCAATTTCACGAGTAATGATTCCTTTAGCTGGACCCCCAATTGATGGGTTACATGGCATCATAGCAATTCTCGAAAGGTCAAAGCTGATTAAAGCAACTTTATGCCCCATATTTGCTAAAGCAAAAGTTGCTTCAACTCCAGCATGACCTCCACCAATTACTATTGCATCATATTTATTATTTGAAACTGTTTTATTCATAGTTTTTATATTTTACTATTTTGAATTTAAATCGTCATAAAAAAGTTAAGCATTTTTACCCCTATAATATAAGAAACTAGGGAATTTAGCTAACTTTTTTCCAAGTTGGTAAAAATGCTAATTAAATTAGTGGTAATATGACTTTTATTTATTAGCTAATTTTATAAAAGATAATATTTAGCTAAAAATTAATATACTTTTTTAACTTTTTGCATTTAATGAAGCAAAAAAATAAATTGAAAAGAAATAAAAAAACTGTAACTAGTTATAAAAAAACTAATATAATATAACAGAACATAAAAAGGGATACTTTTTATTAATAATTAAACTATTTGAAAGGAAGATTATGAAAAAAGTAGCAATTAACGGATTTGGAAGAATCGGAAGATTATTCTTACGTAGATTACTAGAAACTAAATCAACAGATATGGAAGTTGTGGCTGTTAACGACTTAACAGACCCAGCTACATTAGCTCACTTATTAAAATACGATACAGCATACCATGAATTACCAGTAGAAGTTTCTGTTAAAGAAGGTGCAATTGTTGTAAATGGTAAAGAAATTAAAGTTTTATCAGAAAGAGATCCAGAAAACCTTCCATGAGGTGAAATGGGAATTGACCTAGTTGTTGAATCAACAGGATTCTTCACAAAACGTGAAGGTGCAGAAAAACACTTAAAAGCTGGAGCTAAAAAAGTTGTTGTATCAGCACCATCTGACAAAGATGTTAAAACAATCGTTTACAATGTAAACCACAAAGAATTAAACTCAGAAGACAAATTAATCTCAGCAGCTTCATGTACAACAAACTGTTTAGCACCAGTTGTTAAAGTTCTTGTTGACAACTTCGGATTAAAATCAGGATACATGACAACAATCCACTCATATACAGCTGACCAAAGATTACAAGATGCTCCTCACAAAGATTTAAGAAGAGCTAGAGCAGCAGCTCAAAACATGGTTCCTACTTCAACAGGTGCAGCTAAAGCTATTGGACTTGTAGTTCCAGAAGCAGCAGGAAAACTTGATGGTGTTGCAGTTAGAGTTCCTACAATTACAGGATCATTAGTTGATTTAACAGTTATGTTAGAAAAACAACCTACAGTAGAAGAAATTAATGAAGCTATGAAGAAAGCAGCAAGTGAAACACTTGAATTCTCAACTTTACCACTTGTATCTTCAGACATTATTGGACAACACCACGGTTCAATCTTTGACTCATTAATGACTTCAGCAAAAGATACAGTTGATGGAAAAATGTACAAATTATACTCATGATATGACAATGAAATGTCATACGTTTCACAACTTGTTAGAACTGTAGAATACTTTGTAAAATTATAATTAATAAATATACAGCAAGTTAGCTTAGGCTAACTTGTTTTTATTTATAAAAAAGCCAGCTTTAGGCTGACTAATTAAGTTACATGATTTTAATATCTAATTTTTTATCATCATTAATAAAGTATTCAAAGTTTTGAGCTTCTATTTTGTATTCAAAAAGGTCTAATTCATTTTTAAATTTTAATCTTGCTAAATACATGATAAGCTCATAGACCATTATCATTGCCTTAACATCGTTTTCGCAATAAAGTTTTAGCGCAGGAACTGTTAATTCATTTCATAATGTATCTCCAATTATGCCAGCATTTCTTTGCATAGCTTTTTCCATAGCCATTGTTCCTTTTTGGATCTCTAAATCCTTATAAGGCGTAATTAACGTTTTGAGTTTTAATGCTAAGTGTGTAATGTATTTTTCTATTTTTTTAATTGAATAATAGTACATTAAATAATTAATTGAAATAATATGACTATTTCATGATGTTATTTGTTGAAATTTTTCATAGTCTATATCATTTAATACTTCGATGGTATGTTCTTCTTCATTATCTTTAAAAAAGATATATTCACTAAGTTCATGATCCATGTTATTTACTGGTAATTTTTCAGAAGCATAACGATTAAAGCAATCTGCCAGATCAATTGTATTAGTATTTATATGAAAAATTATGTGTTCAAACTCTTTTAAACCTTCTGGGAATAATTTGTCAAATTGAGTAATAAATTCAAGGTTATTTGCTGAACCATCACCATATAATATTTGCTTACGAACAAGGGATAAAACTTCTTTATTACGGGTATTTTCATAGCTTTTATTATAAACTACGTAAGCATCAGCAGCATCACAATAAATAGCTTTCAACATTTTTACAATATCAATTAATTTTAAATTCAGCGTATCTATAACAATGTTTTCTTTGTATATTTCATTACCATTTTGCGTTAATATAATTGATACTTGATTTATCACTTGATTATATGAAGGAACGTTATCGATTATTGGATATAAACTCATAAAACCTTCATAATCATATCAGCAGATTCTGGCATCTTTTATATGTATTTTTTTAACAACATTTAATGCTTGGATATTAAAGAAATTAATATTATTTTTGAGCTTTAAAATTTTATTAGATATTAATTCATAAGATTTTTTTTCAGCAGGTTTAAAAGCATTTCCTGAGTAGTAATCATATTTATTGCCTAAAATGTAATTCAACATAGTAGCACGCTCTAATGGACTGAAATATTCTGGAAAAGTAAAAATTTGTTCATCTATATTTCCTATAAAACCATCTTGCATTCAACGTTTTACCTTGGTGTCATTTTCGTTCGAATCTACAGCATAGAAATATTTAATAGCATTATAATCAAAAGAGTTTTCGTTGTTAAATTCGTATCAACTTTTTATCATTAAGTCTACATAGAAGTCAAAATTTTCTAATTGACGAATAACTAAATCACCTTTTCCTTTAAATTTAAAAGGTAAATAACCTTCTAAGGCTTTTTGATATATTGATATATCTAAATATGAACTTGTAATTTTATCTAGATTTAAATCATTTTCCTCTGCTGCAGCAATAGCATTTTTATCTACTTCAACTCCTGTTTGAATTACTAGACCACTTTTTGCAACTTTTAAAAAAGAAAACATGTTATTTCGCTCATAATAGCCATTATATCCCAATAATGTAGCATCACCTGTTTTCTTTAAAATAAAGTCAAGATCAATTAAATCTGCTGTTAGCTTATTACTGTTTGATTTTGCAATACTTTTTAAGGGGTAAGCAGAGTAGGATTCATAAAATAATATTTCATTTTGTTTAACAGTTTTTTTCACAGAAGATATAGGATCAATTATGATTGTAGAACACTCATTTAAGTCTATGCCATTGCGCTTAAAGATTTTTTGCAAGAATCAAAAATGATAAAATTGAGTGTTTTTTGCACGTGAAACATATGATAAAGTTGAAAGTTTTTTATTTTTTTTATCATAAAACAATCCATCACTAACGAATTTAAATGTATTGTTATGATCATCAGTAACTTGATAACATAGAACTGGATCGATAATTAAATCTATATCTTGGCTTTGTAAGAAATCTTTAGTGTTTTGTATTTTGTTATCTAGCTTATCTGTTGGACGTATAAAAGCTACTCTTTTAGGATCGATATAATATGTTTTAATATATCAATTAATAGCATCTTTTTTATATTTAACATATGAATCTAAATGTATATTGATGTAAGATTCTGAGATATTATCAAAATCAATATTTTGATTTACATCCACTTCAAAATGATCATCTATAACTTGGAAAAATATATCCATCTCATTTAATGCTGATATGTTTTCATCATCCTTTTCAGCAAGCCCAGTTTCATCTTCTTCAATTTCTAGTAATAATTTTCTATGATCTTCTGGGTTATAACCTCATTTTTTCTTATACTCAGTTTCAATAATCCGATCTTGCAAATTAGAGGTATTATAAATCATTGCAGGATTATTGTAAAAAACTTTTTTGAATGTATTTCATTTAATAATTATTGGATCTTTTTCTTGCATTATTCTCCTAGCACTTTTGTATATTTATTATATTATTTTATAATATAAATATCTTTAATAAAACAGGAGAATATATGAAGAACAAAAGATATATAAATTGACTAATTATTACTAGCCTTTCTCCATTGAGTTTGGCCCCTATACTTGTGGCTTCAAAGTGTAATAACAAGAGCGATGAATCTGAAGTTGAACAGTTGAAAAAAGAAATAGCTGATTTAAAAAATCAATTGAGCAATTCTAAAAATCATTTAGAAGCAAAAATTGAAGAGATTAATAAATTAAGTCTTCAAAATCAAGAGGCAAATAATCAGGTTATTAAATTAAGAAAAAATCAAGAACAGAATTTAAACAAGATTCAAGAATTACATTTAAAAGTAAATGAACTTGAAGAAGAAAATAATAAGTTAAACAAACAACTTCAAAATCTTAATGATGACCATGAACAACTTGTGGTACAAAAAGCAGAACTTGAAGAAAAAATAAAAAATCTTCAAAATGAATTAACTTTATTAAAAAACTTAATTACTGAATTAGAAGTTAAATTAGGCAAAGAAACCGATTCAAATGAAGAACTAGTTTTACAAATAAAACAAAATCAAGAAAAAATATCGGAATTAAACAAAAATGCAAATACACTTAATCAACAACTACAGGATTTAGAAGCACAATTGACTCATAAAGACAGCGAGATTGAAAAACAGAAAAAAGAAATTGATGCTTTGAATGATAATATAAATAAGTTGCAAACTTCAATTAAGCAAATAAAAGAGCAAAATAATAAACTTAGTGTAGATTTGCAAGCAGCGAAAGCCACAATACTGGCAAATGAAAAGAAAATTAATGAACTTAATAACTCAAATGTTGAATTAAAAACAAAAAATCAAGCGCTTGAAAAAGAAATTGCAAAATTAAAAGAAGATTTAAATAATAATTCAAATAGCAATGATTCGGAAATAAATAAAAAACCAATTGCTGAACTTAGTACAGATGAAGAAAAATTGTTACAAGATGCTTTAAAAGTAAATTTATTTAGCTTAAATAACTCAACTTATAGTTCAATATCTAAAATTAATAATCCTGCTGATTTAACAAAAGGAGAAGCAGGATTTAACTATGGCACAGTACCATTAGTTCATAAAACTGATGAACAAATAACTAAAAGCGATTTAAAAGACATGTTTAATTACATTGCTTCAAGTAACAATATCTATGATTATAGTTTTGGAGATAGAAAAATTAACACAAACATTATTGCTGAAGCATATAGTGAATGATTTTATGAAAATTGAAAATACTTCCCATATTATTCTTTATCAAATGTGAGTTTAAAATTTGAAGTAAGTGATAATAATACTTATGCTACAAAAATTTATCGACCATTAATTGCTTTTGATTGACAAGGCCAATCTACGTATTATGAGAGTTTTAAAAACTTTATAAAGAATGGTTTGGCTTTAATAAAACCAGGAATGCAAGATTATGATAAAGCTTTTGTACTTTGACAATACACTTCTTCATATCTACAATATGTTTTAAAAGATGTTTTAATAAGGATAGAAAAAGCTGTCTTAACTCAATCGGGTGTATGTGCCAATTATGCTCATTTATATTCATTGTTGTTAAATTTAGCTGGTGTGACTGCAATGCCAATTATTACTGGTCAAGGTATTGTTGATCCAACATATCATGGTGAGACTCATCAAGTTGCTTATATTAAGTTAAGACTACCAGGAACACAAGAAGCAATGTGATATTTATCAGATGCAACTTGAGCAAAAGATGCTACACTTAAATACCAAAAAACACCTTTAGCTTATTCGCCTCAAAATGGAATTTCATACCATGAATTCCTTTTACCGATTGGTAAAAGCTTCGATAAGCCATTAAATCAGTCACAATTTAGCAATGGAGAATTTTTCTCTTTACCATGACCTGAATTATTTAATAAAGAAAATGATAATGTTAAATATGTGGTTGGTGATTATGAATTTAAAATTGATGAAGAGAATAAAACTGTACTTTCACCTGTCTTTAAACAAGGATATATGTACAACTATATTTTAGAACGTGCAGCTGGAGATATAAGTGATAGTAGATCAGCATATCAATTTAACAATGGTAAATTTTATGCATTGCGTTCAGTTAAAAGAACTGATGGAATACATAAAACATTTATTAAACAAGACTTAAATTCAAATACACCAGAAGTTGTTGATTGATATGACCTAATTGATGATGCTGTGGCAATTGCACAAATTCAGGCCTCAATGAGTAATGGCCAAATTGATCGGACAAATAATTTATTGAGTAGTTATAAAGATAAGTTTATTCTTGTAGGGAATAATTATGTTTCTAATAAACAAAAAGTAAACAAATGTTTTTATGTTGTTTTAAATTCTGATAGCTCGAAATGAATAAAAATTGAAGTGCCTGATGCTGAAAAAGAATATATTACTAATTTTTATGCTAATGATGAGGGTATATTTTACAGTTTAAACTTTTCTAACCAATATCACAAGTTAGTTATGAATAGTGAACAAAAGAATTTTTACCAAACAACTGTAAGTAAGCATCAAAAACAACAAGATTTAATAAATTATGCAAAACTAAAGCAAGTTGAAATAAATTCTTATTTAATTGGGGCCTTGCCAGGGCAAATTAATATTAAAGATGTTAAACAGTTTAATAATTTAGTAGAATACTGCATTAAAAATATTGAAATTATTGATTTATCGGTGGCAAAAAGTTTAATTGATAAACTAGTTAGCGAATACAAGAAAACAAATAATATACAAAAGCTTATGTTAAGTAGTAGTCAAAATGAAATTATCAATCGCCCTAAGGCACAATTCCAAGAATATGGTTTAAGTATTTCTAATTTAATGTTTCAGAATTTAGAAGAAATAGCTCACCCTAAGTTTTCATTATTATATGTAACTGTTTTGGGTTCAGAGACGAAAGATGGATCTTATAGTGAAATTATGAAAAATATACCTGCTGATGCTTTATATCTAAGAAGTGAGGACATTACACCTAATATTAAATTTTTAAAATTTAGATATTCATATGAAAAAGACAGCACAGATTTTTATGAAACTAAACCAATTTTCTTAAATTTAAATGCACAAAGTTCTGATTCTAATATGAGCATTATGCTACTAAACACATACCAATATTCAAACTATACTAATAAAATGGATTGAGCAAACCAACCTGTTACAATGGAATTGGTTAATTTTGAACTTAATAATCCTGATTATGAAATGTACTTTATTTCTAAAGAAAAGAAAGTTACAAAATTAAATGTAAAAGATAAGCAAATATCTCTTGGTACTATTAACCAAACTAATGCTGGTATCTATTTTACTGTCAAAAAAGTTCGTTTTAAGGGCGTTGAATATAAACAATATTCAAATTACTTTTTTGCCTTAACGAAAACTGATATTAATGATCCACAAATTAATGAATTATTTTTACAAATGCAAGAAATTGCTAAACAAATTTAATTAAAATTCTACCTTAATAAAAAGGTAGTTTTTTATACTTTTATCCCACTAGTATTGTGATAGAAGTATAAAAATGGAAAAATGTGGAACAGATAAAGAAAAAAGATATATTGTTATTTAACTAGAATTAAAAAAATTAAAAAAATTAAAAAATTTTATTTTTTAGATACTTATAAATAATATATTTATAAAAAAATAAAAAAAAGTATTTACTAGATTAAAAAAGTATTAAAATACAAGTATGCAATTCGTAAGAAAAATACTTAAAAATAGGAAATTTACACAACTATATGATATTTTCTTTACGGGAATTTTTTTATTAATTATTTTAGTGATGTTGTGTTTAATCCCTGTTAATTATGGATTATTTTTCGGATATGCATTAGGTGCTCTATTAATGTATGTCTTTTTTAAATTAAATTGAATATTTTCTTATTTCGTACTTAGAAATAAGAAAATAAAATTGTATGCACTTTTTATTTTGAAAACAACATTATATTTCGCAATAGTTGCTTTAATCATTTATTTAATGATTACAATAAACTGTTCACATTTAGAACATCTAGAACCTAAAATAGACAAACCTTACACCTTATTGCAAATGATTGATCGTCCAATTAATTTATTTGCATTTTTGGGTGGTCTGCTCACAAGCTTTGTTGCAATTGTGCTTGCACAAATTACACTAAGTTTGAATAAATAAAAGGAAGGAGGCTTGTTATGAAAATGGACTTTATGGCTTGAAACCAGCCACAATTACTTTCTTTAGTAGTTACTGTTGTTGTTATTTTAACAATAAGCATAATTGTCTATGTTAAAGTTAGTCGTGTCAAAGAAGATCAAGCACCAAAAGGTGTTGCACAAATTGCTGAAGCTTATGTTTGCTTGATAGACAATACTTTTGATGACACAACAGGTGGCGATAAGATTCAAAAATCACGTCTATATATCTTTACATTAGCTACATTCATACTTGTTGGTAATCTAACAGCTATGATAGGTCTTGAACCGATTGTAACCTCATATTCAATTCCATTCACCTTAGCTTTAATGAGCTGACTTGGAATTTTTATAGTTGGTGCTATTTATCAAAAAGTTAGATACTTAAAGAGTTTTCTAAATCCATTAGATTTACCAGGAAAAGTTTCGCCTCTTATTTCCTTAAGTTTCCGTATTTATGGAAATGTTATAGGTGGAACTACAGTTATTTTCTTAGTTTACTCACTATTTGGATACTTTTGAACTTTAATTCCTGGAATAGGAGCTGGTAACCATGAGTGATACTTTTTAGCCTTATTAGTATCACCTGCACTCCACTTCTATTTCGACTTGTTTGGGTCAACCTTACAAGCATATATCTTTACTCTACTAACTACAGTTTACTGAGTGGTAGAAGCTTCTGGAGCAGAAGGAAGCAAGAAAGATAAAAAGGCTAAAGAAACATTAAGTGAAAAAGCTGAGGAATGAACTTCTCTACAAGCTATATACTAAAATAAAAGGAGAATAACATGATTGAAACAGTTACAAAATTATTAGATACAGCTGCAAATGCTTCACAAGCAGATACAGTTAAAGAAGCTGCTACATCAGGTAGTTCATTAACAACTGGACTAGCTGCACTTGGAGCTGGACTTGCTGCAATTGGTGTTCTTGGAACAGGAATTGGACAAGGATATGCTGCTGGTAAAGCTGCAGAAGCTGTTGGTAGAAATCCAGAAGCTGAATCTAAAATTCGTCTTATGTTAATTATCGGTGCTGGGATTGCTGAAACTGCTGCTATTTATGCTTTCATCGTTGCTTTATTATTACTATTCTTAAAATAGTAAGTAGACTACAATGATTAATACTATTTCTAACGTTGTAACATTTGCTGCTAGAAACTATGCAATAGATCAACCACATGCAGCAAAAGATGGGATTACTGAAAAATTCGCAAATTTAATTCCAAGTGTCCCAATGATGATTGCAACAATACTTGCCTTTGCTATTGTTTTCGCTATTTTAACTTGATTATTATATAAACCAGTTAAGAAAATGATGAAAAGAAGAGCTGACTTTATTCAAGGTAACATTGATGATTCTATCAAGGAAAAAGAATTAAGTCAAAAAGCTAAACTTGAAGCTAATAATAAACTTCAAGAAGCGCACAAGCAAGCTGATATTATAATAACTAAAGCAAAAATAAAAGCTAGCGAAGTATCACATTCATATACTGAAAAAGCTAAGGCAGAATCAAAACGTTTACTTGAAGAAACATCTCAAGATATTGCTTCACAAAAACGTGAATTTGATTCAAATGCCAAAAAATACATTGTGACAGTTGCCACAGACTTAGCAGAAAAGATTCTAAAGAGAGAAATTACTCCTGAAACGCAAACCGAAATTATTGATAAGTTTTTAAATTCAAACAAATCCCCTGAGGAACTTTAATTAGATGTATGTAAAAAGAAATGTTTCAGCATATGCTGTAGCAATATATGATTTAGTTAAAGAGCAAGATAAATTTAAGGAAATTCAGCCTCAATTTGAAGCAGTTAAAGAAGTCTTTGTAACAAACCCTAAATTTGCTACATATCTTGGAAATGACTTAATTAGTGAAGAAGAAAGATTTAAGACTATTGATTTGGCCTTTAAAGATTTCGATATTATTATTAGTAATACATTAAAAGTAATTGTTCAAAGAAGAATGACTTCTTACATTGTCAAAATTATAATTGAGTACTTAAAGTTATCAAATAACGAATTAAAAATTCGGTTCGCTATCGTCCGTTCTGCTTTTCCATTATCAGAGGAACAACTTGATGCGATTAGACAAAAAGTTCAAAGTGTTACACGGAGAACTGTTGTGCTAAAAAATGAAGTTGATCCTAACTTGATTAGTGGAATCCAAATCATTTCAAAAACTGAAGTTTTAGAAATGAACTTATTACATGATTTAACAAAAATCAAAAATGAAATTATTAAAAAAGAAAATGAAAAGGAGGTGTAATAGATGGCTATTAGATTAGATGACATATCTGCAATTATCAAAGATCGTATCGAAAACATGGGTAAAACTGCAGATAGATCAGAAATTGGTCAAGTTATCTCAATTGGTGATGGTATCGCTGTTGTTTCAGGACTTAATAAAGTTCGTAATAGTGAAATCGTTGAATTCCAAAATGGTGTTTATGGTTTAGCTCTTAACCTTGAAGAAGAAACAGTTGGGGTTGCTCTTTTTGGTGATGCCAACTCAGTATCTGAAGGTTATACAGTAAAAAGAACTGGAAAAGTTATTTCTGTTAACGTTGGTGATGCTTTACTTGGGCGTGTAGTTAATGCTCTAGGTCAACCAATTGATGGTAAAGGACCAATTACTAATACAGTAACTAGTGAAATTTTTAAAGTTGCACCTGGTGTTATGACACGTGAAGAAGTTAATCAGCCTCTTGAAACTGGTATCATTGCAATTGATACTATGATCCCGATTGGTAAGGGACAACGTGAATTAATCATCGGAGATAGACAAACTGGTAAAACTGCAATTGCAATTGACACAATTATCAACCAAAAAGATAAAAATGTTAAATGTGTTTATGTTGCAGTTGGACAAAAGAATTCAACAGTTGCACAAATTGTAAATAAATTAAATGAGTTCGGTGCTTTAGACTATACAACAATCGTTGTAGCCGGAGCTAGTGAACTTGCACCTCAACAATACATTGCTCCATATACAGGGGTAACTATTGCTGAATATTGAATGTCTCGTGGAGAAGACGTTTTAATAGTGTATGATGACTTATCAAAACATGCTATTGCATATAGAACACTCTCACTACTTCTTCGTCGTCCACCTGGACGTGAAGCTTATCCTGGAGACGTTTTCTACCTACACTCTCAATTACTTGAACGTGCAGCTAGATTAAACAAAGCTAATGGAGGTGGTTCAATTACTGCCCTTCCAATTATTGAAACACAACAAGGTGATATCTCTGCTTATATCCCTACAAACGTTATTTCCATTACAGATGGTCAAATCTTTACTAAAGAAGCTTTATTCAACTCTGGTCAAAGACCTGCTGTTGATATTGGCTTCTCAGTTTCTCGTGTTGGATCAGCTGTGCAAATTAAAGCTATGAAGCAAGTTGTTGGTTCATTAAAACTTGAACTCGCTCAATATAATGAAATGCAAGCTTTTGCTCAATTTGGTTCAGATCTTGATGACTCAACTAAAACCATTCTAGAACACGGGGCAAAAGTTTACGAATTATTAAAACAAGAACAATACTTTGCTATTTCTCAACCTGCACAAGCAATCATCTTAGTTGGGGTTAAAGAAAGAATTATTAACCCACTTCCAGCTGAATACATCCACGATTACCGTGATAATGTACTTGCTTACTTAAGAAACGATTCAGAAGGAATTAAACTATATGCTGACATCGTTAATACAGGAAAAATAAGCGAAGAAAACTATAAGCTCATTGAACAAGCATTAATTAAGATAGTTAAAGATATTATTGTAGGTATTCCTAACTACGATCCAAAAATGTACAAAGCATTTCCAAGTAAATATCTAGTTGAAGAAACTAAAGAAGATAAATAATGGCTAACTTAAACAGTTTAAAAAATAGAATTTCAGTTGTTACTAACACACGTAAAATTACCAATGCTATGCAACTTGTTTCTACTGCTAAATTAAGAAGAATTAGAAATGAGTTTGCTAGTGTTGATGCTTATTTAAATTCATTAAAAGATACTTTTGATGAATTAATCTCCCATGTTGAACCAAGAGATTTCTTTAATATTTTCCCTGAAAATAAAGAAGTGAAAGCTGACTTACATATTGTTATGACCTCTGACCTAGGTCTTTGTGGTTCTTATAACCACAACATCATTAAGTTGCTTAAAACTAAACTTAAACCAGAAGACAAAATTATTGTAATTGGTTTAAAAGGTTACTCAATGATTCAATCGATGGGTGCAAGTGAACAAATTGTGCTGAAATATCTTGAAATTGGCGAATCAGTTTCTTATGAAATTGGAACACTAATAGCTAAGAAAGCATTGGATTTATATCAAAACAAAAAGATTGCTAATGTTTTCTTCTATTACACAGAATTTATTAACAACATATTACAAGAAGCTGTAGTAATTAAGCTTTTCCCATTTGATATTCCTGAAAAGAAGGAAGCTAAACAACAAGCTAATGCTACAATTGAATTTGAACCAAACTCAGAAGTGGTGCTTAAAAACTCAATTCCACTTTACTTAGCAAGTATGGTATTTGGGCTTGGAACAAGTTCAAAAATTTCTGAAATGGCTTCTCGTAGAAATGCTATGGAAAATGCTACAAAGAACGCTGACGATTTAATCAAAGACCTAAGATTACAATACAACCGTAAGCGTCAAAGCAACATTACTCAAGAAATTAATGAGATCGTAGCTGGTGCAGATGCTACATAATAAAAAGGAGGATAATTATGGTTAAAAACGAAGGTACAATAGTACAAATTCTAGGACCTGTTGTCGACGTTAGATTCGACGAAGGTAAATTACCTCACTTACTTAATGCTTTAACTTTAGAATACGAAGGGCAAAAATTCACATTCGAAGTTGCTCAACACATTGGGGATGATACCGCTAGAACTATTTCAATGGTATCAACTAACGGGCTTCAAAGAGGAATGAAAGTACTTGATACAGGTGCTCCAATTGAAGTGCCTGTAGGAAATGAAGTGCTTGGAAGAATGTTTGATGTGCTTGGGGATCCAATTGACAATATGGACTTTCCAAAGAACGTTGAAAAAGCTCCAATTCACGCTCCTTCTCCATCATATGAAGAACAAAAAACATCTTCTGAAATCTTAGAAACAGGGATTAAAGTTATTGACCTTTTAATCCCATATGCTAAGGGAGGAAAGATTGGTCTATTTGGTGGTGCCGGAGTTGGTAAAACAGTTCTTGTTCAAGAATTAATTAACAACATTGCTACAGAACACAATGGTCTTTCAGTTTTCGCTGGGGTTGGGGAAAGAACCCGTGAAGGAAATGACCTTTACCATGAAATGAAAGCAGCTGGAGTTTTAGATAAAACAGCTCTAGTCTTTGGTCAAATGAATGAACCACCTGGGGCACGTATGCGGGTAGCTCTAACAGGGCTAACAATGGCTGAATATTTCAGAGATAAACAAAACCAAGATGTGCTTTTATTCATTGACAACATCTTTAGATTTACCCAAGCTGGATCAGAAGTTTCTGCCCTACTTGGACGTATGCCTTCAGCTGTTGGTTACCAACCAACACTTGCAACTGAAATGGGTGCACTTCAAGAAAGAATTACTTCTACACGTAGAGGATCAATTACATCAGTACAAGCTGTTTATGTGCCAGCTGATGACTTAACTGACCCAGCTCCTGCCACAACCTTCACTCACTTGGATGCTAAAACAGTTCTTGATCGTAGCATTGCAGCGCTTGGTATTTACCCAGCTATTGACCCACTTAACTCATCATCTAGATTACTAGATCCATTAATTGTTGGTCAAGAACACTACAATGTAGCACAAGAAGTTGTTGCTATCTTACAAAGATTCAAAGAATTACAAGACATTATTGCTATCCTTGGTATGGGTGAATTATCTGAAGAAGATAAGAAAATAGTTGCCAGAGCCAGAAGAATTAGAAACTTCTTATCACAACCATTTACAGTTGCTGAAAAATTCTCAGGTATTAAGGGACAATATGTTCCTTTAACTGAAACAATTAGAAGTTTTAAAGTTATTCTTTCAGGTGAATTGGATGATTATCCAGAAGATATCTTTAGATATGCAGGAAGCATTAATGATGTTATTGAACGTTACAACAAGCTACACAAAGAAACTAAGCTTGAAGCAGCAGAAGCAAACAGCGTAGAAGATCAAGAAATCCAAGCTGATGCAACAAAAAGCGAAGCTAATGGACAATAATGAGCGAAAATAACGTACATTTAATTATTACAGTACCAAGTGGAATTTTCTATGAAGGTGATGTAAACATTGTAACCTTGAAGACAGCTTCAGGTTACATTGGTCTTCAAGCTGGACGTACACCACTCTTTTCTAACATTGAAATAGGTAACTTAACCATTGGATGAGATAATCATCCAGATACCATTAAATGCTATATTGGTGGTGGATTAGTTTATGCTGATGCTAATAAAATCAATATCATAACTGATGATATTATAAATGTTAAAAATATTGATGTTCAAAGAGCTCTTAAAGATAGAGACAATGTGCTTCGTCAACTTGAAGAAGCCTCACACAATGATTCTATTGATAAACTTAAACTTGAAACCAAGTTGAAAAAAGCTCTTCTCAAAATTGATGCATACAATAATTTCAATAAATAATAATGGTAGCCTATGGGCTACTTTTATTATGCCTTTAAAAAAACTAAGCCCTAAGGCTTAGCATTATTTTAATTTAGTACCAAATGGAATTAAGTATCCACGTTTTAAAGCTTCAAAGTATGATTGTTGAATAGTTACTTTAGGATCGCTGTATTTATCCATAGCACTCTTATCACCAAATCATCAAACATAAACTAATAATTGATCTGATCAGTAATTGTTTAGGTTAGTTCCTGAAGAGGTGTTTCCAAAGATAAATTCTTTGTTGTATTTTGTATTATATTTTTGAGCACCCATAGCTACACGTTTATCAGATGGAATACTATCAAAGCCAGGTATTTCATCCTTCATAGCATTGTAAGCATCACCCATTCCATCTCTATAGAATCCTTCAATTGAGATTCCTGATCAGTTTCAGAATACACTACCAACATTTCCTTTTTCTTTGACTAAAAGAAGTAGAGTAGCTGTTAAACGATACATAGCTTTGTATCCTTCTGATTTTACATATTGCACTCCAGTTACATCTACCTTATCAGACATAACTTGTGACATTTGATATTTGAATAATGGGTAATATAAAGCTTTAATTAAAGCCTTGAATTTACCAGGTACGCTAAAGAGGCTAACGTCCACTTTGAATCCAAATTTAAGTTGATTTTGTAATCCTTCATCAGCACGAGTTTCACCCGGTTCAGTAGGTTCAATTGCACTTCTAGCAGCATTATTTTCTGTTGGAATATTTAAGACTCCTTTAATAATCTTGTACATTCCAGTATTGTTTTCAAGTGAGCTTGATTCAAAGAGACGATTAATTAATGTAACGTAATTATCAGCACCAATATTTTCAAGCAATTTAGCTAGGAATTCATTTTTGTCTAGTATCTTACCAAGTGAAATGTTATTTCCATCTTCAGTCGTAATAACACTTAAAGCACCCTTAATAATTGCATTGGTTAAATCTTTCATCCGGTTTGGACTTTGTTCAAAGCGAGTTTCTTTAATACGTTGGTAAATGCCATTAACAGCTTGATCTAATTCAGGTGATCCTACTATAGTTTTAAATAGGCCACTAGCGACGTTTTGCAATAGGTTGTAATCTTTTTGCGAGCTAAAGTCAATCTTTAATGAGTTAGATAAAACATTTTGTAAGATAACTGCGACACCTTTAGAGATAATGTTATCTCTGTTTGATAAGATAGCTGTAAATCAATCTTTAATATCTTTCTTAATTTCTTCTGATTTAGGTGAATTAAATAATTCGCTTAACATTGAAGAATATGAGTTGTGTTGATCATTTGTATATACATCTGCTCGATCAAAGATATCTTTTAGTAAGGTAATTAATAAGTTAGCTAGTCCAGGTTGAGCTACTGCTTCAACTAGCATATCATTAATTGAAGCTGTAATTTTAGCACGATTTTCTGAAGATAATTCAGCTTGTTTTTCTTTTGGCATTAAGGCATCTAGTAGCATATTTCCAACATTAAAGGTATGGATAAGCTCTTCAATTTTACCTTTCTTACCATTTGCTGAGCTAGTAAGTAGTTTAGTGATTAATTCTTGAGTAATATTAACAATATCATCTTTATTATTAACAATTAGACTTGCTTTCAGGAATTTTTTAGCTGTCTTAAATTCTGTAAATTCAAGTCCATTGAAGATTGCAAGGCCAACTTTAGAAGTAAAGTCTTTAAATCCATTAGCAGATTTAATTGTGTTAACAATTGAACCAATAATTGATTTAAACATATCTGTTTCTTCAAATAAGGTTCCAAGATTATCAACAAATAAGTTAACCATCTTATCAAGACGTTGCTTACCTTGTGTATCAGTACTATAGTCTAATCCAGCAAATACAAGAGCTTTATTTACAAGTAAATGAGCAATGTTTCTTGCATATTGATTATCATTGAGTACTGATTTGAGTAAGTCAATAATTGCTTTTGATGTAGCTTGTTCATTTTCTTTGACATTTAGATATTTTTGTAATCCGTTAAATCAATCTGTAATTCCTTCAATTTGATTTGGATTTTCTAAATATCATTTTGAAATATTTTCAACTAAACCAGGAATTCGATCATTGTTCATTAATTGATCGATAAAGAATTTAAAGTTTAGTCCTATAGTATGGAACTCTTCATCATTAATATTTAAAGTTTGTTTAATTTTAACAATTGTAGCATTATCTTGAGGAATAAGATTTCAAGCAATAGTTCCAATTGAAATATTTGAGGTAGCAAACTTAGTTACATTTCTAAAGAATGTGTATACATCTTGTTGTAAGTTCTTTTCTTTAACAGCTAAAGCATTTGTTTTAAGTGATTCGAGCACTTTAGCTTGGAAGTTAGGATTACTGTAAATTGATTTTCCAAGAGCTAGAAGCTTGTTGGTAAAGTCACTGGTTGAAATGTTTAAGCCATTGTCCTTGACTAATTCAATTAAGCTATCCAATAATTGAGGAATTAAATCTAAGTTGGTATCAAATTCACTTAGATTATTTATCAAGACTGCTAATAAAGGTTCTGGATTTGTGATTCCATCAAATAATTGAGCAAACTTCATTGAAGTAATTTCGGGTGCTGGAATTGTATCGGTACCTTTATTTTGACTAATTAGAGGTAATTTGCCACTAAATGAGCTAACATCTAGAGTTGTAAGTACTTTATGTAATACTTTTGAAAGAATCTTGACAAAGTTATCACTCTTATTAATTTGATAAATTCAGTTTCTAATAGCACTAACAGCTGCTTGCTTAAATTTAGGGTCAGAAACTAAGGCCTGAATTAATTTTGAGTAAGCTTCATCATCTTGAGCTGTTGCCTGATCGCCTTCTTGATAGTTGGCTGGTAGTTTAATTTGAGCAAATTTATCTCAGTTTTCTTGTGATAAAACATCTTCTAAGACTACATGTATGAAGGCTTTGGCTTGTGGCAAGTTTAAGACTTCTTTGATTAATTCAATAATTTCACCTGACTTAGCATCTGCATTAATATCTTTATTAGCAAGATCGTATTTTAAGTCAAATTTATCAAGATATTTATTTAGTCCTGAAATAGTGATAATTTGGTAAATTACATCATCACGTTTAGAAATATCATCATAGATAATATCAACTAGTTTAATGATTGCATCTTTGTTCTTTGGTAAGTTATTTGCTTGTTCAAAGAAGGCTTGAATAAATTTATATTTCTTGAAGTTAAAGATTTTTAATAGTTGACTAGATAAGTCTTTAACAGCTAATGAAGCTCTTTCTTTTCAAGGTTTGCTTTCATTATTAGCAAATTGTACTGCTGTATTGATTAAAGCATTTAATACTGCATCTAATGATTTTGTACTTTCAAGTCATTTGATTGTATCTGATAAGAGATCTTGTGTTAATTTATCACGATCTACAGTACCTAAATCAATGCGGAAGATTTTAGCAGCTGCATTAGTTGCATCTACAACAACTTGGCTAAATTGTTTAGAAGCTAATACACGATTTAGAATTGATTTTAAGCTATTTTTAGCTTGTTGTTGGAACTGTTCATTCTTTAATACTGCAATAAACTTATTAGGGTCTAATTTTAGGCTATCACCATCTTGAAGGAAATTAGGTTCCTTAATTAAGTTAAAGTAAGCAGCTAATAAAGTTAAAATATCTTCATTTTGAGCTACTGAAACTTGATCATTTTGTGTGGTTACTTCACCTAAAATAAAGTTAATTAAGTTAGCAAAATGCTGTCTATCTACGTATTCAAATAGCTTGCTATTTAGTGAAGTAATTTGTTGAGTTACGATGTTTTGTAATTTACCTGACTTGATTAAGGCAAATACCACATCTTGCATGATTTCAATATAGCTTGTGTAATGAGGCTTAATAAACTCAAGATTAAGAATTTTGTTAACAAAAGCAAGAGGGTCTTTTTTGACTTTTTCATCAATCAAATGAGTAATTTGTTGAGGGATTAAAGCAAATTTAGCAATTACCTGAGTTGAATCTGTCTCATTTCCAGCTGCTTTTAATCCTTCAAACACAATATTGATTGTTTCATTAATTAATTCAACTTTATCTAATAATGGTTTAAGGTTTTGACTTAAAGCTTTAATAGTTGCTAGTTTTTCTTCAGAGTAAGAATCAGTATCTACTCCAAGTGTTTTTAGGCCTTTAATTAAGGCATTTTGAGCAATATGTTGAACACTTTGGTTAGTTAGTAAATCATTAATAAAGCCTATTAAATCACTTCTTAATGAGTCCAGATCAACTAGAGTTACAACTTTCTTAATAATATCAGCATATGAAGTTACAGAGCTGAATTGATCCATGTTTTCAATTAAGTTATTAATGCTTTTTGTTACTACACCTTGGAAGTTTTGGTTTGTTAACACAAAGACAAAGAACTTTTCAAAGTCTTGTTTGTCTACAAAGCTATAAATCTTTTCAAGTGTTGCTTGAGGAATTAATTTAAGAATTGAATGTGTTAATTCAATTGCTTTTTTAGGACCTCTATCTCCATAAAGGGCAACTATTTCTGGATCACTTAATTCAGCTTCTTGACTTAAGTTTCCAAAGATATTTTGCAATATTTGTAAGATTTCAGGTTTGTTTTCACTAAATAGTTTTGAACCTGAAATGCTTGCAAATGTCTTAACAATTTTAGCTTCGAATTCATGGTTAGCATCATGAGCAATTTTATCTTTAAATAATGAACTTAAAGCTGCACCAATATTTAACTTACTAAAGTTAGCACCATGTAGCTTCATATAGCTGATTACAGTTTCAAATAGTAAGTTTGAGATACCAAAGTTAGTATCAACTATATCGTAAAGACTTAAAATGTTGCTAATTAAGCTATCAATTCTATCAGGTTCAATATCTTTAAAGACAAAGGCAACTTTTTCATTCTTAATTGCTTGAGTAATAATATCTTTTAAGACATCTAGAACACCAAATTGATTAATTGCTTGTGAAATAATTTCTAATACTTGAGGCTTAATTTTAGCAATAAAAGCATCATTGCTTACTAAGATTCTAACTAGATCATTGTAGTTATTTGCAGCATTTAATGATAATTCTGGATGAGCTGTATTGTTAGCATTAGTTACAATAGCTTTAATTGTTTCATGTAAGATGGTCTTAAATTGTTTTGAAACAATTAACTTATTAAATAATTGATTAATTTTATCTTGATCTGTAATGTTTAATTTTGCAGCAATTTTTTCTATTGGTAAGTATGCTACTAGTTTACCTGCATAAGTATCATATAAACCATTAGCTGTATCACTATTAAAGACACGATCTACAAAGACATTAAGCTTATCACTGTAGGCTCAAACGTCTGAATTAAGAATTGTTTTAACAAAAGCGAAGTCACTTAAATTAACTAATGAACCTAATTTAGGAGCTATATTTGTTACTAAATCAATTCAAGAATTGCTATTTGGCAATTGTTCTTTAGCTAAAGTGAAAAATTTATTTAATAAACTTGGATCTTGTTCAAGTAAAGCAACTAAAGTTTTTCTAACTCCACTATAGAATTCACGTGGGAATGTATTTTCTGGTGTAAAGACGTTTTTACTAATTAGGAACTTATTAATAAAGTTTTCAAGTAAATCAGTAAGTGTTTCGCTATTTAAAACAAGTTTAATAAATTTAGAAAGTTCAAGTGAGTGAGCAAATAAGTTTGAATTTTTAACTAATTGATAGCTTCCTGCCATAGGGTTAGTTACAATTTCACCTAAATCTTTAAGGCTTAAACCAGCTTCAATTGCATCTATAAGTACTACTAGAGTATTGCTATCATTAAGCAATTTATCAACTAGAGCTTGTAAGTGTTCAACTGTTGTATAAGGAGTAATTTTTGCTTCATTATTTTGAATTTGTTTATTAATTAGAGAAATAAGTTCAGGTGACTTAATGTATTTAGTTACTAAAATTTTAGCAACTAATTTTAAGTACTCATTATTATTAGTAATAATTGGTGAAGCTGAGATTTTATTAATAAAGGCACTTGGATCTTTCTTAAATTCAGTTGATAGTACAGCTAATAATTTAGGCCCAATAGCTTTAATTTCACTAGTAATATCACTTGCACTTTTAGCTTGTTCTAAGCTATCAAATAGCACTTGAAGCATACTATCATATAAGTTAAGTTCTTTAACTAATGGTAAGAAGTTATTTACTACAGAAGTAATAAATTCTTTAGTTAGGTTGTTATTTCCTTTTATTCCTTGAGTATAGATGTATTCAATTTTATCTTGAGCTACTTTATCAAGTATGCTAATTAGAGCTTCTTTAACTTTATTATCGGCAAAGAAAGCAGTTACAAAGTTAGTTACATTGCTACTAATTGTCTTGAAGTCAACAGCTCCAAAGGTTACTTTAAGTAGATCATTAAAACTATTGATGTTTTCAAAGCTTCCATAAGCAGCTAATACATTTGATAATTGTTTAGTAAAGATTGCTTTGATATTTTCATTATTAAAGATAAATTTAACAACAGTTGTAATATTTTCTTTAGTTGCGTATTTAGCCACTAAATCTTTAATATTTTGAGGCAATAATTGATAGATTTGATCAATGAAACCATCATCAGTTGCTATCTTGTTATATACATTTGTAATAATTTGTTTTAGATAGGTAGCATGTTGTTTAAGTAAGCTATCTCCAAAAAGATGTAATAACTTAATTACATTAGTTTCAAGGTTTGCTCCCTTAAATAAGTCAGCAAATTCATTAGCTATATATTTACCAAGTGAAGCATATGTTGTTACATTACCATCGTTGGCAAATTTTTCTATTCCGCTGAATAAGATTTCAATAATATTTAGTTTATCTTGAGATTTAATTAATAAATCATAAGCTGAACCAAGTAAAGCTTTTAGTTCTGTATTTTGATCATCATTTTGATGAGCGAAAATTCACGCTGTTTGTTCATTTGTGCTTAAAACTTTGGCAGCAATTGAAACAAACGCATTCTTTGCAATAGCAAATTCAGGAACTTCATTATATTTAGCAAATATTCTTAGTGCAACTTGTTTAATTTGCTCAATAAATGTAGCATCTTTAAGGAAGACTAATCCTAATTCTTTAAAGTTAGTTGCTTTATTTAAAGCTTCTTGGTTACTAATTACACTACTTGTAATAGCATTAGCTAATTTATTTAATGAGTTAGATTGTAAGATTCTAATTACAAATTTAGCTATATCACTAGCTTGAATGTTATATTCTTTTAAGCTCTCTGGCAGTGAAATTTTTGCAAGTAATTTAGTTAAAATGTTTGGCTCATTGCTTTTGGCTAGTTCTTGAGCTTGAGCAAATAATGAATTTAATAATTGTGCATATATTTCTAATTCATTCTTATCAAGAGGAACTACTAATAAGCCTTTGACTAAGTTAAATGCATTGATTTCTACATTATCTTTAATTAGGTTAGGTAAAGACTTAACAAAGGCATTGACATCACTAGTTTGGATAGCTTGTTCTAGTAGTGAATTAATAAGAGAGACAATCTTGTCTTTATTTCAAATGTTATCAAGAGCATTTGAAATAAGTTTTTCAATAACTCCATCATACTTGGCTTCTAGCTTAATATTATTGCTTTGAGCTAGATACTTAACAAGTTTGAAGATTGTTTTTGGTGCCTTAAAGTTAGGCACAAGTTGAGGAATAATAGGTTGAATTTGATTTTTAATTAATTCTTTAAAGGTTGCATCACTAAATAATTTAACTAGTAATTCATTTGGATTTTTAGCTAGTTTAATATAGTCAATATGGTCAATAGTATAGTTAGCTAAAGCAGGAATAAAGGAATTAATTTGACTTTGCTTAAAGATTTGATCTAATAAAGCATTAATTTCACCCTTATCAACATATTGCTCAATATTTGCTTTATTAAGAGCGTTTTGAGCTAATGAATGAATTTGTTGGATTAATTCATTGTTCTTGTTAAGACTTGTAAATAAGTAGCTAACTAGTTTTTTGATAAATTCTTTATTTTGATTAATTGTCTTACTATCTGCTAACTTATCAACTAGAGCCCATGGATCACTTAGTGCAGTTTGTTTAAGTGAATTTAATAAAGCTTGTGGTAAGGCTTTTAGTTCAACATAAGGAGTAGCTGAATCTTTAATTTTAGTTAAGGAGTCAAATAGTGTATCAATTAATGGATCAATAAATTTGAGTTGACTAATAAAGCTAAATCCTTCACTTCTGAAGTCTTTTAAGAAGTTAGAGATTTCATTATCAGTAATGTTTGCTGGTTCCTTAATCTTTTCAAATGATTTACGAAGTAGAGTAATGATAGTATCTTGAATTGATTCTTGAGTTAATAATTCATTACCAATTGCTTTTAAATGAGTTTTTAAGGTTGCTAAATCTTGAGTTTTTAAAATGTTAGCAACTAGGGTTCCAAGATCATTGCTATCTTTTAAGGTATTAAAGTTATCAATTAAATGATCTAGAGCACTAATTAAGATGGCATTTGAATGTTCATTACTAATTAAAACATTAAATAATGTGATAAATCCATCTTGAGCTAGAACACTTTTAGCACTAGCTGGTAGAACTGAATAAATTACATTACCAAGTTTGAGATTTGGAGCTTGCTCAATTACGTTGTGCAGTAATTGTTTAAGGAAATCTTTATTTGAAGCGATAAGATTTGAATCAACTAAGATATTAATTGCTTTGTATGGAGAAAGACTGCCTTGAATATCATCTTTACCAAGTAAATTATTTAAAGCATTTCTAAAGGCTTTATTTAAAGCAATATCAAGCTTATTAAATTCAGTATTTCTTAGTTCCATTAGGAATTGAGAAATGAAATCAGCAATAAACTTATCGGTTTTATCTCCCTTAAATTGAGTGATATTATCAAGTAAGCTAGAAATAAAGGCATTGGATTGTTCTTGAGTAAGGTTGCTATTTACATGATATTGATTAATTAATTTTCAAACAATATCTTGTAAGGTAGCTTTAATGGTTGGATTATTTAAGATATCTCAAGCAAAAGTAGAAAGTGAGTTAGCTACTTGTTTGATATTTGTTTCATCGCTTAAGAAGGCTTTAATTAACTCAGGATAATTATTAACAGTTTGGAATTGAGCTGAATTTGAAATAAAAGTCTTAATTAAAGCGTTAATAATTTGATTCAGTTGTGAAGAAGAAATAATGGTTTTAATTAAACCTTCAACATCGCTTGCAGCAATTTGAGCTTTTTCTAATGTTGGTTTAATTCCCTTAACAATGGCTTGGGCGATAAAGTCTTGATTCTTCTTAAATAAGTTGTCAATCACTGTAGTTAATGCATCAGCTAGTCCTGCTTTATTGTGATTAATAAAGTTACTTTTAGCTAAAGCATTAATCAGTCTAAATAAATTATCATCAGTTAGAGCATTGCTAATAAAGATGTTTGGAATATCGCTTAATTTTAAAACTCCAGCTTTATTACGTTTGGTTAATTCAGCTTGGAAATCACCCATGATCTTTTGTAAGATCTTTTCATCAATGATTTCTTGGATAATTGATTCAAAACCATTTTCTCCATTATTTTCGCTATCTAAAATTAATTCAGCTAGTTTTCCTTCAGGATCTAGTTGTTTGTAGAAAGTACTTGAAGTTAGAGCTAAAATAGCTTCTACAGTAATGTTTTTGAATGTTTGTGACATTCTAAGTAATCTTTCACCATAGTTGTATGGTGAACGAGTTTGATTGATTTTATCTAAGAAAGGATCACTTTTTTCTAAGTAAGCTTGAGTACTATTACCAATAACTTCAACTGGACTTTGGGTAACAGCAATTTCATATTTTAAAGTTAAAGCATCACTTTCAATAAAGGCTTTATTAAGGTCAAAATTAGGATCATAATGAGAAATATTAACACTCGGATTAGTCATTTTAAGGTACATATCAAGTGCTAATTTTTTATATCCATTTGTGTTAGGGTGAATATCAAAATAAACATCTGACAAGTCAGCTGAATGTGAGCTTCAATATTTTGAGTTGTAAGCATTAACAATACTTACACGATTTTTATTACCGAATTCTTGATTTAATAGTTCATCAACTTGTTTAAATGGTAAGTTAATTTGGTCAAGTAAAACTACTACTGGATCAAGAGGAAGGTTGGTTTTAATTAAACTTTGAATAAAGTCATCTAAAGACTTCTTAAGGCCTGACATAGGCATTGGGTAAGTTACTAAGTTAATATTAGCTTGAGGAGCTAATTCAGCAATGCGATCAATTAAAATCTTAACACGAGTGGCAACTTCTGGAATAGTAGCTTTAATTGCATCATTAACAAACTTGTAAATTAACAAGTAATCCGGATTTGGTTTCTTTAACTCATTAATAATTTGCATTGGATTAGCTTGCGTTAAGTGCTTAGTAAGTAAATAGAAAAAGTCATTAGCACCTATACTTAATGTTACTAAGTTAGCATCCTTTAAAGCAGCAATGGTATCATTAGCAACTTCTTGAGCATACCCAGCTTTAAATTGTCCAAATCCACGTCTACCTGCAAAAGTTTGATCTAATTTATCTCAAGTTGGACTATCACTGTATGGGTTTTGATAGTTGGCTCCAAGCATCATAATTCAATCAATTGCTCTTGCTCCTGAGGCAGCATAGTTCCCGAAGCTTTCAACACGATTATTTTGATTTAAAAGCTGTGCTAAAAAGACAGGATATGAAGCTCCTTCAATTTGTCCATTAACCATTTGACCTGGATAGTCTTGCAATAGGCCACCATCAAATCCAGCAGTAATTGAGTCACCTAAAGCTACAAGCTTAATTTTTTGGTCAGCTTGAATAAAGACTGGTGAAACTTCTCTAAGTTGAGTAGCTGGTGTTTCTGGATTAGGTGCAGGAATTGGTTCAGGTTTAACTTCTGGAAGTGGTTCTTTCCCTGGATCAATTGGCTTAATTGTTGGCCCACCTGGATTATTACCATATTTGTCACCAACTGGGTCTGAAGCATCAATACCACGAGATGAACCTGGTGCCTTACATGCAACAGTTAAGGCACTAGCCCCCATAAAAGCAATTAAACTTGCTGTTGATGTTACTAGTTTATTTTTCTTCATAATTTCCCCTTTACATAGGTATTTATTTATTTATAAATAAATAGTATCACAAATCTGTAATTTTATGCCACTGCCCTATGGAAATGGTTTTATATACTAAAATCACTATATTATAGAGTTACAAGTAAAGTGCAAAGAAAAAACGCCAAGACTTTTTTAAGCCATTAGCGCACTAAAAGATAATATTTTATTATTTAAATGGGTCAATATCATTGATGATACAATAGAAAATTTTGGTTCAATAGCAAAGTGAAATTAACTCTCCTAAAGCTTCTTCGCTATTGTTTTCTATCGCAATTTCAATAGCATTAACATCATCATTAAAACTAGTTAAATAGTTTAAGAAAACGTCATAAGATTTCTCATTAAATTGGTTAATTGTATAGTTTTTTAGCTGATCAATTAAGTCATCATTTTCAATGTTTGAAGAGAGTTGATAGTCAAAAAATCTTTGTTTTAAAGTTCAAAATAAAATGAATTTATTGCGTTGCCCAGATAAAATATCTTCAGCTTGTCAAGGGATATCATTTGGAAATAAAACTGCTTGATTTAGAATACTTTCCTCAAGTGTAATTTTATTAAGTGATTGAGCATAAAAATGAACATATTTGTCTAGGAATAAGTCATAAGCGATATTTAAATTAATAAATCCACCAGGATTATTTTTTGTATCATTTTCATTTAAATAAAGCGCTAATTTCAAGGCGTTATTAAAGTAAACATCAGGGTTTAAGATGTTTTTATTTGCATCTGTATAACCTGCTATAACTTTTTCAATATTAACACCTTGAGTAGCTAGCAAAATTAGTCCAATTTCACTTAATAAAGCATAATCGGAATGAATATCATTAGACACGAAAAAAGCATTTTCCCGGGGAATTGAGATGTTATCAATTGTGCTAAAAATATTTTTTCTACCTATAAAATAGATGGATTTCTTAATTAAGAATTCGCTAGATTGATAGTTGAATTTTGAGATAAAGTTTTTTACTGCAGCTTGCTGATTATCATCATAACCTAGTGAGTCTAAAAAAAGTAAAGCTATATTATCTTGCTTGTTTATATTTAGATAATGATTAATAGTCTTAGAAACAATGTGTTCTGGTAATTGTTCATTGATAAAAACCAACTCTATCTTATTGTCCTTGTGATAATCGCTTGCTCCAAAGATGAATTGTAATGCTGCATCAATGGCAACTTGATTTTCTTTCTTGCATCAAATAATTAAGGTGTTAGTTTTTCTGCGATAAAGTTTATTACAAAAATCTACAATGCGATCAATCCCATTGATTTTAAAATTTAGTGCAATATCATCAAAACCTAAAAAAGAAGAACCTTTAAAGTTTAGTGACTTAACCTTTGATATTATGTCATTTGCTACTTGAGATTCTTGATTTTGAGTATTTTTTTCTTGGTAATATTTAGTCTTAATTGAAATTAAAGGCATAATTATTCCTTAATATTTGTATCTTCATTTTCATTAGCTTCTGGATCAATATAAGATAAAGTAAATTCTCTTAGATTAGTAAAGCCATTTTTTGTTTCCTTTAATTCATTTTTACGATTTTTACTGTTACTAAAATATTGTTCACTCTTTAAAAAGTTAGGGTGATTTCTTTTAAATGATCCAATATATTGATTAGTATTTTGGTCATATCCAATTACAACAAAATTTACGATATCTTTTACTTGTAAAATATCGTACACTTGCATTTTGTAAAAATCAGTTACTTCATTTTTGTAAATAATAAATTTACTGTTATTTTTATCTTCGAGGAGGGCAAACTTGCTGCCTGTTCTTGTAACCTTTGCTGTTACAACTTGTCCTACTTTATATAATAATTTTGTTTCCATATATATAGAATTATAAAACAGTTTTTATTTATTAGAGGAAATTAACTCGAAAGTAATATGTGATAAAATTAATTTTACTAGATAGTAATTTATTTAACCACAAGAGGTTAAAACGCCATTAAATTTAGCATTTTATAACTTGCGTATAGTCACAAAAGTCTATTTTGCCCTAAAATTACCTAATATTTTTTTATTTTTTTTACATTTTGCATACTTTTAGTGCTATTTTTTAAGGATAAACAGAAAATGTGAAAATATTAGAAAAAAGGTACGAAATGGATATAATTTTTATATATAGAAAAATAATATAACTAGCCTAAAGGCTAATATAACTATTAGAAAGAGGAAAAATGAAACGTTTACAATGTTTATATAGACCAAATAAAGATAAAAACTATCCATGAGCTTTAAAACACCCAAAAGTAGAAAGCCCATTAGCTTTATTTAAGTCACGTAAAGATGCTATGACATGATTCTTATCATTAGGATACGATGCTGCAACATGATTCCAAACAGATAAAAAAATCTGAGGTGGATTAGTAATTGCTGAAAAAGAATTAAGAGGCAACAAAGAAGTTATGGCCTACGAATTTAATGTTGACAAATTCGATGGTGGATTAGAATATGATGCAACAGCAGAAGAATTAGCAATTGATTCTAAAACAGGATTAAGAAATGAAAAAGAAGCAGCTAAAAACTTAAAAGCTGTTGTTGACTTCAAAATCTTAAAAGACCCAGAAACATACTTCCCAGTTGACGATGATTTCAAAATTGAAAGAAAGAAATCAGCTAAAGATATTGAAATTGAAAAATTAAACAAAAAATTAGCAGAATTATCAGCTTTATTATCAGCAAAACACGCAACAGATTATGAAAAAGAATTACAAGAACTTTACAAAAGATTACAAGACTCAGATTCAGATAAAGAACAACTATTAAAAGAAATTGAAGAATTAAGAGAAAAATCTGAAAAATTAGAAAAAGATGCAACAAAAGAAGTAATTATTGAAAAAGAAGAAGTTGTTCTTCCAGTTGTTTCAGTAGTCGAAGACAAAATTGTAGAATATGCTTATGTAAGAGACTTACCTGTTGAAGAACAATTAAAAGTATTAGCAATTTATGCTAGAAAAATGCGTTCAACAGTAGTTCAATTAGAATACACAGAAACATCTGTTGATGATGTTAAAGCTATTGAAAAGAATTTCAAAGATGTACTAGAAGTTGCTAAAGCATTAGAAAAAGAACTTAAAGCAGAAGACTTAAAAGAATTACTTGCAGCAATTATGTACTCACTTACAAAATCAGTACAAGAATTTGACGCAAAAATTATTGGTAAACCAGAAATAGCAAACACAGCTGAAAATTGCATTTATTCAGTATGTTCATTAAATGGAAACATCAAATTAGCACAAAAAACTTCATACGTTTTATTCAATGATAAACATGTAGGATTTGTACCAAAAGACCAATACCACTACGCTATTTTCATTGGACATGATGCTCAAAGACAACACTTCATGGTATTCCAAACACCAGCTGAAGAAAAAGAAGTTGTTAAAGAAGTTCCGGCTGAAAGAACTGAAAGCACAGTTAACTGATTTGCTATCTTCTTACTAGCATTGTCATACGGAATCCTAATCACACTTGTGATCTTAATGGGAATCGGAATTATTCCAACACTTTAGTTTTATTTTGAAAGCACGTTATGTGCTTTTTTTGCGCCTAAAATAAAATGTGGAAAAATTATTTTCATTTTTTCAAAATTATGCTATTAAAAAATATAATTTTTTAATATTGTGGTAAAATAGCAATATGCTAAATAACAAAGACTCAATGCAAATAATAGTAAATCATTTAAAAAATAGTGGATTTGTATTCCAAGGAAGCGAAATCTATGGTGGATTATCAAACACATGAGATTACGGGCCACTAGGAGCTTTATTAAAAGACAACATAGCAAACGCTTGAAAGAAAGAATTTGTTTTAAGAGAGGGAAATAACTTTTTAATTGATTCAAAAATATTAATGAATCCAAACGTTTGAGTGACATCAGGTCACGTATCTAATTTCTCTGATCCATTAATCGAAAACAAAGTTAATGGAAAAAGATATAGAGCTGATAAATTAATTCAAGAATATGATGAAAATATTATTCCTGAAAAAATGACATTTGAAGAAATGACACAATTTGTTAAAGATCACATTAAAGAATATGAAGGTGAAAAAACAAATTGATCAGAAATCAAGAAATTTAATTTAATGTTTGAAACATCTCAAGGGGTTATTGAAGGTGCTAAATCAAAAGTTTATTTAAGACCTGAAACTGCTCAAGGTATTTTTGTAAACTTCAAAAATGTTCAAAGAACTATGAGAGCTAAACTACCATTTGGTATTGCTCAAGTAGGAAAGAGTTTTAGAAATGAAGTAACTCCAGGTAACTTTATTTTCAGAACAAGAGAGTTTGAACAAATGGAACTTGAATTCTTCACTAAACCAGAAGAAGCAAATGTTTGATTTGATTATTACATTAACAAGGCTTATAACTTTGTACAAAAATTAGGAATCAAGCAAGATAGTATTCGTATTAGAGCTCATGAACCAGAAGAACTATCTCACTATTCAGATGCAACTAGTGATATAGAATTTAAATTCCCATTTGGATGAGGAGAACTTTTAGGAGTTGCTAACCGTACAAATTATGATTTAACTTCTCACATGAAAGCGACAGGTGAATCACTTGATTACTTAGATCCTGAAACTAATACAAAAGTGATCCCTTATGTAATTGAACCAAGTATTGGTCTTGATCGTTTAATGCTTGCAATCATTTCAGATGCATACTATGAAGAAACACTTGCTGAAAATGATTCAAGAGTTGTGCTTAAATTTACTTATGATCTTGCACCATACAAAGTAGCTGTCTTACCACTTGTTAAGAAGTTATCTGAAACAAGTAAAGAAATCTTTGCAAGTTTAATTGACCAAGGTATTTCAGTAACATATGATGAAGCTGGTTCAATTGGAAAAAGATATCGTCGTCAAGATGCTATTGGAACATATTGATGTTTAACAGTGGATTATGATACATTAGAAGACAATTGCGTGACATTAAGAAATAGAGACACAATGGAACAAGTTAGAGTGGAAACCTCTAAACTAAATGAGTTTTTAGCCTCACATAAATAGTTAAAATTTTGGAGAAAGAATGGAAAACAAGAGAATCCCAACGGAATTAGTTAATCAGATAATTACTAGTTCTAACATAGTTGATGTAATTTCTGAGTTTATTAATTTAACTAAAAAAGGAAATAACTATGTAGGACTTTGTCCATTTCATGAAGATTCTACCCCAAGTTTTACAGTTTCTCCCCAAAAACAAATCTTTAAATGCTTCCCTTGTGGAGCTTCTGGTAATGTTGTAGGTTTCTTACAACGGATTAAAAATTGAAACTTTATTCAGGCACTTGAATTCTTAGCTCAAAGAGCTGGAATTCAATATGATTTTAGTTCATTAAAGAATTTACAAAATGTTCAAGCCTATTCACAAGAAATTTTAGAATTGATTGATATGCTTTCAATTACTAATTCATATTACAAGGTTCAAGTGCTAACTAATCCAGCTGCAATGGAATATCTTAAAGCTAGAAAACTTGATGATGCAACATTGCGTGAAAAGTTTGATATTGGTTATGCACCAAAAAATAAGACCCTTGAGTATTTAAAGTCACTCAACTATGACACTGGTCTCATGCTTAAGGCTGGTTTAATTAATAGTGACCTACACGAACTATTTTGAGAAAGAGTTACATTTGGAATTAGAAATGAATTCAATGAATTAGTTGGATTTTCAGCCAGATCAATTGAAGCTCACCCTGTAGCAAAATATGTTAACTCTCCAGCAACTGAATTGTTTAATAAATCTAAGATCTTATATAACTTCAATAATGCAAAAGAAGCAATTGCAAGCAAAAAAGAAGTTATTATAGTTGAAGGATTTATGGATGCAATTGCATTATATAAAGCTGGATTTGAAAACGTAGTAGCCTTAATGGGAGTTGCTCTAACCAAGGAACATTTAAATTTAATTAAAAACAACAAAGTTATTTTATTCTTAGATAATGATGCAGCTGGAATAGATGCTGCACTACGCACTGTAAAAATTTTATTAGAGCACAATTTTACAGTGTCCTTAATTGAAAATAATTATTCAAAAGATGCTGATGAGATTTTAAATACATATGGAGTCGAAACATTAACTGAGCTAATTAAAAACTCACAAGTATCAGCTGTCAACTTTATTTATGAAAAATTAAAGCAAAAGCATAAAGTTGATACTCTTAAAGATTATGAAGCCTTTTCTAAATTTATTTTAGTGCTTAAATCATATATTGATCTGCTTGATATTGAACAACAAAAATATATAGCTGGCTTACTACAAAAAGAGTATAATTACACACTAACTATAAAAGAGTTGGATAATGCCCCTCATTATGATGTATTTCATAATGATGAAGAACTAGTAGATTATAAGCATGCTAAAAGCTACCAAGAAAAAGTAGATTTATTAACTAATCAAAATCGTTTAGCTCTACTAATTAGGGCAATGAGTAATGAAAATATTTTAGAATTACTCAAAAGTACTTCCGATGTTGCGCTTATTTTTGCTAAGCCAGAAAACATCAAAGATTTATTTGAATATACTATTACACTTGAAACGCCTCAAGATGCAAAACAAATTTTTGATCAAATATCTCACTCATTAAATCTAATGCTAAATACAATTGATACTAATTCTGCTGCTAATAACTTAATTATCAAAGATTATATTGATGAAAATATTAATGAAGCAAAAGTTACAAATGGTTCTTCAATTCCATTAATGCCAGCATTAAATGAGCAAGTAGCTGAGTGAGAAAAATTTAAAAACTTTGTATATCCAGAAAATGGTAATGTACCTGTTCCCACATATATTCAGGACCAAATTAGTTTACTAATAAACTACAAAAATAAGCGTTTAACGCTCAAAAAGAAATAAAGGGGGTTGTATGGATAATAAATTTGACTATAACACAGTGATAACTTATCTAAAACAACAATTAAAACATAAACATAAGGATTACTTCACACAAGATGAATTACTAGAAGTTCTAGCAGCTAAAAATTTATTTATTGATGATGCTGAATTTGATGATTTTCTTGAAGAATTAAAAGATAATAACATCATTGCTGAAGATGAAGAAGAATATTTAGATGGTGATTATTCAGCAGATGATTTTCTAGATGAAATCAACGAAGATAAAGCTAAAAATAAGTCAAAAGCAAAAAGCAAAACTTCAAAAGCACTTGACTTAGATGATGAGGATGAGGAATTACCAGAAATCGATAACGATGATATGGATATTGACTTCGAAGATGACAAAGATGATGACTTTGTAGATGATGATTACGTTGAAGATGATGAAGTTGACGAAGATTATTACAAGATTCCAGATGAAGAAATCGAAGAAGAGGAAGAAGAAGACGATGATTCTGAAGAAGATGAAGAAAAATTAAATGAAAACTTCTTTGAAGAATCTGATGACCTTGATATTAACCTAAACGCTTTATCATTTGATTATGTTGAAGCAGTAGACTTAAATGAAACTCCTAAGAAAAAAGCTGACTTATCTAACAAGTTAACTGAAACTAACGATATTGTTAAGTGATACATGAGATGAATTGGTAAGTATGGAGAATTACTTACTGTTGAAGAAGAACGTAAATTAGCTGAACAAATGGAAAAAGGTGGTTTCAGAGGAAAAAGAGCAAGAGATAAGCTAATCCAAAGAAACTTACGTTTAGTTATTAACAATGCTAAAAAATACAAGAACAGAGGGCTTTCATTCATTGATCTTATTTCTGAAGGTAACTCTGGTATTCTAAAAGCTGTTCAAAAATATGATGTTAATAAAGGATTTAAGTTTTCTACATATGCAACATGATGAATTCGTCAAGCAATTACTCGTGCTGTAGCTGACCAAGCTAGAACAATTCGTGTGCCGGTGCACATGGTTGAAACAATCAATAAGATTTCTAAAATCGAACGTGAATTACAACAAGAACTAGGAAGAGAACCTAGCGATGATGAAATTGCAGACAAATACGGAAATGGCTTTGATGCTGCTAAAGTTAGATACATTAGAAAAATTAATATTGACCCAATTTCATTAGATAAACAAGTTGGTAAAGAAAATGATTCATCATTTAGTGACTTTGTTAAAGATGAAAACATCATTTCACCAGTTGATTATGCATCTCATGAAGAATTAAGCAAGATTCTTGATGATATGATTAGTGAACTTGAACCAGAAGATAGAAAATTAATCTGTAAGCGCTTTGGTGTAGGGGTTGATGAAAATGGTGAAAGATATAGAGTGCACTCTTTAGAAGAACTTTCAATCGACCGTGGTGGTGTTTCAAAAGAACGTGTAAGACAAATTGAAAACAAGATTTTACGTAAATTAAAGAGTAATGTTAAACATGGTAAAAACTTGAAGGATTATTTAAAGAACTAAAATGCGCCAAGAAAAAAGTTTAAAAATCAAAGATTTTATTGCTATAGTTAATTCAATGTATCCAAATGTAAATAAAGAAATATGAGATCCATCTGGGTATAGTGTAAAAACTGTTCAAAGCAAACGCTTTAAAGGAGCAGTTTTAGCCATTGACTTAACTATGGATGTGTTACAAGAAGCTATTGCTAATGATTGCAATGTAATTTTAACCCATCACCCATTTAAATTTGAAGCAACTTGACTTGCTGAAGACAAGAAAGCTCCTTATAAACGTGAAATTCTAAACTTATTAAGAAAGCATCAAATTACAGCATATTCAATGCACACTAATTATGATTGTGATCCATATGGAACTTCATATCAAATCGTTAAATATATGGGTCTAGAAGCCTCAATGGATTGAGATAAGACTCAAACCTTTAGCGCTGTGTTTAAGGCAAATAAATCCCTTTTAGAACTTAAAAAATTATTAGAAGATAAAATGCATTTATCTGCATTTAGAACCAATGTGCCAGCTGATAAATATAATGACAAATATGCTACAGTAGCCATTTTATCAGGTAGCGGGTATATTGGTCAAATAAATGATTTAGCCTCACAAGTAGACTTGATCATTTCAAGCGATTTTAGATGAAGTGACTGAATTGTCTTTGATCAATTGAATACAAATATCTTAGAAGTCCCTCATTTAGATGAGCAAGTTTATGCATGACACATGTATGAAATTTTAACAGGTATGCTCCCTGAATATAAATTCGTGTTAAAAGACATTAAAGAACCATACCACAACTTATAAGCACTTAGGTGCTTTTTTCATATTTTTCTCTAGCAGATAGGAACAAAAGTCAAAATGTGGAAACTTTTTGCTTATTGCACAAAATTATTCAACTCTCCTTTATAATTTTATTATATGTAAGATAAAAGGAGAAAAATGAAGAAAACATGGCAATTCTATTTTGCAGTTCCATTAGCAATTACACCACTTGCTTTTGCTTTTTCATGCAATCAAACTGACAAAGATAGTAATGTTTCAAAATTAAATAGCAAGGTATCTGATTCAGTAGATAATATAAATGAAGGGATTTACAGTAATTTACTAGCTTTTCCTGCTTTATATAATGATTCAAAATATTCAAAACTAGATGGTATTATTGATCAAACAAATAAACTTTTAGCTAAGTATGCTCGTATTGCAAAAGATTCTCAAATCAGTGACAAGAGCGAAAAACTAAATGTGATTATTGATGAATTAAATGATATTGCAACATTCCTTGGCAAAAGAGCAGAAACTAATTCAGAAAATCATATCAGTCATATTTTTGATGAATATAAAGAAAATAGAAATCGAAATATAAATGCAGTAGAAAGAAATTACAAACAAGATCTAAAAATTGCAGAACTTCTAAAAGAAACAACAGAATATGAACACGACTTTTGAATGTTGAAATTGCTAAAACAATTAGACACAAATGAAACAAAGAATTGGATTAACTATTTAGAAGGCAAAATAAAAAATGAAAATATTTTTTGACAAGTTAATTTAGATTTGAAGATAGCTACCTTAATGAGTCAAATGCTTGATGTTTCATACTTTGATACAAATGGGTGTCTTGCAGGAACAATATGTCCAGAAAGACTAGTTAAAGCAGACTTATTAGAGGATAAGTCTAGGTTTGCAATTGATGATAAGCAGTTTTCAATTAACTCATACATTGAGACAAAATATGTTACTAATCAGCAAGCAATCAACAATTTTAAAGACTTATTTATCATTAGCAAAATATCGGATTCCAATAGCCCTAAAATTCTTAAAGATGCTTTAAGAAAAACAATTTTCATCAATAAGAATAGATATATGAATATTGATTCTGCCAAAGATAATTCTAAGTTTATGGATAAAAGCGAAAGATATGTACAAACTATTATTAAAGAATATGTAGAACAAGGAATTGATGTTGTTTATAGAGAAATGATAAAAAATGCAATTGAAAAACTTAATAATGAATTAAATAGTCTTAATGAGAGAACACGTACTATCCAGTCATATATAAACATGACTGCGTTAGCAAACAAAATAACTATCGATGTAGATAAGCAAGTCGCAGATACTAAAGTGATAATACAACAATTAATCAGCAACCTAGAAGAAGATTTGAAAACATTATAATGTTGATTAAATGATGGATTCTATAACTAAAGTATATCAACTACTATGTAAGATTTATAAGCGCCAGAAATGGTGCTTTTTTCATATTTTTCACTAGCAGATAGGAACAAAAGTCAAAATGTGGAAACTTTTTACAATTTTATTAAAATGTTTTTATTCTTATTTATAATAATTTATAAGATGTTTTCGAAAGCTAATCAAAGTACATAAAATAGATAAAAAAGTGTTAACCTTAGTATTCTAAACATCTTATAAATAGTTTAATAGGGATTTTTTATTCATTGCCAAATAGATGAAATATTAACTTAAAGATCAACTAAAACAATGTCGTAGAGAAATAAAGAATTTAAAAATAATCGGAGATAAGAATGCATTATAAAAGCAACCTGGAATCACCCCTATCTTGAATAGCATTTATTTTATGTGTTGCTATATTGCTTTGAGATGAATATCTTATATCTTTTGAGATTTAAGTTAGCTCAAATGTATGTTATGCCTACAACAGCTAAAAGAACAGAGATAAGTGAAAATCATTCTGTAATATGCAATATTAAGAAATATAATGAAGTATATGAAATTATTTTAAGATGCCTTAAAAGAAGAGTAAAAATTAGAGCAATTTGCGAGCCAATTTTTAGAATAATTTATGCAATTGTACAATGCTTAGCGTTTAATTATGCGGTTAAAGGTGGATTCATAACATTTCTTAATGTATTTTGCTGAATGGGCTTTATGTTGTTCCCTATAAACGCATGGAATTTATATCTTCTATGCAAAGATATTACACATGATATAATTTCAAACCGAGTGCTGATAGAAGGCAAAAATCAAATTGAAGAATTGTCATTTAAAAATATAAAAAGTCAATATGATAAATTATCCTTCAATATAAGAATATATGAGCCGTGATATATCAATCCGAAAGATAAAAAAACCAGATTGCAAAGATTACAATTTAGTATGAGATTTTGAAGAAATCTCGGTGCCAATAATGAAGAAATAGAAAAAATATTTTACTTTTTATTTTCGTTCAATTATGACCTTGATTACTTTTTTATCTCAAAAGTTGATGCATTGGACCAAATTCAATATGTATATTATAATTTGCAACATATAAATTCTGATAATAAATTTGAAATAGAGAAATAGCAATTAATGGCAAAAATAAATCGTTCTTGATAAATAATTTAAAGGAGAAAATATGAAATTTAAAAAATTATTATTAAGCATAGGGCTTAGTTCAACTGTAGTTGTTCTTCCAATATCAGCTGTAGCATGCAACAACTCTGATGTTTCTTCTGAAAGTATTTCAAAAGAAATGAAAACAGTTTTTGATGAAATGATAACAAAAATCACAGCTAACCCACAAAACGCAATGCAGATTGCTCAAGAAATGTCAGATAAACTAACAAGTATTTCTATAAAAGCTGCTAAACTTTCAAAAAACGAACAAGAAAAATTTACTAAGAAAATTCAAGAATATGTAAATGAATTAATGCAAAGAGCACTTAATCCTCATATTGAATAAAATTTTGTGAGCTTTAAATGCATTTAATCTAATGCATAATTTAAAATGTACCAATAGTCTTATTGGACAATTTCAATCAAAAAATATCTGGAACTGTATGCCAGATATTTTTTGATTAGCAAGCAGCTTATTTAGTTAAATAAGGAACATACATGCTACTTTATGACCAACTGATATTAATCTTTTTAGAAAGCATAAAAATATATAGTGTTGTATAATTGAATTAAATATTTATATTTAATTAAATGAGGTTTTATATGAAGAGTCAAAACTTAGCAAATGCACTAAGACCACAGACATTAAATGATATTGTTGGCCAACAAAATATCATAAAATTATTGAAAAAAGTAGTTGCAAATAAAATTACAAGCAGCTTCTTATTCTTTGGAGAAGCTGGTACAGGAAAAACATCTACTGCAATAGCGTTAGCAAATGATCTGGGCTTAAAATATGATTATTTTAATGCTTCAGTTGACTCAAAATCTAAACTTGTAAATATTTTAGAAAACAATCAATGCATTATTATTGATGAAATTCATCGACTAAATAAAGATAAACAAGATATCTTGTTATCATATGTTGAATTTGACAAAATAATTGTATATGCAACCACTACTGAGAATCCTTATTTTAAGGTTGTTCCAGCAGTGCGTAGCAGAATGCAAATTTTACAATTCAATAAGATCTCTGAAGTAGATATTGTCAATAAACTGGAACAAATTGTTGCATCCACTTATCCAGGATTAAAAGTGTCACGTGTTCAATTACTAGCGCTAGCACGTTTATCAGCTGGTGACTTGCGTTCTAGCATTAATAATTTACAAATGCTAGCTAACTGTGTTGATGAAGGACAAGAAGTAACCGATGAAGTGATTAAAACAGTTGTGCCAAATGTGAACTTTTATTCAGATTTAGATTCAAGTGCTCATTATAATAATTTATCAGCATTTCATAAATCTTTAAGAGGGAGTGATCCAGATGCTGCTTTATATTGAGGAATGCTGATTTTACAATCAGGTGATCTAGATGGGTTATTTAGAAGAATGCTTTGCGTGGCATACGAAGATGTTGGGCTTGCTGCACCTAATGTTTCACTTAGAGTGGCAGAAGCTATTAGAAGTTTTGAACGTTTAGGGATGCCAGAAGGACGTCTACCAATTGGCTTTGCTATTTTAGACCTAGCATTAGCACCTAAAAGCAATGCATCATATTTAGCTATTAGCCAGGTAGAACAACTGATTGCTTCTGGAGGAGTTTATGAAATCCCTAAGCACTTGCGGGATGCACACTATGCATCAGCTGCTAAATTAGGAGATGGAAATGATTATAAATATCCACATGATTATGCCAATAATTATGTAAACCAACAATATCTACCTAATGAAATTAAAAACATGCAATTTTATTGACCTCAGCAAAATTCAAATGAATTAAATATAGAAAAATATTGAAATTTAATTAAAAAAAATAAGGAGCTATAATGGAGCTTAAATTAGAAACTATAAATACATTAGAAGACTTAAAACAAGCTAAAGCTAAAGCTTTTGGTGCTACAGGTGAAATAGCGCAGTTACAAAATGAATTAAAAGCTGCACCAGTAGAAATGAAAAAAGAACTTGGAGCTAAAATTAATCAACTTAAAACAGCATACAATAACTTCTTCGAACAAGCTGAAAATAGAATTAAAGAATTAGAAATTCAAGCCAAAGTTAATTCTGAATTTATTGATGTAACTGCGCCTTTAAGCAAGCCAGCTAGTTTACACCCAATTACAATCGTTGAAAACAGATTAAAAGAGTGATTCTACCAACATGGTTACTATCAACAAGAAGAAGGTGAAATTGTTACTGATCTATTTAACTTTGAAAGATTAAACATTCCAAGTGATCACCCTGCTAGAGCTATGCATGATTCTTTATACTTCAATCCAACTACATTACTTAGAACACATAACACTGGAATTACAGCTAAAGTTTTAGCTGAAAATCCAAATAAAATATTTTCAACCTTTGCAATTGGAAAAGTATATCGTAATGATGAAGATGATGCAACCCACTCACACCAATTTACCCAAGTTGATATTGTTTCAGTGGGAAAAGGAATTTCTTTTGGAAATTTAATTTGAACACTAAAAGATTTACTTTCATATGTACTTGAAGAACAAGTTGAAATTAGACTTAGACCAAGCTACTTCCCATTTACTGAGCCAAGTGTTGAAGTTGATGTGCTTTACAAAGGCAGATGAATTGAAATTTTAGGAGCTGGAATGCTACATCCAAATGTTTTAGCAATGGCGGGCTTTGATCCAGAATTTAATGGACTAGCTGCTGGTCTTGGAATTGAAAGAATTACAATGATTAAATATGGATTTAACGATATTAGAGACTTATATAGAAATGATTTAAGAATAATGGAGCAATTTAGACATGAAAGATAGTTTTTTAAATATTTTACAAGTTGAAGGTAAGAAGCCTTATTTTGAAATAATTATTAATAAATTAGAAGTAGCTGAAAAGGAAGCTCAAGTTTTACCACATCAAATGGATATGTTTCACGCATTTGATTTCTTTCAAGTACATGAAACAAAAGTTGTCCTTTTAGGTCAAGATCCATATCATACTGTTGGGTATGCAGATGGTTTAGCTTTCTCAACTGGTAATGGAAAGTTAACTCCTTCTTTAAGAAACATTTTTACTGAAATCAAAAAAGATTATCCAAATGCTAAATTAGATAATACTTCATTAGTTTCATGAGCTAAACAAGGAGTTTTATTACTTAATACAGTGCTAACAGTTTCAGAAGGAAGTGCTAATTCACATGCTACTTTTGGATGAGAAAAATTCACTCATGAAGTTTTATTACAAGTAGTTAGACAAAATCCTGATGTCATTGTAGTGGCTCTTGGTAAGCAAGCAGCTAAATTTGTTGCAGATTTACCAATTGCAGCAAGCAACTTAATTATAACTTCACACCCAAGTCCATTTAGCTATAAAAAAGGTTTTGAAAACTCACATATTTTTAAAGAAATCAACGATAAATTAATAGAAAAAGGTATCACAGCAATTAATTGAGATACTAATAAGGAGGCATAATGTTAATTTCATTAAATCATTTAAATTCATTGCTTAAGGGAGTTAAACTTTCTGCAAGTGACGTTGAAAAGACCTTAAATTGCATTGGATTTGAGGTTGAAGAAGTTAAACCATTTAGTAATGTTAAAGGCCTACAATTCTGTGAAGTTATCTCAGTAAAGCCTAATCCAAATAGCGATCGTTTAGACGTAGTTGAAGTAAAAACTAAATCAGGTCAATATACAATTCAAACTAATAACCGTATCTTAAAACCTGGAGATTTAACAATTTGCTTCCCAGTTGGAGCAAGTAAAGGTGATTTCACTTTTAGTGAAGTAGAATTAAAAGGATTACCTTCACAAGGTATGTTTGGAGCTTGAAGTGAAATTGGTTATGATTGAAAATTATTAAGCCAAAAAGACCAAATTGTTACTTTTGATCCAAGCTTTGCTTCATTAAACGATGATCCAATTGAAAAATTAGGCTTAGATGACTATCTAATTGAAATTTCAATTACAGCTAACCGTAATGATGCTAATAGTTATTTTGTACTAGCTCGTGAGCTTGCTGCATATTATGGTGTTGAAGTAAATTATCAATTAATGGATACAACAATTAAAGCTAGCGAACTTGTATGTGATTTAAAATTAGACCTTAATAACAAAGCAATTAATGATGCATTTTATCTTCCAGTTACAGTATCACAAGCTAGTGTTGATTTAGTTGATAAAATGTTACTAGCTAAACATGGATTTGATACTAATCAATCTTGAGCTAATAATGTAGCTAATATGTTGCTTCTAATGGCAGGAACTCCGGCTCAAGTTTATGACTTGGATAAATTGCCAACTCAAGCTACTTTAAGTGCTAAAAAAATCTCAGGAAATGTAACAATTGATGATAAAGAAATCTTAGTTAAAGATGTATTAGCTATTTATGCTAATAATGATTTAATTTCACTTGCAGGTGTTAGTGTCCTAAACCAATACCAAGTTAGTGAACAAACAAGAAACTTCTTATTTGAAGTTGCAGCCTTTGTGCCTAGTGAAATTAGACATACCTTAAGAGAAATTAAGACTTCAAATCCTGCTGGTGCTCAAGCTTCTAGACCTATTACAAAGCATTTAGCATATCAAGGAATGAATTCTTTAGCACAAGCTTTATTAAAGCAACCAAGTAAAAATCAGTTTGCTAATGAACCTCAAAATAATGCTAAAACGATTAAATTTGAACAAGATAAATTAGCTGCTTATGGAGGGAAACTAGATGCTAAGCGTTTAGAATTTGCTTACCAAGCTCTGGCTAATTTAGGATTTAAGTTAGCTAGTGATTTAAGCAAGATTACAATTCCTGAATATAGATATGATGTTAATGTAATGGAAGATGTAATTGAAGAAATTTTACGTTTCTATTCATATGATGGTATCGGAGAAGAAATTTTACCAAGCGTACCTCTTAAAACAATGAAAGCTAATCCTACCCCAGCTAACTTTGTGGCTCAAGGATATTCAGAAGTTAGAACATTTACCTTAGTATCACATGAAAAAGCACTCTTTAATCCATTTAACTTTACAACTAACCAAGTTTTACAAACTTACGTATCTAAAGAACGTGAAGTAGTTAGAAATTCAATTGTAACTTCACTTGCTGGAGTAGTTGAATACAACTTAAAACGTAAAATGAATGATATTAATATCTTTGAAAAAGGGATGATTAATAACAATGTAATGGTATATGGAATCGCAAGTAGCACTAAATCATTTAAACAAATGCAACTTGATTTAATTAATATAACTGGAAAAGACTTAAAATTTGTTCCATTAGCAGATAATGAAATGATTCACCCAAATGCTTCAGCTGAAATTATCTTCCATGACCAAATGGTAGGATGAATTGGAAAAATTCACCCTAAATATGACACTACAAATGGAACCTTGTACGCTGAAATTTTAACTTCTATGTTTAATGAACAAAGCTCAGAACTAAAATTCCAAGCAGTTAACTTAGAACCTTTAAAAACACTTGATATTACCTTTGAATTAGACGCAAATGATTATATTTCACCGGCACTTGACTTTATCAATCAAATTGATAATGCTGCTAATGAACTACAAACAGTTAAAGTCATTGATCAATTCCAAAAAGGTGACAAAGTTAATACAACAGTTCGTTTTGTGGGAACCGAACAAATAATTTCACTTATTGATTCCAAATTCAATAAAAAAGGAGAATAGATGTATAAGAATTTAGAATTACATGACAAAGTTGTGCAAGATGCAATTAACAATGAACTTGCACGTCAACAAGATCATATTGAATTAATCGCTTCTGAAAACTATGTTTCAGAAGATGTCCTTAAAGCTCAAGGATCAGTGTTAACAAATAAATATGGAGAAGGATATCCTGGTAGAAGATACTATGGTAACTGTGAAAATGTTGATATAGTTGAACAAGCTGCCATCGATCGTTTAAAGGCTATTTTTGGGGTTAAATATGCTAATGTGCAACCATATTCAGGATCTGTAGCTAACGCTGCTGCGATTGCTTCAGTAGTACCTTCTGGTGGAAAAATTATGGGACTAGCCCTTAACTGTGGAGGACACTTAACACACGGTTATAAAATTAGCTTTAGTGGGATCTTTTATAACTCAGTTTCTTATGAGTTATCTAAAGATGGATTATTAGATTATGATGCAATCTTACAACAAGCCTTAATTGAAAAACCTGATTTAATTATTTGTGGTTATTCAGCTTACTCTAGAACAGTAGACTTTGCTAAATTTAGAGAAATTGCTGACAAATGTGGAGCTAAATTAATGGCTGATATTGCTCATATAGCTGGATTAATTGCTGCAGGATTACATCCTTCACCAGTTGGATATGCTGACATTATTACTTCTACAACACATAAAACCCTACGTGGTGGACGTGGAGGTATTATCATGACCAATGATGAAGAGATTGCTAAAAAAGTAGATCGTTGAGTATTCCCAGGCTACCAAGGTGGTCCTTTATTCCATGCTATTGCAGGAAAGGCTGTAGCTTTTTATGAAGCAATGCAACCTATGTTTAAACAATATGCTGCTGATATAATTACCAATGCACAAACATTCTGCCAAGCCTTTAAAGATAAAGGAGCAGTAATTGTTTCTGGAGGGACAGATAACCACTTATTTATGGTTAATGTACTAGAAACTTACAATATTAATGGTAAGCAAGCTGAAACACTACTTGAAAAGATTAATATAACAATTAATAAAAACACTATTCCTTTCGATACACTTTCACCTACTCTTGGAAGTGGAATAAGACTTGGAACAGCTGCTATGACAAGTAGAGGATTTACTAAGTGACAAGAATTGTGTGACATCATTGATTATGCACTTAGAAATTTAGACTTCTTAAACTCTCCTGAAGGAGAAGAAAACCTAGCTCAATTGAAAGCTCAAGTTATTGCTCTTACTCAAGAATTCCCAATTAAAAAATCATATTTATAAAATGCTATGTGGAAATAAAAAGTTATTTCCACATTTTTTCTGCTATTTTCTGCCCGATATATCTATCTAGGATACAATAAAGATATGAGAAGAAGTAAATGAACGTTTTTAACCTTAGGTATTACCTCAATAATAGCTGCCTCAACTGTGGCTGCCAGTTGCTTACCTGATGGTGATAAAAAACAAGCTAAAATTGATGAATTAACCATAAAAATAAAGGAAAAAGATAAATTAATTCAAAAGGCAAATGAATTGAAAGCTAAATTTGATGCCTTAAAGAGGGAAAAAGACAGTATTAATAAGCAATTACAAAGTGCTCAAAAAACTGTTAAAGAATTGCAAAAGAAAAATAAAGATGAAAATACAAATAATGATATTCAAATTGCACAACTCCAAGAAACTATTAATAATTTAAAATCAGAATTAAAAACTAAAGAAGCAGAAAATGCAACTCTAAATAATAAAATTAAAAAATTAGAAGCTGAAATTAAAGAACTAAAAGATAGTGACCCTGATTATGAATTTATTGATGATTCAGAAACAAACGATGGCAATGGTTCTGACAATGGTTCTGACAATGGTTCTGATACAGATGGAAATGAAATCGTGGATAATGATAAAAATAATGAGCCGAAAAAAACTGATGCTATAATTGATACTTCTAAATTTATAATAGATTCACCATATAAAACAGCTTATGTTAGACCACCTTTTGGGGCACAATTTAAGTTAAATAATCATGATATTAACTTTACAACTATTTTTGGTCATTTAGATTCACCAGGATCTCGAAGCAAGAAGGCTTATACAGAAGGCGCAATTTCTGACAAAGATGAAATATTTATAAATAAATATCAAGGTGTAGAAAAAATGGGCTCACAAGAGTTTAGCGAATTTCTAGCTTTACCTAATGTTATGAATGATTTTGAAAATATTAGCGCAAATAGTAATATTATTTTCGGTGGTGATACAAATATAACTGCTCAAAATTTTGCACTTCAAGATAACTTTACTTCTAACTATTTTGCAACAATTACCCGATTAGAAAACAGTCAAGATCCATTAGGATATTACACCTCTATTGGTGTCAGAAATCCTTATTCTCAACCATATGACAAAATGTTTTTTAAAAATGTCAATAAAGAACAACTTAAATTTTTAACCACAGCTAACACACCTGAAAAACAGTTTAAAATAGATATTTTAAATGCCTTTAAGGATAATATCTTAAACGAAAAAGATAAAAAAATAACTGGTTATGATTCAAAAAAAGCAGGATTTGGACCTATTAGATATGGTGTTTCAGACCATGCACCGGTATTTACTGATATTGAAACAAAATTTGAACTAAAAACTAACAAAGCAATTGAAAAATATGCCAAAGGTGTAAATACACTAAGAATTGGGCATTGAAATATTTGTAATTATGGAAGTGATAAAATGCCTCCATTTAAATACACTTCAATCGCAAAGATAATTGCAGCTGGTGGGTTTGATATTTTAGGATTAACTGAAGTTAATTATGAGCAAGTTGAAAAAGTTAATGAAATTTTAAATATATTAAATCAAATTACAGGTTCACAATATAAGATGGTATATCAAGATAGTTCTGATGCTTCTTGAGCAAATGATCCAGTGTTAAATATTTTTGAATCACAACAAGAACAAGTTGCTATTATTTATGATGCAAATATAGTAACTCCTGTTGCTTTTAATAATGGTAAAATTGGACACTCATATCGCAAAATAATTCCTTCTTATAAGGAAATAGCTCAATTAAAAAGTTTAACAGAGCAAGAATAAATAGTATAATTAACTCATTATTTACAAATAATGAGTTTTTTATTTTAGGAGGAATTATGATCCCAATAGCAGCCATTTGAGTTATAGGATTATTACCATTTTTAGCTTTTATAGCCTTAGTGCTAGCACAAGCAAAATTTATTAATCATGTTAAAATCAATCGTTTACATCTACATAATAATGAAAAGATGTTACAAAGAGTGATTTTAAACCAAAACTTATACAAATATTGAAAGATGAGATTTGTTATCTTTACAATAATTACAGTTATTATTGCATCATTAACGGTTGCATATACCCCAATTGCTTTCATTTTTGTGGCTCAAATCTTTCAAGAAGTTAACAAAGATAATGATCAAATAGCAAAAATTACACAAACTGGAGTAGCTGTAGTGTTATGATTACTTGATGTTTTCTTTACAGGGCTATTAATTTGAACAATTTATCGTGAAATTTATGCTTGAAATAAAGAAATGAATGCTTGAAACTTAGCTGAAAATCCAGAAGCAAAAACTTTTTATGAATACTTAAAAGATTGTGAATCTAAAAAAGAATTTCCAGCTAAAGTTAAAACAAACAAAATTCATTTCTTTAATCGTAAAACTACTTTAGCTTATGAAACATGTAACTTGGAGAAGTTAGCTAATAGTAAACATAAGCCTGAATATATTGAAGGAAAACTCTTATTTGATACTTTCGTTGATTATAGTCAAATTCTTATTGAAGAACGTACGGTTGAGGAAACTGACTTTGTAGCTAAATTACTTAACTTACTTGAAAGAAATGATAAGAATTTTGTTTCTAAAAAAAGATAATACCTTTAGTGCTATCAGATAGCACTAAAAAAAGAAGGCTAGCTTAAAATAAGATTTCTAAAAAACTAGTTTTCTTTTATAATTTATTTACTATTTCTAAACAAGGGTAATCCTTGTTTTTATAACCATTTACAAAAGGAGTAATATGAGAAAATTATTTAGTAGTGAATCAGTTGGAAGAGGACACCCAGATAAGGTTTGCGATCAATTATCAGATGCAATCTTAGATGCTTATTTATCTCTAGATCCAGATTCAAAAGTAGCAGTAGAATGCATGGCTTCAGGTCACAATATCTTTATTGCTGGAGAAGTTAAATCAAATGCTGATGTTGATGTAATTGAAATTGCTAAAAACATTTTAAAACAATTAGGTTACTATACAAATGAAACCAGCTTTATTACTGATATTAAACGTCAAAGTGAAGATATTGCTATGGGAGTTGAATTAGGTGATGAAATAGGAGCTGGCGACCAAGGAATTATGTTTGGATATGCTACAGATGAAACACCCGAATATATGCCTCTTGGTATCACATTAGCTCACGCTTTAGTTCGTAGAGCTGAAAAACTTAGAACTAGCCTAGAATTCAAGAATGCTAAAGCAGACATGAAATCTCAAGTTACACTAGACTACACTGATCCAAATCATGTTTTTGTAGATACTGTATTAATGAGTATTCAACATGCTAAAAACTATGATGAAGCTGAATTTAAGTCATACATTAAGAATCATATTATTCTTCCTGTAATGGAACAATATAATTTAGCAGCACCAAAAAATATTCTAATTAATCCAACAGGTAACTTCGTAATTGGCGGACCAATTGGAGATACTGGATTAACTGGAAGAAAAATCATAGTTGATACATATGGTGGAGCTGCACGTCATGGAGGTGGAGCTTTTAGTGGAAAAGATTCAACCAAAGTAGATCGTTCAGCAGCATATGCAGCTAGATGGATTGCAAAAAATATTGTTGCAGCTGGACTAGCTAAAAGAGCTGAAATTCAAATCGCTTACGCAATCGGGGTTGCTAAACCTGTTTCAATTATGCTTGATACTTTTGGAACAAATACAGTACCAGAAGATGTAATTGAACAAGCTGTAAGTGAAATATTCAACCTTACACCAAAAGGAATAATTGATGCTTTAGGCTTAAGAAAACCAATCTTCCTTCAAACATCATATTTTGGACACTTTGGAAGAAGTGATCTGAACCTTCCTTGAGAACAATTAAATAAAGTTGAAGAATTACAAAAGAAAGTGAAAGAGTTAAATAAATAATGTTAGAGAAATCCTGTGGGGCCATAATTTTTAGAAGATTTCGTTTCGGAACTAAAGTGCTTTTAGTTAAACAATTAAATGATATTTGAGTGTTTCCTAAAGGCCACATTGAAGGTGATGAAACCCCAGTTGAAACTGCACACCGTGAAGTAATGGAAGAAACAACTATTAAGAATTTCCAAATTATTTCAGATGTATCTTATGTTGATAACTATGTAGTAAAAGAAACTGGAAACGATAAAGAAGTAACATACTTTTTAGCCTATACGCAAGATGTAGAAGTTCCACATCATGTAAAAGGTGAATCAAAGAGAGCAAAATACTTCTCAGTAAAAAAGGCCTATAAAAAATTAAATAATCTAGCACCAAAGCAATTTTTACTTGATGCTTATGATAAATATCTATCTTTAAATATTTCAAAACCAAAAAGAATTAAAAAATAATGTAGATTTAGTTCTACATTTTTCTTTTGCTCTTATTACAGGGATTTAAATTTTACTGTTTTGTGAAATACAAGTTCATATTGAAAAATATTTTTATAAAAACTAGATAAGAATTAAGATACTAAATTTTAGTTTTATGTAGTTACATATACTAGGACAAAAAAATACTTGCAAAGTTCATTTACAGCACTGTGCTAGGGATAAAAGTAAATCTTCGTTTTAATAAACTTTTTATTTAAATGTTTTTATTTTTAATAAAAAAATTTAAAATTTAAATAAACAAAGAAGGAGGCGTTTTATGGACACAGAAAAGACAACAAATGAAACCAAAAAAACAAAATATATTGATTTAGTTGAATTCCGTAAACAAGAAATTCAACACGCCATTCTTTCCGCTCAAAAAGAAAATGAAAAGGAAGAATATAAGACATCTCAAAAGGCGTTGCCTTGATATAAGCGAGATTTATTTCTTAATCTTCTAGGTGCAACAGTTGCACTGAGTGTAATGATACTTATTATCTTAATTGCTTACTTAGTTAAGGGGTTATAGTGGTTAAATATTTTGCTGAAGCTGTAAGCAAAAATGAAATTACAGTTTCAAGCCAATCAATTACTGCTTTAATCGTAATTGCTTCAATCGTTTTAGTTGTAGCATTTATCATTTTAGGTCTTTACCTATGACCACACATTTATAGCTTTGTGGCTTCAAAGATTAAAAAGACTAAATATGAAAAATTAGGTAAAAGCAGTCAAATTCGTTTAATCAACCAATTAAGAGAAAGTGTCGAATATTTTTCAAAGAACAAAATAGGTGCATTAATCACTATTGAAAATAATGACAATATTGATAACTTAAGAACTGATGGTGTCGTACTTAATTCAAACATTTCAAGTTCTTTATTAATTGCGATCTTTAATAAGACTAGTCCATTACATGATGGAGCTGTAGTTATTAGAGATAATAAAATTTATTATGCAGCTACTTTTTACAAAATCACACGTAAAAGTGTAGACTCAAAATATGGCTCACGCCATAGAGCAGCAATGGGAATTTCAGAACAATGTGATGCTACTACAGTGGTGGTATCAGAAGAAGATGGAAGTATTAAAATCCTTAAAGGAAGCATAATACAACCAGTTAAACTTGAACAATTCCAAGAACAATTAATCAAGTACTTGAAAGAACAATAATGGAATTTACTCCTGAAGTAAAAGAAACTTTAATTAATGATTTAGTTGAATTAATTAAAGAAAAGAAAATTATTGCAGTTCGTGAATTGTGTGAAGAATACCCATATGCAGACTTTGCTGAAGCAGTTGAAAGCTTAACTGCTGAAGAACAACTATATGTTTTAAGAGTCTTAAAAACAGCAGAAGCAGCTGAAGTATTTTCTTATTTAGAAGATACCACTAAAGTTAACCTTGCTAAATCATTTACTGAAGATTGAGGAATGAAAATTCTTCAAGATCTAGAAAGTGATGAGTTGGTTGACGTTTTAGAAGACTTACCAGTTAACTTTACTAAAAAAATACTAGCTCAAACTCCAGATGAAAAAAGAGCTAAATTAAATAACTTGCTTTCATATGATGATGAACATGTAGGAAGCATTATGTCGGTGGATCTTTCTGTCTTAAATGACACCTGAAGTGCTAAAAAAGCAATCAGAAAGATTAAGAAAGACTATAAGAGCAATATTGAACTTAGCCACAACTTCTATATCACAGATGAAGATGGTTTCTTAGTTGGGGATATTACTTTAGAAGAATTAGTCTTTGCTGATGATGAAAATGAAACACTAGATAATTTATATAACGCAGTTGCTACAGTGCACCCATACGATAACAAAGAAGAAGCAGCTAACATCTTTGCGGATCACGATAGATCAACTCTTCCAGTTGTTTCAGCAGATAATCGTTTAATTGGGATGATTTCTTCTGATGCAGTTATTGATGTTATTCAAGAACAAGCAACTGAAGATATGTATAAGCTTGCTGGTATTAATCCTGAAGCTGCTGAAGAAAGTTATCTAAAAACCAAACTATTACAAATAGTTAAATCACGGGTAGTTTGACTAATTATTCTAATGATTTCAGCTACCTTTTCTCAATACATCATTCAACAATTTTCAAATATCTCAGAAAACTTTATTAAAGGCTTAGGTGTAGCAGTATCAACCGGGATTATAGTTGGACTAATTCCAATTATTTCTGGGTCAGCTGGTAATGCTGGTTCACAATCATCAACTACTATTACCCGGGCTAGTGCCTTAGGGGAAATTGAACATAAAGATATTTGAAAAGTTATCCGTAAGGAAATTTCAGTTGGAGCTGTAATTGGTTCAATTCTATTCCTAGTTAATGTAGCTAGACTTTATATTTATTTCGCAATCCCAAGTTTTAGAGACAATGGTGATGGAACGGAAGCAAGTTGAGGTCCAATTTCCTTCATTATTCTAGCTAGTTCAATTTCACTTTTTGTAGTAGTTATTTTTGCTAAATTTTTAGGAACAGTAATTCCACTTGTAGCAATTAAACATAAAAAAGACCCAGCTGTTATGTCGGCACCAATTTTAGCCACATTAAGTGATGCTATTTCTACTTTAATCTTCTTTGGATTAAACATCGGTGTCTTAGCATTCGCACATTTTATGTGTTGAATATAAGGAGATTAAATGAAAGTAGCAGATGTTGAAAGAGTTAAGTTATTAGCTGAAAATTATTTAAGAGCTAAGGCTGACATGAAAGAATATCTAACACAAATTAAGCAAGAAGTTGCTGATACAGAAGTTACTATATCTGAATCTTTATCAGAAGGTGGAAAAATTTTATACACTGAAGTAACTCCTAAAGCAACCTTTGATTTTAAAGGATATTCAAATTATTTATATACAGCAATGATCCAAGGAATAACTTATTCCGAAGAACAACTTGATGAAATCATGAAGCAATTCGTGGTGAAAAAAGACTCAAAATGAGTGTTAAAAATAACTAAATAGAGGAGAAAAAAATATGGAAATGAATGCCACAATAGGTATTTGGATACTATTTGCTGTCGTAATGGTGTTATTTATTGGTTGAATCCTATACCAATACATCAAAGACAAGCGTTTAAAAAAGAAGGCAGCTGCCCAAATGGTTGAAATTAGCAAAAATGCTGCAGTTTATGCTTATGAATTATCTATCATGATCAATGAATTAGTTGTTCTAAATCGTGCAACACTAGATGAATTTGTTCCAAGTATTGGAAAATACTCAATGGGAGAAATTAATAAAAATACTCGTAATGTTGTTTTATCATTATATAAATCACCTGAATTCCGCGATTATATAAAAGAAATTCCTTCATCAGAATACCATGAGCTTGAACATAACTTAGTAGCTTTAAGAGACTTAAATGCTAATTTATGAGACAAAAAAGGTGTTAAATATATTGAATACTTCGCAGCAGCACCACAAAAGTTTGCTAAAAAAGTAGAAGAATTCAATAAAACAGAAATTGAATCCTTATTTAAGGATGAAAATGATATTAAAGAAAAAATAAGAGGAGTGTACAAGAATGAGTTTGAAAACAATGAACAAGCCAAATAAGCTTACTTTACTTCGTTTGATTTTAGTTATTCCAGCTTTCCTATTAATGATTGCTGGTTACTATACCTTATCAAAGGGATCTGAATTTGGTGGAAATTTAGCTAATTTACATGAAACCGGATTTAAAATTGCTTTCTCATTAATTACTGGATTTATCTTAGCAATTTTTGCAGGAGCAATGATTACAGATTTCTTTGATGGAAAAATTGCTCGTAAACAAAATCTAGTCACTGACTTTGGAATTGTATGAGATCCAATTGCTGACAAAGTAATGACTAATTTAGTGCTAATTTATTTTGGGGTTATTAATGTACTTCCATTTTGAGCAGTGGCTATCTTTATTTTGCGTGACATTATTGTAGATGGTGTCAGAATGTTTCTAGCTAAAATTGGAGTTTCAGTTGCAGCTGGTAAACTTGGAAAAATTAAAACTTTAATTTTATCAATCGGAATTTGCATTACATTATTAATGTTAATTTGATTACCTTACACAAACTTTATTACACAATACCACTTCATGTATGTATTAAACATCCCAATTTACGTTGCTTTAATCTTAAGCGTAGTTTCAGGAATTATTTATGTAACTAAGGGAACAAAACACATGAAACAAAATTCAAAAACCCAAGTGAATAAAAAATAATTAATTATTCAGGAGACATAAGTGCAATATTTATTAACCAATAACTTTATTTGAGAATTCTTTATAGCAGAACTCATAAGTGTTGCGTTTTTAACACTTATGTCTTTTTTATGTACCCACTTTGCTAAAAAATATAAACGTAGAAATTTCACTTATGCCTTCTTTTATGCATTGGCAACTTTATCTTCAGCCTTTATTTCATTTGCTATCTTAAGAATACTAGCCCAAATTTTTGAGCCAAGAGCAATATACTTAAAGATTAATAACAGTATCCCTCCAATAGTTAACCCAATGGTTACACTCTTTTATGTCTTTACCTATGTTTTTAATCCAATTAAGACTCAAATCCATGTTGCTAATATTTGACTAATTATTCTAGGCCACTTTATTGGTGGAATTATTGGAGGATTGCTATGAGCTTGAATTAAGCGCAATAATGCTCACTTAAACAATTCATATAAGAATGTAGCCTTAATTCAAAGCAAGGAATTAAGTTGAGATACAGGCTTTATCTTTGTTTTTACCTTATTAACCTTTATTATTCAATATGTTATTAACAAGAAAAGTAACAACTACATTTTATCTTCTACTTATACTGGACTTTTGACTTATTTAATCTTACTAGTAGCTTCATGAATGTTACGTTTATCTTTCCCAACTAACATTTATGTTTCAACTGGATCTTATATAGTTTCACTAGTGTATGATAGGGATAAAATAAAAGCTAACACAACTTACATCTTGTTTGTTGCATTAGCTTATATAGTCTCAACAGCACTAGTTTCACTAGTCTATGTAGAACTTCCAATTAATCATAATTCTGCTTTATTTATTCATTAACCAGCTCATTTATAAACAATGGCTAGGATAATAATCACAACTAAAGCAATGATTAAAATAATTGAACCTATCGCAAGGAAATAAGCTCACTTATTCTTGCGATATTTTTTTATCTCAAATTCATCTTGTTGATTTTCGATAATAATACTATCAACAAGTTTGGTAAAACGTTTATCATTCAGTGATGTGGTACTATTACATTGCATTTCAGCTTTTAAAGCTGCATGTTTAGATTTTTTAGTTTTCTTACTTTTAGTAGTGGTTTGTTTAGGCATTAGTCTTCTAAATTAAGCTTTGGCATCACTGTGATAGCAAAGGCTTGAGGACCAGTGTGAATTGCAATAACACTCGAGGTAATTTGTTCATGTGCTAGCTTAATATCTAATTCAGCACATTGCTTAAGTACTTCAGCATTGACTTCTAGATCCAACCCATGCATTCAGTTGAATTCATAATTAGCTAAATCTTCACCTTCATGAAAGAAGTATGCTTTTTCAATAGCTTTAGCAATTGCCCCATTCATTGTACGCTTTAAGAATACGGGACTAACTTTTCCATCAGTTGTATATTCTAAGATGGGAAGTAAACTAATTTTAGTCATAATGAATTTTTTTACACCGTGCAATCTTCCACCTTGAATCATGTATTTCATATCGAATGGAACTAAATAAGTAGCAGAAGAATCATTGATTTTTTGTAATAAATCAAAGATTTCTTTCATAGATAATCCATCGTTGTAAAGCTTTAATGCATATTTAGCTGCATTAACTAATTGAATTCCACTTCAGTGATTTTCAAATACATATACATTTTTATAATCATTAGCTACAGTACGCACATGGCTTGAAGTTGAACTTAATCCTGGGTGAATTCCTAGGTAAATAACTTCATCAAATTCTTGGCTTGCCTCTTTTACAATGGTATTAATTATTTCTAATCTTGGGCTAGAAGACTTAAAACTATTGACTTTAGAAAGTTTTTCTAATACAGTAATTTTATCTTCTAGACCATCTTGATAAACAACACCATCTAAATCTACTTGTAATGGAATGAATTTAAATCCAGCTTGTTCAGCTTCTTCTTGATATAGACCACTAAATGAGTCCAAAATAATTCCTAATTTTTTCATGCTTTAATTATATAAGAAAAAGCAAAAATTTATTGCCCTAATTTTTTTAGCTCACTTCGCTAAAACCACTATGGTGTAGGTATATAAATATAATTTGTTTAAAAAGGAGGCACATTTTTACCAATAAAATACTTATAGAAGAAGTGCAATTGAATTTAGCTTCTATTTTTAAATTAGTAAAAATAAATAGGCTTTGATTTAGCAAATAACTGAATTTTAGGTTTAAAACTCCTATAAAATAGAGCTAAAAAAAATAAAAATTCAGCCTGTTGTTAGCTGTGATGTGGTAAAATATTTTTGCTACGTAAGTAGCAAGACAAAACAGAGGATATAAGTCATCTTGGCAACAAGGTGGCTTTTTTCCACATTCCACATTTTGTGGAAATTTCCACAAATCTTGCTGATTTTTAGCTGTTTCCTATCTTTCTATATAGTAATTAATATAATTAAATGTTATAAACTATGGAGGAATATGAAAAAAATTAAATTACTACTTATATCTATGTCAGGAGTTTGTTTAAGTACCTTACCATTAGTGGCTACACAATGCCACAATGATGGAAAAACTACTAAACAAGACGACAAGCAAAAAACGGATCCAATTAATAAAGAAACACCTAACCCAGCAACTCAAAGTGGGACAAAAGATCCACAGCAAGGCACAGAATCAGGAAATACAAATGACAAAGACAAAACAACCAGTGTTACTATCAATAAAGACTTTTTAGTCTTGGACAATGATGCATTAGTAAATAAATATATAAAACATGCACCTACATTGAAAGATGAAGTTTTTGAAAAGAAAACAGCTTGAGTAGCTCAAGTTGAAGACTTAAAAGATATTGAATTTAATCCAAGTGAAACAGAAGCAGTTTCAGTTGTATCTATTAGCATGCCAGATGATAAAGAAAGACTTGGCCACTTTGATGATTGACTCAAACAAGGGAAAATGAAAGTTGATTATCACTTTAAGGTAGCTTCAAAATCAGATGCAAATGTATCTAAAGAATTTACTACATCATATCAATTAGCTGGCTATATTTCAGAAACAAAAGCTAATGAAATTTTTGCAAATTCAATGAATTTGCTTGCTAATGAGAATTATGTAATTGATAAAAGCAAGCTAGAAATTGACATTGATAGCTCAAGAGAAGAATTCAAAAACACCAATAACTCTTATAAATTTATTTATGGAGCCTACTATCCAAAATCTGTAAATAAAGCTATCAGTATTAAAAATGAAGGAATACTAGCAAAAGCTTCATATGAATACAATAAGCTAGCTGTAAACCCTGCAAAGAATGAATTAAGAATTGAACCATTCTTATATTTAGATGATAAGTCTATTAATACATTCTTTGCATATCGCAATGGTAAACAATATATTGAAGACGATCAAAATACTTCAATAGTATTTAATAACTTACCATCTCGTGCTTTATCAGCACTTGCTATCGCAACTAATTACAATTTAAATCAAGCAATTGGTTTTTCTAAAGCTAAGCTTGAAGAATTAGTCGGAAAGAAACTTAATGAAATTGATCCTAAAGATGTAACTATTGAGATGCTAACTCAAGCTTTAGATATTAATCACACAAGCGTACAAAGTAGACTTAATAATCCATATGATAAGTTTGATATAACATCTGATTTTGTAACTAAGTCTAACTTACACATTAGTGAACTAAAGGTAAATGAAAAAGAAGGAAGCCTATATGTAACATTTGAATTTAATACCATTCCAATAAATGATCCAAATGGCACAATATATTTAGGAAAAGGTATTGAACAAAGTCAAGATCCAAATCAATTCAAGACAGGAACTTTTGTGGTTAAAAAAGCTGGATTTAAAGCTCCTAAAGCTGTAGAAGAATCAGTTTATGAAGAAAAAGCTATTTTTGATTTAAACCCTGCAATGAATTTTGATGCCATTCTTACTTTGTGAAATGCTAAGAAAGATAAATTTTTAAGTAAGGGTGGTGCACTCCAAAAATATGAAACTAAAAAAGAAGGACCATTTTTAGGAATTACTGCTAATTCTCAAAACAAAAGTAATAAAGTGCTTACTCTAAAGGCAGACAGTGGTTTAAGTATGGAAAATGTTTTAACTACTAATCCAAAAGGGAAAAATAAATTCTTAGATGCTAGTTTAGATGAAACAAACAAGCAACTTATTATTAAATATATGCTGAGTGGCCAACCAGACAAATATTACAAGCAAACTATAGCATTAGGCTAGAATGGAAAAATACCCTAATTTACAAAAAAGGCTATTGTTCTAGGCTATTTAGCCAAAAAACATTTATAATTAAAATATGAATGAAATCAATTTAAAAAGAAAAGAAGCGAGATTACAACAGTTAATTGCTGATATTGTAGCTAACGATATCACTAATACTAATGTAATTGATCCAGTAGTCATGGATGTATCGCTTTCTAATGACTTATCACATGTAAAAGTTTTTGTTTCATTTTTAAGTAATGAGCAAAAAGGGCTTGAAGCATTAAATAACGCTTCAGGGTATGTAAGAAAGGTACTTTCCCAATCACTTGACTGAAGAAAAGTGCCAAGTGTACACTTTTACTTAGATGAAGTATCTAAAAATGGACAAAAAATCGAACAGATACTTGCATCAATCAAAAATGAAAAATAAAACTTATTAAAAGTTGAAAGGACAATTAAATGTCAAAAGTCGGAAAATTTTTATTAGTTGTAGTTGGAGGGCTTGCAATTGGTTCAGCTGCTGTTGCTATTCCTTCAGTAATTTATAAAAACCAAAGAGATTATCAAGATCAAGAAACTAAATTACAACAAGCTAAAGCTAATATCAAAGTATCTTTATTAGATACAATCAACAAGAGTGAAGTATATGCTTCATCAATAAAAGCATCAGATGTGTTATTTGTAGGATACAATAAATCATTATTTACTGTAACAATTGAAACAACTAATGCAACTGATGCGAAAGCAAAACCAGTTGCTAAACTTGTTGCAAATGATACAGAAGGAACATTAACATTCAAATATATAATTCAATCAAAAAGCTTTAAAGACTTAAAAGTTACTTTAGATGCTAAATTTGATGGATTTAAAGTTAAATATGTTGCTCCAACAGTATCACCAGCAAACGAAGAAGCTGCTAAAAATTCTGTTAAAGAAAGCATTGCTAGTGCATATAAACAAATTACAAGTAATAAAACATACAATTTAAGTGCAGACCAAGTAGCTAAAATTGATGCCTATTCTACAGAAGTACAAAATGGTTTAGGAACTGAAGTTACAGCTGTTCTTAAAGCAGTTGAGGGAGTATTACCTGAAGCTCAATACACAACTGTAACTACACTATATACACAAGTTGCTTCTAAATTAAATGATGTACTAGTTAATATGCTTAAAAATGCTATCGAAACAAAAACAAAAACAACTGGTATCCAACAAATTAAAGCATACTTATCACCTGCAAAAATGGGTGAAATTAAAAACAATGTTGCTGATGTTTTAAGTACAAATGCTGAAACAATTGCTAATGTTGGAAAATCAATCTTTGAATCATTAAAGATGGAAGAAAGCACAAAAAACATTGCTACATTAGATACATTTGTAACTGAAATGACAGCATTCTTCCAAACACAAGTAGCAGAAATTGCTAAAAAAGTTAAAGACTTATCATTTGCAGAAGGAACATCTCAAACAGCTGCTCTTGCTCAAATGAAAAACTTATTGCCAGAACTTAAAACAGCTGCAGCCCAAAAAGCTCATGCTTTATTAACAAATGAAAATGAATATATGGCTGTAAGAGCAATTCTTAAATCAAAATATGAAGCATTAGAAGCTTCAGTTAAGAGCAATTTAGAATTATTAATTAATGAAACTAAGAAATTGGCAGAATTAATTGATAACTTAAAATTAGCTTCTGAAACACCTCAACCTGGAAACACGGATACTCCGAGGAATTAACCCGGGTTCAGATACTCCATCAGCTGATGCAGCAAAAGCAGCATTAAAAACTGAATTAGATAAAGCAGTCTTAGCTTTAGATGAGTTCAGCAATAAATATAAAGCTCATGCAAATGCATCAGCATTTGAAGTAAAACCCCAAATTACAGGGATTGATACAAATAAATATGATGTAAAAGTAACTAAAATGGAAGCAAATAATGCTGAAGGAAAAATTACTTTTACAGTGGAACTAGCTGATAAGACAAAACCAGAGAACAAAGTTACAAAAGACATTGTTATAGCTGATTTTGCTAAAGTTGAACAAAGTGCGATTGATCAACTAGATCAAGCAGAACCAAAATTTGTAGCAATTACAGATGAAAAAGAAATAGATGCACTATTTAAATATTTAGAAAACAACAAAGTTATTAAATACTACTTTAAAGATGGAATCTTAAACTACAAGAGTGGTAGTGGCAAAAATGCCTTTAAAGAAATAACATCTAAAACAGATAGAGTCTTTAGTTCAGAATCAAAATTAGGTTTATCTGCTGCTGACGAATTCTTATTTACAAAAACTGCTAATAATGGGACAGTAACAAATCCATCTGCAGAAATTAAAGTTGAAGTTGATGCTGATAATAAAACAATTAGCTTTAAATTTAGAGTTAATAAGAATTTAGGCAAGGGTGTTTTTGCATTTTCTAAGGTAAAAACAGCTCAAATTAAATTTGAATCAGTTAAACCAGAACCACAACCTGATCCAACACCAGTTACTCCAGTTGCTAAAAGTGCTGAAGAAGTAGCAAGTACCATTTTAGCACCAGTTGCAGCAAGTTATAATGAAGTTGTTAATAGAGAAGCAAATGCTTTATCTGAAGAACAAAAACAATTAATTTCTCAATATGCAACTACTGTAGCTCAAGGATTAGAAAAGGAAAGCTTAGGAGTACTTAAGGCTGTAGAAGGCGTGCTACCAGCAAGCGAAAACGAAAAGATAGCAAATATCTACAATCAAGTAGCTTTAGTTCTAAATAAAGTATTAGTAGATGCACTACAAAATGCAATAAATCTAAAATCTGAAACCGGGATAAACACAATTAAAGACTTCATTAATGCAGACAAAATGAATGCAATTATTGAAGATATTGCTAATGTTCTTACTGCTAAAGCAGATGACTTTGGTCAAGTTGCAAAAGCAGTATTTGACACATTAAAAACAAATGACAGCACTAAAGATGTAGCTAATTTAGAAACATTGAGTGCTGGAATGAGTGATTTCTTTAAAAATCAAATCACAGCTATTGCTCAAAAAGCAAAAGCACTTAAAATCAAATCAGGTGAATCTCCAGTAAATGCGCTTGCAACTATTCAAGGATTTCTACCTGAAATGAAGGCAGCAGCAGCTCAAAAAGCGCATGAACTTTTACCTAATGATACTGATTATGATGCTGTTAAAGCTGTATTAAAAGCCAAATATGAAGCATTAGAAGCTTCAGTTCAATCAAACTTAGAATTATTAGTTAAAGAAACAATGAATCTTGCAACTTTAGTTGATAATTTAAAATTAAAGAAAGACGAAATCAAAAAAGCTGCTGAATTAGATCAAAATGAAATTGAAGCTCTTATGGGGGAAGCAGTTCCAACCCTAGTAGAGACTGCAAGCAAGAAAACAGCTTTTAGTGCAACAGATGAAGACTTTGTTGCTCCTAAATTTGCTGAAAATAAAGATTACACCATTGAAGCACTGGATCCAGTCTTTTATGCAGATGCCTTAAGCAAAAACTCTGCATTAAGTCCTGAAGCTAAAGAAGCTTTAAAAACTAAGATGCTAAATGGAATTAATGAAATTACATATACAATTAAAGTGACATCTAAGAAAGATGCAAGTGACACCAAGACTATTGAAAAAACCTATGATGTAGCTGGATTTATTTCAAAAGCTAGTGCTAATGAAATCTTTAAAACTTTAGAAATCAAACCAGTAGCTAATATTGATAAAAATCAAATTAAAATCCAACCTGATACCACAAAAGGAATGACTAAGGCTTACAAATTCTTAAATGGTAAATATGAAGAAAAGAGTCTAAAGAAATTAGTTCTTGTAGAAGTTGTTTCACCTGAAGGAAGCGTTGAAATTAAAGTTGATAATAACATTATTTCAAGTGATCCTAAAACACAAAGTGCTGTTTTAGAACCTGTAATCTATTTAGATAGATATTCAAGAGATTACATTTTTGCCTATAAAGATAAAAGTGATGTTTCATCTGAAGCAAGTAAAGTTACAGTAAATGAATTACCAACTACAGTACTTTCAGCCAAAACTATTTCAAACTTCTATGGAAATGGTGCTAATAAACCATATACTGTAGATGTAGAAAAAACTGTTGAAAAATTAGGAAAAGCATTAGACCAAGTGCTTCCATCCGAAATTAGTGCAGAACAAATTGTTTTAGCTACAAAAGAAGTTACATTAGTTGGATCAAGTGAAGCAGATAAATTTGTTATAACAGCAGATATGCTTGCAAAAATGAATGGAAGAGTGACAAAAGTTGAAGCTTTTGATAGCGAAGGTAAGTTATTAGTAACAGTAACATTTGATACAGTTACTAAACCAAATGCTCTTTATATGTTAACTTCTCCAATTGCACAAACAACTGATGAAAATGCTGCTAAAGCCCAAGTTGGTACATTTGTTATTGCGCTAGAAGGCTTAAAACAAAATGCACCTCAACCAGAGCCACAACCAGTTACTCCTTCTCCAGAAGTTAGTGTAACTGAAGGTACAGCATTCATAATTGGAAAAGATGCGACATTCGAAAATATAAAAGAAAAAATGGCAAAAAATCCAAAAAATATTTTTCAATATTATAAAAAACCAAATGCATACGGGATTGCAAGTGGTGGAAATACCAAAAATGAAATACTAATATTTGCTGACAGCATGTCAAAAGATAATATTAGTTTTGACAAAATTTCAAAAGGAAAAGGAAAAAATAAAACTTACTATCTAGATGGTGAATTCGATGCTGAAAAGAAAACTTTAACAGTTAAATATCAACAAAAAATTAATAATAAGTTTGTAGATGTTACTCAAACATTTGTATTAGAATAACAAATTAGGAATATAGCATTTAATCATGCTATATTTTCTTTATTTGATAAATTATTTATAAAATGCCTATGCCATAGTTGTTTAAAAAAATAATCAAGGTAAATGAAAAATAATATCTCTTGTATAATATACAAGAGTATATAGCAATACTCCTTGGCTAATATAGCCCAGAAATGACCATAAGGAGAAAAAATGAACAAATACGAAATTATGTCAATCGTAAATCCTAAAGCTGATGTTAAAGTTTTAAACGATTTATTAACAGAAGTTTTTGGAAAAGGTGTTTCTAAAGTTGAAAAACTTGAAAAGAACGAACTTGCTTACGAAATTAACAAATCAAAACACGCTCAATACGTTTTAGCTTTAGTTGAAGCTGAAGGAAATGCAATTGCTGAATTTACACGTCGTTCAAATATCGTTAAAGATATCTGAAGAGTACTAGTTATTAACCTTGATACAGAAAAAGGATTTAATAAAAAAGCTGATGATAAAGCAAAAGCACGTGGAAGAAAAAGAGTTACAAAAGACGCAAACAATGCTCAAGAAAAAGTTGCAAAACCACGTCAACCTAGAGTTCGTAAAGAAAACTCAGAAAAATAGTTTTACATTTTAAAGGAGTAGCATGTATAACAAAATTACACTTGTTGGTCGTATAACCAGTACACCTGAATTATCACATACCTCAAATAACATTGCATATGTTAGATTAACACTTGCAGTAAATAGACCAAGTTTTGGAAGTAACAATGAAATCACTGATTTTATTCCGCTAGTAGCTTGAAGACAATCAGCTGAATTCATTGCCAATAACTTGCCTAAAGGTGCCTTAATCTTAGTTGAAGGTTCATTACATTCATCAACATACAATAGTAATCAAACTAACCAATTAGTTAGATCACTAGATGTTACCGTAGATCGTGTAGTGCCACTTGAATCTAAAGCTGTGCGCGACATGAGAAATAACGCTGCACCAGTGGTAAATAATAGCTTTACACCAACATTTAACAATGCACCAGCAAATAATAATCAACGTACATATACCAGAAATGAAAACATTGATTATTCATCTGTTGAAAAAAAACAAACTCCAAATGTAACTACTGAAATTAATAATAACGAAGCTAAATCAAATGAAGTTGAACAAGACATTTCTGCCTTATTTGACTTTGGAAATGATTTAGATTAATAAAGGAGACAATTATGGCTTTCATTAAACGTAACAAAAAAGCTTTCGGAAGAAGAAAATCATGCGAATTTTGTGATAACCACATGGAATATGTAGATTACAAAAATGTTGAATTATTAAACAAATTTGTAACAGCTACAGGACAAATCAAAGCTAAATCATCAACAGGTACATGTGCTAAACACCAAAGAAAAGTAGCAAATGCAGTTAAAAGAGCTAGATTTATTGCTTTAATGCCTTACCACGTAGTTCGTCCACGTGTAGCAAAAAGCAACTAATATATACTTAATGTATTAAATTGATCACAACTAATCATATGGTTGTGATTTTTTATTATTTTTGATACAAAATAATTGTTTAGTATTATGGTGTAGTCTTGCTCACCCTTTGTTTTTTTTTTTTTTTTTTGAAATAATTAAAATGAATGAATAAACAAACTAAACAAAGGAGCATCCGATATGCATAAAAAAGTAAAAACAAAACTGATTAGTGCATCAATACTTGGGGTCTCATTAACTGGAGTTTCAAGCTTAGCAGTAGCTTGTTCTAATCCAGTACAAGAAGCCAAAGATAATGCGCTAAATGAACTAAAAGTAGACAAAATTTATGATTTTGTAACACCAGAAGCTAAAGAAGAAACTACTAAATTAATAGCAGGAGCTGCAAGTGTTACAAAAGTAGACCAATATTTAAGCGAACTTAAAGCAAAAGCAACAAGTTTACAAGCAAAAGCAAGTGAATTAACTGCATTTGTAAAAGAAAATACCTTTAAGGTATTTAATCAACAATTAGATAGCAGCATTGATTTAAATATTAATTCATTAGCTAAATATCAAGCAGCTGTAAATGGCTTATTAGTTTGATATAAAAACATTATTAAACAAGATCTCTTGTCAAATAAATATTTATCAAGTGAAATTAAAGAAAAATTACAAACTAATAGTGATAAAACAATTGATATTAAGCCATTATTTGATATCTATAATCAATATAAGGAAGAAAGCACAAATGCTTTTAATAAATTATTAGCAGATAAGCAAGCAAGTTATATTGTTGAACTCAATAAGTTACAAAAGAGATTATCTAAACAACAATATGATGACTTTATAACCCAAATTAAGTCTCAAAATAAACTTGAATCAGAACCTTATAATGCTATTTTACAAGCTGCTAAAGAAGCAAACTTTAATAATTTAAGAAATGAAATTATTGAGTTTATTAAAAATAATCAAGCACGGGAATTTACAGCTGCTTTACGTGATTCTTTAGATAACAAAGTTAAAGCAATTGTTCAATATTCTGCAGAAAACTTAGCTACATTGGAAAAACTTCAACAAGAAGCACAAGCTAGTGTAGCAAATCAACTATTTGAAATTTATAGTAATGAAATTAATGAACATTTCACAAGTTATAGTAATGAAATGAAACAAAGACTTCTAACTCAATTAGAACAAATGAAAGATAATTACAATGAAATTGAAGAATTTCAAAATGTAATGCAAGAAGCTAGAAATATCAATAGCTTATATGTAATCTTAAATACAAAAGAAAAATTCCCTTGTCTTAGTGAACAAGATATTGTTGAGTTTAAGAGTGAAATACTAAAAAGATCACTTGTAACTGAAGAACAATTACAACAAATCCTTGATCTGATTCAAGCAAAAGATTTTGCTCGTTACCAAGAATGGGCTAAAAAGCAAGTCTCAAACTCATTTGAATATATTTCCGCTAACAATATCACTAAATACATTGGAGAAATAAACCAAGCAAGCAACAGCGCTTTCGTTAAAGAAGTACTACAAACAGCTTCAAAAGATAACTTAGCTCAAGCAAAAGGAAGCTTGGAAACCTTAATCAATGGATATGATGCTAAAATTAATATTTTAAAAACTAAAGCTCTTGATATGCTAGCTAATATTGCGATTGAACCTACTTTAGAAGCATTTAACAAGTTTAGCAAGAATCAAATTCATTTACTTAGTGAAGCAAACATTTTTATAACAAGTAAATTACCAAACTTAGTCTTCTTTGATCAACCTACTGTGTTAAATTTAATTAACGCAATTAATGGTATTGATCTTAGTTTAGATTATGCTCAAACCCATGCTAAATTTGAAGAAATACTAACAAGCTACCGTACAAAATACTTGCAAGCAGCTAAAGAACAATTAAATAATTACCTTATTTTAAATGATAGTAAAGTTACTCCACAAGCTAAAGAACAATTACAACAAAAAATTAATCAAGAGCTTGAAATTAAAGACTTTATTGATGTATTAACTTACTATCAAACAGTTAAAAATGATATTAGTCGAGCAATTTATGATAAATATCTTGATGAGTTAACAAGTGGTTTTGATGCACTTGAAGACAATGAAAAAGCTCAATATAAAGAACATTTATTGCAATTGCTAAATGAAAATAAAATTGATGAATTTGCCACATATTTATTAACTACAGTTCAACCACAAAATCAAATTAATGAAGCAACTACAAACAATCTTAAAATGCAATATAAAGCTGAAATTGAAGCTTATGACTACTTAAAAGTAGTAAACCCAGCTAAAATTACTGAATATGTTGCAAAAATTGAAGATCCAAAACTAATCAAACCTTCAATGGTGCAACAAGCAATGCAAGCAGTTGAAACCAGCTACTTTAATAACTATGCACCATTTGCTAAAGGCAATGTAACTATTGAAATGAATCAAGCTACATTTACTATTAGTAATGGGATTTTAATTAGAGTGGATAATTTACAGCCAGGTGACTATGTGTTGCCACAAGTATGAAAAGTAGAAGCTGATGCTTTTGATAATACTTATAAGTCAGCTAGTTCAAATTATTCATTTGCTTTTCCTAATTTAAGGGAAGTAAATGGAACTCCATTTAAATTTAATGGACTTAAGAGCATTAATTTAGGACACATTGACATAATTCCAGCTAATGCCTTTAAAGATGTAACTTCATTAAGTACCATTATTGCTCCAGAAGTTACTCAAGTGTACAATAATGCATTTGATAATACTAGAATTGTGACTTTAGTAGCTCCAAAATTAAAAACTATTGGATCTAAAGCATTTGCTAATAACCCAAATTTATCTAGTGTGCAATTTAATTCAGTTACATCATTACCAAATGACGTATTTGCAAATGATACTGGCCTTAGAAGTGCTTCATTTGCTAGTTTAAGAACCATTTCAGCTGGTGAAAGTAACACAAGTTTATTTGATAACAATATTGCTTTAACTAACTTAACACTTCCTGTGCTCGAAAATATTCCTGATGGATTATTTGCTAATAATAAAGTACTAAGAACTTTAGTGTTGCCTGAAGTTAAGACTATTGGTGAAAACGCTTTTAAAAATTCTAGCATTTCTAATTTAACACTAAGTAAAGCTACTGCTGTTGGAGCTCATGCCTTTGAAAACTCAGCATTAGCAGTAATTTCAGCTCCTGAATTAGCTTTAGTAGGTGATAAAGCTTTCTATAACACTCAACTGGTATCACTTAACTTACCTAAAGTAACTACAGCAGGTAAATATGCTTTTGCTGGAAACAACTTACTTAAATCTATAACACTACAAGCTTTAGAAACCATTCCAGTTGGAGCCTTTGCTCGTAACAAAGTAATCAATGATATTACATTAAATAGCGCTAAAACAATGGATAATGTTGACAGCAATGAACTAAGTGCATTCCAAGAATTAAATACTTTAAATAGTCTTAATGTTCCTAGCTTAAAAAATATTTCAGCTAAAGCATTCTACAATTCACAATCTAATTTAACAATTAGTGCTGCAAGCTTAGAAAATATTGGAGAAAGAGCCTTCCAAGAAGCTAAAATTAAAGCACTTATTGCTCCTAAATTAAAAACTATTGGTAATTATGCTTTTAAAAATTCAACACTTACATCACTAGACTTTAGTAACGTAGAGACAATTGGCTCAGGAGCCTTTCTTAACTCACTACTAACAGAAGTTGTAGCAAACAAAGTTACTTCTATTGGAGAATATGCATTCGCAGGATCTAAGAATTTAGTTAATGTAGAGATGAATGAAGTTAAAGCATTGGAATCAGGTGCTTTTGCCAAGAACCCACTACTTAAATCTATTTCATTTAATAACTTACTTAGAATTAATGATTGAAAAGTTAATGAAGAATATGGAAAAACATCTGTTGGTGCATTTGATACAAACAAGGCATTAACTACAGTATCTTTACCTAAGGTTCAATATATAGGGGTTGGGGCATTTGATGCATGTGAAAACTTAACAAATGTAGATATTCCAGAAGCTTTAGATATTAGAGAAAAAGCCTTTAGACACAATAATATTATTAATCTAGTAGCAAATAAGGTTACACGAATAGATCCAGATTCATTTACGAAAAATGATAATATACAAACAATTGAAATGAAAGCTTTAGTCAAATTACCTGCTGAAGCATTTAGAGGAATGAAAAAGATTACATCAGCTAAATTCGAAGCGCTAGAAACCATTACTTATGGTAGCAATGAGGTTGGTGCCTTTAGTGCTGCTAGTGATTTAGCAACATTTGAAGCTCCAAAACTAAAATCATTAGGTTCATATGCGTTCTATAAAAACAAAAATATTACAGAATATAATTTCCCTGTGTTAGAAACTATTGGCGATTATGCATTGGCTAATACAGCAATTAAAAATCTTCCATCAACTAAATTAATTACATTAGGAAACTATGCATTAGCAAATACATCAATAAAAGAAATTAACCTAGAAAACACTGAGACAATAAAATCTGGTGCATTAAGCAACACAAAGATTAGTGAGCTAAATGCGCCTAAATTGCATGAAATTTCAGATGATGCATTAAAAAATGTCGCTTTAATAAAAGCTAATGTTGGTGTTGAAAAAATAGATACAAAATATCTATTTGCAGATTCAAAAAACACACTTAAAGAATTTACTGCTGATAACATAAGAATTATAGATACAAGAAGCATTGATGGTGTTTTTCAAAACTTTAGTAAATTAACTAAAGTGCTCGCTCCAAAACTTGAAAGGATTGGTGATTTTACATTTGCAAATACTCAACTAAATGAATTTGAAGGTTCAAATGTTAAATATATTGGAAGGTCAAGTTTTTATGGTTCAAAAATTAAAGACTTTAATTTTGAAAATGTAAATTCTATTAGTGATTATGCATTTAATTCTACATTATTAAAAGGAAAAATTACTGCTAATAATATAACCTCTTTAGGAGAAAAGCCTTTTGCCAACACTAAAATTACTGAAGTAGAAATGAACTCACTAGAATCATTGAATCCAAAGGCGTTTAAAGACTTAGAAACGCTTAAAAAAGCCACATTTAATAGATTAACAACAATAGAAGATGGTTATTTTGAAACTTATCTTGGTACATGAGGCGCATTCTGTAATTCAGGCATTCAAGAATTTAATGCACCTGAATTAACAACTATAGGAAAATAT